>JAUXGZ010000059.1 GCA_030621785.1 Gammaproteobacteria bacterium | reverse complement strand
GTTGCTTCGTCCAGCGTCCTGACGCCACCGTTGATGTGAATTTCAAGCTCCGGAAAATCCACTTTCAGCCGGTACACCCGTTCGTAGCGCAGCGGCGGCACTTCACGATTTTGTTTCGGGCTGAGCCCCTTCAACCAGGCCTTGCGGGCGTGCACGATGAGAACATCCACCCCTGCATCCACCAGCGCGGAGACAAAACCTGCCAGCTCGGCATAGCTATCCTGCCGGTCCACACCAATTCGACTCTTTACCGATACCGGGATCGAGATCGCGTTCCGCATGGCGTTCACTGCGTTCGCCACCAGTGCCGGTTCCAGCATCAGACAGGCACCGAAACGACCGGACTGAACCCGGTCGCTGGGACAACCAACATTGAGGTTCACTTCGTCAAACCCGGCCTGCTCCGCCCAGGCCGCACAACGAGCCAGCTCCTGCGGCTGACTGCCACCCAACTGTATGGCCAGCGGGTGTTCCGTTGCATCGAAGGCCAGCAATTGCTCCCGCTGCCCGTGGATCAGCGCCGAAGTGGTAATCATTTCCGTGTACAGGCGAGTGCGCCGGGATATCAACCGCAGGAAATAACGGCAATGCCGATCTGTCCAGTCCAGCATGGGCGCAACGGAGATCGGTGAATAAGCGGTTTGCATGCGGGAACTTCGACCGGTTTCAGCGTTCAACTACAGAAGAACGCACAGTATAAACGGGCATGGACTACACTGACAGGCAGAGCAGCCGATACAGGCGCTCAGGCACAGGACCTGGAGGAGAAACGGACAATGGGCGGGCCGGACGTCGGGTTCATGCTGCGATCACTGGAGGTTCTGGCAACCTTCTTTGTTATTGTTGTCGGTCTGATTGTACTGACCATTATTGTCGTTTATATCATTGATATTTCCCAGACGCGGCATGCCATTCGACGCAATTACCCCGTCATTGGCCGTTTTCGCTATTTCTTCGAGGAAGTGGGCAAATTCTTCCGTCAGTACTTCTTTGCCATGGACCGCGAGGAGATGCCGTTCAACCGTGCCGAGCGCTCCTGGGTATACCGCTCCGCCAAGAACCTGGACAATACCGCTGCATTTGGCTCCACCCGGAGTCTTTCCGCGCCAGGCACCATCCTGTTTGTAAACTGCCCCTTCCCGACCCTGGGTACCGACGCCGCCCGGCCCCATGAGATCACCATTGGAGCGGATTGCGAAAAGCCCTACGCCACGCATTCCCTGTTCAATATTTCCGGCATGAGCTTCGGCGCACTGTCCCGGCCCGCTGTACTGGCTCTTTCGCAGGGTGCCGCGAAGTGCGGCTGCTGGATGAATACCGGCGAAGGCGCGCTTTCCAGCTACCACCTCGAAGGTAACGCCGACCTCGTATTTCAGATCGGCACCGCCAAATACGGGGTCCGTGATGAACACGGAAATCTCAGCAACGACAAACTGCACGAGATTGCCGCCCACCCACAGGTAAAAATGTTCGAGCTCAAACTGAGCCAGGGCGCCAAGCCTGGCAAGGGCGGCATCCTGCCCGGCAGCAAGGTCACCCGGGAAATCGCCCTGATCCGTGGCATCCCGGAAGGTCAGGACTCCATCAGCCCGAACCGTCATCCGGACATCAATAACATTGCCGAGCTGCTGGACATGCTCGAGCGCATCCGCGCCGTCACCGGCAAACCGGTGGGTTTCAAGGCCGTCATTGGCACCTCGGGCTGGCTGGATGAACTGTTCCTGGAAATCAACAAGCGCGGCCATCAGTCCGCTCCAGACTTCATTACCATCGACAGTGCCGACGGTGGATCGGGGGCCGCGCCAACCAGCCTGATGGATTATATGGGCCTGACGATCAAGGAAAGCCTGCCGCTGGTCGCCAACAAACTACACGAGCACGGCCTCAAGGAGCGGGTCAAACTCGTCGCTTCGGGAAAGCTCATCACACCGGCTGAAGTAGCCTGGGCACTCTGCGCCGGTGCCGACTTTGTAACTTCTGCCCGTGGTTTCATGTTCGCACTGGGTTGCATCCAGGCATTGCAATGCAACCGCAACACCTGTCCCACCGGTATAACCACCCACGACCCGCACCTTCAGAAGGGTCTGGTGCCGGCCGACAAAGCCAGACGAGTGGCAAGCTATGTAGAGAATATAGTGTATGAAGTCGGTGTAATTGCACACTCCTGCGGGGTGCGTGAACCGCGCCAGCTGCGCCGCAAGCACGCCCGGGTCGTTATCGAAAACGGGATCTCGGTGCCCCTGGATGAACTCTATAACCCGGACTCGGCACACAGGGTGCTGGAACAGTGCAGGAAGGTATCCTGATAGTTCCAACTTCAATGGCTTATCGTTATCATAAACGGCTCTGGTTTAAACAATAATTCAGGAGCAACAGATGGCAAACCGCAAGATTCTGGTAACCGGGGGCGCCGGTTATATCGGCAGCCATGTAGTACGTATGTTGACGGATGCCGGCGAAGCGGTAGTGGTGCTGGATAACCTGTCCACGGGTTTCGAGGATGCGGTACTGGGCGCGGAGCTGGTGATCGGCGATACCGGTGATAAGGAGCTGGTCGACCGTATTCTGGCAGACAACGAGGTCGATACCGTACTCCACTTTGCCGCGCACACCATCGTCCCGGAGTCGGTCGAGAAACCGCTCAAGTATTACGGCAACAATACCTGCAGCACCCGCAGTCTGCTCGAATGCTGTTCGAATGCCGGCGTGAAACATTTCATTTTTTCCTCGACGGCCGCCGTATACGGGATACCGGAAGGATCAAGCTGCACCGAAGAAAGCCCGCTTGCCCCCATCAACCCCTATGGCACATCCAAGCTGATGAGTGAGATGATGCTGCGCGATCTCAGCAAGGCAAGCAGCATGCGGCATGTCATCCTGCGTTACTTCAACGTGGCGGGATCGGATCCCGAGGGCCGCATCGGGCAGTCCACCGAAAAGGCCACGCTGTTGATCAAGGTCGCCGCGGAAGTCGCCATCGGGAAACGCGAACAGCTGTACGTATTCGGTACCGACTACCCTACTCCCGACGGCACGGGGGTGCGTGACTACATACACGTTGATGATCTCGCCGATGCACACATCAAGGCCATCGGCTACCTGCGCAAGGAGGGAGACTCGGTAACACTGAACTGTGGCTACGGACACGGCTACAGTGTGCGTGAAGTCATCGATGCGGTGAACCGGGTCAACGGCACTCCCGTCAAGGTAAAGGAGGAAGAGCGGCGCGCCGGTGACCCGCCGACCCTGATCGCCAGGGCGGAAAAAATCCAGTCACTGCTGGGCTGGAAGCCGGCCCATGACGACCTGGACTTTATCGTAAAGACATCCCTGGACTGGGAAAGAAAACTGTTTGAAAAGAATTCAGGCTGAAGCCCGGGCCCTTAGGACTCGCGTCGCCTGCGAACGGCATCCGCAAGCGTGTCCAGCACGCGCACCGTGTCGTCCCAGTTAATGCAGGCATCGGTAATGCTTTTGCCGTATTCCAGCGTCTTGCCCGGCACGATATCCTGGCGCCCTTCCTTGAGATGACTTTCGATCATAGCGCCCATGATGTGCACGTCACCCGCAGCGATCTGCGTGGCGACGTCCTGCGCAACCAGGTTCTGTCGACTGAAGTCCTTCGCACTGTTGCCATGACTGAAATCGACCATCAGACGTGCCAGCAGGCCGGCCTCCTCCAACTGGCGGGAAGCGTCCGCGATACTGTCTGAATCGTAATTAGGCTGCTTGCCACCACGTAAAATGATGTGACAGTCCTCGTTACCCGCAGTGGTGAAAATCGCCGAATGTCCGGCCTTGGTCAGGGACAGAAAATGGTGTGGCTGCGAGGCCGAACGGATAGCGTCGATGGCGATTTTCAGAGTGCCATCCGTCCCGTTCTTGAACCCCACGGCGCAGGACAGACCGGATGCCAGTTCGCGATGCACCTGGCTCTCGGTGGTACGCGCACCGATAGCCCCCCAGCTGATAAGATCGGAGACATACTGCGGTGTCATAAGATCGAGGTATTCGGTGGCGGCCGGCACGCCGCTGTCATTGAGATCCAGCAAGAGCTTACGCGCCAGCCGCAGCCCCTTGTTGATCTGGAAACTGTCGTCCAGGTCGGGATCGTTGATAAGCCCCTTCCAGCCGACTGTGGTACGTGGCTTTTCAAAATAGACCCGCATCACAATCAGCAGATCATCGCCGAGCTGATCGCGAAGCTTTTTCAACCGGGCGGCATAGTCCAGGGCAGCTTCAGGATCGTGAATGGAGCACGGACCAACGATTACCAGCAGCCGGTCATCTTCCCCGTGCAGAATGCGGTGAATGGCCTGACGGGTATCATGCGTCGTCCGGGCGGCATTTTCGGTAATGGGAAATTCCGCCTGCAGATCTGCATAAGGAACCACCTCATATATATCCACAATTCTCAGGTCGTCTGTATTAACGGACATGGGCCTCACGCTAAATTTTTCTTACTTGCAAGAAGAATGGTAACTGATTGATATTTCTACGCATACATCCATCCAGATCGGCCATTATACACTACCGGATGGCTGCCGGCGCAGCCGCGCCATGTTCAACAGGATCGACTTCTGTGGGATAGTATCCACTTCAGATTCAGGCATCCGCACCGGTCGGGACATTACTACCTTGGACTACTCTGCCCTTGAGACACTGCGCCGCAACCACCCTGCCTGGCGTTTGCTGAACGCGGACCATGCGCCGCTGATTATCAGTTTTCTGGATAAAACCTACATCCAGCCAAACGAACGGGTACTTTCGCAATCCGCTCTGGCGACGCGTCTTGAGGACTTCCTCTACCTGTTACGTCAGCAACTGGGGGAAGATCTTTTTCCACGCACTGCCGGTGACTACCTGAATGACTGGGCAAGCGATGAACGTGGCTGGTTGCGGAAATTCTATCCGCAGGGTGACGACGAACCGCATTTCGACCTGACTCCGGCGACCGAAAAAGCCATCGAATGGCTGATGGAGCTTGAACAAAAGCAGTTCGTCGGCACCGAATCCCGTCTGCTGACTATTTTCGAATTACTTACCCAAATCGTCCAGGGTAGCGAGGCGGATCCCGAAACCCGAATTGCCGAGCTGCAAAAGCAACGCGCGGCAATCGATTCCAGAATCGAACAGCTGCGGCTGGGTGAAGTGTCACTCATGGACCCGACCAGGATAAGAGAACGTTTTTACCAGGTGGAACAGACGGCCCGCGCCCTGCTTGCCGATTTTCGTCAGGTCGAACAGAATTTCCGTGGCCTGGACCGGACGGTGCGCGAGCGTATCGCCACCTGGGACAGCAGCCGCGGTGAATTGCTGGAGACCATATTTGGCGAACGCGACAGTATCGCTGATTCCGACCAGGGCAGAAGTTTCCACGCCTTCTGGGACTTTCTCATGTCACCGGCGCGACAGGAGGAGCTGTCACAATTACTGGAACGCACCCTGTCACTGGAACCGGTCCGTGAGCTGCATCCCGATAAGCGTTTGTCACGCATCCACTATGACTGGATGGAGGCCGGTGAAGCCACCCAGCGCACCGTCGCTCGTCTATCGGAGCAACTGCGAAAATATCTGGACGACCAGGTGTGGCTGGAAAACCGGCGCATCATGAACCTGATCCACAACATTGAACGTCAGGCAGTGGAGCTAAGAAACCAGCCGTCACCCGGCAACATGATGGTCCTCGACGACACCTCGCCGACGCCCGGCCTGGTAATGGATCGCCCGCTGTTTTCTCCACCGCTGAAGCCGCACATTAGCCAGCAGACATTGCAGGAAGGTACAGACCAGGTAGACACCGGTGTACTGTTCGAGCAGATCTATGTCGACAAACCCCGGCTGGCAGCACATATACGCCGCGCACTGCAGACCCGGGAACAGATCGCATTGACAACCCTGCTGGAAACCTGGCCCCTGGAGCAGGGACTGGCAGAACTGCTCGCCTACCTGAGTCTGGCCGCTGATGACCGCAAGGCCATCATCGACGACCAGCAGTCCGAAACCATTGACTGGTCGGATGCCAGTGGCATCCGGCGCCGCGCCAGCCTGCCCGTTGTGATATTCTGCCGCTAATACGATGAACGAAATGGAAACGGATACACAGCAGCTCTCACCAGTGCTTATTGCACTGTTCAAGGGTGTCCTGTACCAGGATCAGAGTCCGGAGCTGTGGCAAGCGCTGGCCGGCCTGCAGGCCCGGGTACGCGATTATATCGAGGTACTCGGCCTGGAGCTGCTCTTCGACGAAGCAGAAGGCTATGCCTACCTGCGCCAACGCCGGCCGGGCGACGGAGAAGCCGAACTACCGCGACTGGTAACGCGCCGCCAGCTGGGTTTCCCGGTCAGCCTGCTGCTGGTCCTGCTGCGGAAGAAACTCGCAGAACACGATGCCAGCGCCTCCGAACCGCGCCTGATCATCAGCCGTGAACAACTGGTCGATGTAATGCGGGTGTTCCTGCCCGATACCGCTAATGAAGCCAGGCTCATGGATCGCATCGATAACCACGTCAACAAGGTCGTGGAACTGGGCTTTATGCGCAAGCTACGTGGCCAGGAAGGACAGTTCGAAGTACGCCGTATCCTCAAGTCATTTGTGGATGCACAATGGCTGGCTGATTTTGACGAGCGGCTCGCGGAGTACCGCGCACAGCTAATCCAGACCCCATGACCACAACTCGCTGAAAACACATGCAGATTCAACACCTGGAATTTTCCGACAGCAACGAACATGCGGGCTTTCGCCTGCATCGAGTGGAGCTGTATAACTGGGGCACCTTTCACGACAAGGTGTGGCGCCTGCTGCCGGCTGGCGATAATGCCCTGGTAACCGGCGATATCGGATCCGGCAAGTCGACACTGGTCGATGCCATCACCACCCTGCTGGTGCCGGCACAGCGCATCACCTACAACAAGGCCGCAGGTGCCGAGGCGCGCGAGCGATCACTGAAGTCCTACGTGCTCGGCCACTACAAATCGGAGCGTGGCGACGCCGGGCTGGCTGCCCGTGCCGTCGCCCTGCGCGACCATAACAGCTACTCCGTTATCCTGGCTCATTTCTATAACGAGGGCTTCGATCAGCACGTCACCCTGGCGCAGGTTTTCTGGACCAGAGCCACACAGGGGCAGCCTGCGCGCTTCTATATCGTATCGGATCAGGCACTCACGATCGCAGCAGATTTCTCGGAATTTGGCGATGATATCAGTGTGCTGAAAAAACGTTTGCGGAACACCCGACACATCGAGGTATTCGACAGCTTCCCGCGCTACGGGGCGGCCTTCAGGCGGCGCTTTGGAATCGATAACGAGCAAGCCCTGGAACTGTTCAACCAGACGGTATCGATGAAAGCCGTCGGCAATCTGACCGGCTTTGTACGTGAACACATGCTGGAAGCGTTCCCCGTCGAAGCCCGCATCGAGGCACTGGTTCACCATTTCGATGATCTGAGTCGTGCTCATGAAGCCGTGCTCAAGGCCAAGACCCAGATCAGCATACTGGAACCACTGGCCAGTGATACCACGAAGCATGCCGAAAGATTGATGCAGATCACTGATTTACGCAGCTGTCGCGATGCACTGCGTCCCTGGTTTGCCGCGCTCAAAAGCAAGCTGCTCGAAAGCAGACTGGCCAGACTGGAACAGCAACGTGCTCTGCTGGAACAGAAAGTCGGGGTGCGGGAAGAGCGCAAAAGCAGACAACTGGCAACGCGCGACGAACTGAAACGGGCGATCGCCGAAAACGGTGGCGACCGAATCGAGCGGATTCGCACCGAGATCACAGTCCGACAGGAAGAAAAGACAGGGCGTTACCGGCGAGCTGAACAGTATAACGAACTGGCCCGGCTACTGGGCCTGTCCGAAGCATCGCATGCCGACGTTTTCCTGACCAACCGAAAGGCTATACAAGCTCAGCGGCAAGATGCCGAAGCCTGTCAGGCCAACGTACAGAATCAGCTCACCGAAGCCGCCGTCGAGCTGCAAACCATAAAGGAACAACACGGCATCGTAAGCCGGGAACTCGATTCACTGCACAAGCGCCGTTCGAACATTCCCTCGGCCATGCTTGCCATACGTGAGCGACTATGCCAGTCGCTGGGTGTGGATGAACAAACACTGCCTTTCGCTGGCGAGCTGATCCAGGTCCGGGGAGATGAAAGCGACTGGGAAGGCGCCGTCGAACGCTTGCTACACGGCTTTGGTCTTTCCCTGATGGTGCCGGAAGCCCGGTATGCAGAAGCCACAGGCTGGGTTGACCGCACCCACCTCCGCGGCCGCCTGGTCTACTATCGCGTGCGCCAGCCAGTGGCAATGCACAGCTCTCGCCTGCATCCGGAATCCCTGGTACGAAAACTGGCCATCCGGGTTGACTCGCCATTTTATGCATGGCTGGAAACGGAGCTGGCGCGCCGTTTCGACTACGCCTGCTGCGATAATCTGGAGCAATTCCGGCGCGAGAAAAAAGCCGTTACTCGCAAGGGCCAGATCAAGGCTGGCGGCGGACGTCATGAAAAAGATGATCGCCATCGTATCGATGACCGTTCCCGCTATGTGCTGGGATGGGACAACAAGGCGAAGATCGAGGCCCTGGCGGCGCAGGCTGCCGATCTTGAAACACGCGCGCAAACGGCAGCAAAAAGAACTGCGTCGCACCAGTCCGAGTTGAAGCGTCTCAACCAACAGCTTGGTAGCCTGGAAAAAATGGAAGTGTTCGGTGATTTTCGTGAACTCGACTGGAAGCCACTGGCGGTGGAAATCGAACAGCTCGAAAGGGAAAAGCAACAGCTGGAAAGCGAATCGGATATTTTGCGCACGCTGGAAAACCAGTTGCAACAACTTGAACAGGATATCCGGACCACAGAGGAATCACTGGACAAGTTAAAGCGCGAACACGCCCGCTGTGAAGAGAAAACCGAGCGTTCCGGTGAACAGCTTCAGGCAGAGCGCACCTTGCTCGACAGCACCCCCGAAAACATCAGGCTGCAATATTTCCCCCGCCTGGAGAGTTTGCGTACTGAAGCACTGGGCGAACACACACTGACAGTAGAGTCCTGCGACAACCGGCAGGCCGAATTACGCGACTCGTTGCAGACCCGGATCGATGCCGAGGAAAAAAAACTTGCCCGACTGGCCGAAAAAATCATAAAGACGATGGAGGCGTATTGCCAGTCCTACCCGCTGGAAACCCGCGAAGTAGACGTCAGCATCGAAGCTGCCCCGGATTATGCGGCCATGTTGCAGACCTTGCAAAGTGATGACCTGCCCCGGTTCGATGCCCGCTTCAAGGCCCTGCTGAATGAGAACACGATACGTGAAGTAGCCAATTTCCAGGCACAACTCAATCGAGAGCGGCAAACCATCCGCGAGCGAATCGAAACCATCAATCGTTCACTGCGAGACATCGACTACAATCCGGAACGCTTCATCAGCCTGCTGGCAGAGCCCTCCCCTGACAACGACATCCGTGATTTCCAGCAGGACCTGCGCGCCTGCACCGAAGGCGCTCTGACCGGCTCTGAAGACGAGCAGTATTCCGAAGCCAAGTTCATCCAGGTACAACACATCATCGAACGCTTTCGTGGCCGCGAGGGACTGAGCGAACTGGACCGGCGCTGGACGCACAAGGTCACGGATGTACGCAACTGGTTCGGCTTTTCTGCATCGGAACGCTGGCGCGAGGATGACAGCGAGTACGAACACTATTCCGATTCGGGGGGAAAATCGGGTGGTCAGAAAGAAAAGCTTGCCTACACGGTGCTGGCCGCAAGCCTGGCTTACCAGTTCGGGCTTGAGTGGGGTGAGGTACGTTCACGTTCCTTCCGTTTCGTAGTGATCGACGAGGCCTTCGGACGCGGCTCGGATGAATCAGCGCGCTACGGCCTGGAACTGTTCAAGCGTCTCGATCTGCAACTGCTGATCGTCACCCCGCTGCAGAAAATCCACATTATCGAACCCTATGTCGCCTGCGTCGGCTTTGTACACAACGAGGATGGCCGCCGGTCACTGCTGCGCAATCTGACGATTGAAGAATACCGCACAGAGCAGGAAAAACGGCACAACACGTCATGAACTGGACACAAGCTGCGGATCTGAGCCAACAGCTCGAACGTCGCTGGAACCGTGGCCAGATCCTGTCGGCACACTTCGCTGGTGAGGCCCTGTTCCCGTTACGCCTGGTGCTTAAAAAGCCCGACACGCACGCATTGACTGATGAGTTCGATAACGTGCGCGCCTGGATTCAGTCGCTCATCTCGGGCAGCAGAAAACGGCTCGGTTTTGGCTACGAGATCGAGTGGAAAACGGTAAAGCACCGGGTTCACGGCCGGAACCAGCTGCCTGTCGCCGTGCAGGTCCCTACCCGGAACGATGCCCTGCGCATGATCGGAAAGCTGGGTGCCGCACGCCGCTTTGACACTTTGAGCATGTCTATCATTGGCCGTTTCCCGATGCTGACAGACTGGATCAAACGCAAGCCGCTTGCCGTTCTGGAACAGGATGCAGACTGGCCGAAACTTCTCGCCGTACTGGAGCATTTTCATCAGCATCCACAACCGGACCGGTATCTTCGCCAGCTCGATATTCCCGGCGTTGACAGCAAGTATATCGAGCGTCGACGGGGATTGATCGGTGAATTGCTCGACTGTGTTCTGCCAGAATCGGCCATCGACCGCGAGGCATGCGGCGTCCGGAATTTTTCCCGCCGCTACGGCCTCCGCGAGGAACCACCACTAATCCGCTTCCGGATACTGGATCCAGCACTTGCCATTTCCACACTGACTGACCTGTCGGTTCCGCCCGAGCAGTTTGGCCGACTGCAGCTGCCGGTGAAACGGGTCTTTATCACCGAGAACAAGATTAACGGACTGGCCTTCCCCGACAGCTCCGCAGCACTGGTGATCTTCGGACTGGGGTACGGACTGGATCGATTGAAAGAAATCAGCTGGTTAAGGAATGTTGCCATATACTACTGGGGTGATATCGACACACATGGCTTTGCCATTCTCAACCGTCTGCGTGCCGCTTTCCCGTCGGCAACTTCATGGCTCATGGATCGGGAAACCCTCATGGAACACAGGAAATTGTGGGGAGAAGAGCCCGCAGCTGACCGCTTCACCGGAAAGCTCACCCGGCTCAACAAAGAGGAACAGGCGCTGTTCGACGACCTCAGGAGCAATCGGCTGGCCAGCGGCGTGAGACTCGAACAGGAACGCATCGGTTTCGGGTGGCTGAAAAAAGCACTGGACACTCTCCGGAACCGGAAATAATTGCACCCCTGGCGGTCCTGTGCGAGGATCGAAAGCAGGCAGACCTTCAACGAAATGGAGCGGAAATGGACAACAACGAGATCTATGATTTAACCATGATGATGGAGCGATTCATCGACGAGGACATGGCACAGATCGATATCATGGCCGAGCTGTTGATCATCGCGGAAGCAGCTAATTCAAGCAATGGTTACGACCGATTCCGGGTCGGAGATGGCACCTATACGCTGGATGAACTGAAGGAAATTCAGAAGCTGGAAAACCAGGACATCTTATTCAAGCAGAATCAATAGGGGTACATAGCCATGAATACTGAAACCCGACTCAGCGAAGCCATAGAAACACTGCGCTCGGAAATCAACACACTGGATGTCGACGACAATGACTCCAGAGAAAAACTCGAAAGCCTGCTAAAAGACCTGGAAAAACGCCTGAATCAACCCCGGGACACCGACAGCGACGGAGACCTTACCGATCAGTTAAAAGAGTCCATGCTGCATTTTGAGACCTCTCATCCTGCACTGACGGGCATCCTGAACGATATCATGATCAAGCTCAGCAGTATCGGCGTTTAGCCGTCGCTCACGACCTGTCACAGACCAGTTTTGCAATCAGGTTCTTTTTTGCCGCATTCTGCGACCCCGGGTTCCGAATTATCCGCATCAGCCGTTCCGGGCAAACCGGCGGTATCCCAATAGACATAGACCGTCTCAGCGGGGAACTGGAAAATCAGTCCATCCTTTCCAGGCCCGCTTTTGCGGTAAACGTCCTGACCATTCTGGTCTTTGAAATTACCCGGGCGATCATCCCGGGGTGAGAGATCGTAGGAAACGCCATCGGAGCGGTCGATGTTGATATAGCCCTGCCGCTGGGAAAAAACGCACGGAACGACCGCACTGGCGCGATCTTCTCCACCGGGATAGATGTCACACCGGGCATCCGTCCAGTCAGCCTGGACACTCATGGATAACAGGCTAAAAGCCAGCACCGGGCCGGAGCGAATTAACGCCGGAAAATTCGGGTATACCATATTCTGTTTACTCCTCAACAGGTCTGCAACGGCAGGTTATCACCACCATCCCTGTGCCTGGCCAATTTCGAGAATATCGATGTTCGGGGCTTGACTCCATTGACCCGGACAAGGTCAGCCTGTCTGATCTCACCACAGCGACTGCCAACGCAGGTTATCCCACCACGGTCAGAACCGAGTAACGGGAAAGGACTAAAACTGTGCGCACAAACCTTTAACAAGGATATAAAACAACTGTCTTGTTGCGCGGGTTGACGCCGGCGCATAGCTCACTTCTGAACTTCATGCCCTATTTTCCCTTCAACCGAAGCGACCTTTGTTTTCATCCGGTTTGACTTTCCTTTTCGAATGTCAAACGTCAGTGACGAGTAGACACGCTCACAATCCTCTAATACCTCATACGATTTCTCAATGATGTCCAGTGCCTCACGCATTGTTTCTGTCTCTATGATAGTGCTCATGGATGTCAGCTGATACGACACACCATTCTGGTCGATCATATCAATAATTTTACTCACCGCAGCCGAAACCCCGGCCCCGTCTCGTCCATCTGCACTGATCGGAAACATCGCAAACTCCAGTAAAACACTCATAACACATCCTCTTTTATGAATCGACGCTTCCCCGGAAATTAATCGGCTATACGTTCTTGACGGCTTCGGCCTGAGTATCGACCGCAGGCAGCTTGAACGATAGCAGCGCAGCAGCCAGTACAAACGCCGTTGACCACCACAGGCAACCGGTCAACCCCTGGGTCTGGTAAACCCAGCCGGAGAGTGCGGTGCCGGTGAGACGCCCGCCGGCATTGGCCATGTAATAAAAGCCCACGTTCATCGACACCTTGTCGAAGTCGGCATAGGCCAGAATCAGATAGGAGTGTACTGCAGAATTTATAGCGAACACCACACCGAACAAAGCCAGCCCCGTCACCAGTACCAGCGTCGGGTCCAGCTCATAGTGCAGACCCAGGGCAATGGCCGCCGGGAAGACAGCCAGAACAATAGCCCATAGCCTTGCCGTTCCGCCGCCGGGTCCCTGCCCATGATGGCTCTTGCGAATCAGTCGGGGGGCATTGGCCTGGACGATGCCGTAGCCAATCACCCACAGGGCCAGAAAACCGCCGACCAGGGTGAAGCTCCAACCCAATACCGAATAGAGAAACACCGGCAGCCCCACCACGAACCACACGTCACGGGAGCCGAACAGGAAAAAGCGCGCAGCCGATAACCAGTTGATCGCCGGCTTGTTGGAGAACACCTGGGTGAACTTCGGCTTCGACTTCATCTTGCCAAACCCCCTGGGCAGCAGCATAGCCGTCACGATCAGGACCGGCAACAACATACCCGCCAGCACGATCAGGGCGCCACGGAAACTGATCCATTCGAGCAGCACCGCCCCGATGAAGAAACCCACCCCCTTGAGGGCGTTCTTGGAACCGGTCAGTACCGCCACCCAGCGAAACAGCTTCGAATCACCGCCGTCCCCGGCCAGCGTCTTCACACTCGCCTTGGCCGACATCTTGTTCAAATCCTTGGCGATACCGGACAGGGCCTGGACAGCCATGACATAGGGAACCGACAACCAGGCATTGGGTACCGTGAGCAGCAATAGCGCCACCACCTGCATGCCCATGCCGATGTGCATGGTGAGATTAAGCCCAATGCGCGCCGCCAGCCAGCCGCCGACCAGGTTGGTGACGATGCCGAAAAACTCGTAGAACAGGAACAGCATCGCCACCTCGAAGGGCGAATAGCCCAGCAGGTGGAAATACAGCACAACCAGCATGCGGATGGCACCGTCAGTAACCGTGAAGGCCCAGTAACCGCCGGTAACGACCAGGTAGTTGCGGGTCGCGGCATCCATAATCTACAGACCTTTGGCGATCTTCACGGCGATGTCCATCAGACGGTTCACGTAGCCCCATTCGTTGTCATACCAGGCATAGATCTTCACCTGGGTACCGTCGATCACCATGGTGGACAGAGCATCGACAATCGATGAACGCGGATCGTTCAGGTAATCCACCGACACCAGTGGACGTTCCTCGTAACCGAGAATGCCTTTCAACTCACCGTCGGCCGCCGCCTTGAACAACCCGTTGACCTCGTCCACCGTGACCGGGCGGGCCGCCTCAAACACGAAATCGGTCAGTGAGGCGTTCAGCAAGGGTACGCGAACGGCGTGGCCGTTCAGCTTGCCGGTGAGTTCCGGGAAAATATTGGTGATCGCCCGGGCGGAACCCGTGCTCGTGGGGATGAGCGACTGACCACAGGCCCTGGCCCGGCGCAGGTCCTTGTGACCCTTGTCGACGATGGTCTGGGTATTGGTGATATCGTGGATGGTGGTCATGCAACCGTGCAGGATGCCGATGCGCTCATGCATCACCTTCACCACCGGTGCCAGGCAGTTGGTGGTGCAGGAGGCCGCTGTCACCAGACGGTGCCTGGCCGGATCGTACAGCTTATCGTTAACCCCATAGACGATATTGAGTGCACCCTCCGTCGGTGCGGCAACGATCGTCTTCTTCACACCCTGGTCGAAGTAACGCTGCAGGGTGTCCGCTTGCTTATGGTGCTTGCCAGTGGCCTCGATCACAATGTCGCAGTCAGACCAGTCGGTCTCGTCAATCGTCAGGTTGCGACTGTAGTTAATGCGCTGCCCACCAATAATCATCGCTTCACCATCGGCCTCACAATCCACTGCCCAGGTACCGTGTACCGAGTCGAACTTCAGCAGGTACGCCGAGCCTGTGGCATCGGTTGCGATCTCGTTCACCCGAACGATCGCCAGCTCATCCCTGTCCCAGCCGGCCCGAAGCCCCAGCCGGCCCATACGTCCGAAGCCATTAATTCCTACACGAATAGTCATTCCGGGTATCTCCTGTGGTGTTCAGGCACATTTCCATCCTCGTAATTCGGCTTACTGAGATGCGTTCGAAATCAATTTCTTTAGCTCGTGCCAAGGCCAACGTACCGCGGTCTTCCTTAAGTATCCCGATTACGATATTGGTATCCAAAATAAATC
>JAUXGZ010000016.1 GCA_030621785.1 Gammaproteobacteria bacterium | reverse complement strand
CAGCCAAGGTTTTCGCGGGTGGCCTTGATTTCATCGTCACCCAGCGGCGCACCGTGGCAATCATGGCTGCCGCACAGGTTGGGCGCGCCGTAACCGATGACGGTCTTGGTACAGATCAGAGTGGGCTTGTCGTTGACCGACCTGGCTTCGTGAATGGCCTTGTCGATGGCAGCCGAATCATGACCGTCTACATCGCGAATCACGTGCCAGCCATAGGCCTCGAAACGCTTGGGTGTATCGTCGGTGAACCAGCCTTCGACGTGGCCATCGATGGAAATGCCGTTGTCATCCCAGAAGGCAACCAGCTTGCCCAGGCCCAGGGTACCGGCCAGGGAGCAGGCTTCGTGGGAGATACCTTCCATCATGCAACCGTCACCCATGAATACATAGGTATAATGGTCCACGATATGGTGGCCTTCCTGATTGAACTGACCGGCCAGCACTTTCTCGGCAATCGCCATGCCCACACCGTTGGTGATGCCCTGACCCAGCGGACCGGTGGTGGTCTCCACACCCGGCGCATAGCCGTACTCGGGGTGTCCCGGCGTCTTCGAATGCAGCTGACGGAAATTCTTGAGATCATCGATCGACAGGTCGTAGCCGGTCAGATGCAGAAGCGAATAGATCAGCATGGAACCGTGGCCGTTGGACAGGACAAACCGGTCACGGTTGGCCCACGCGGGGTTACCGGGATTGTGGTGCATGTGGCTGTTCCACAGCACTTCGGCAATGTCCGCCATACCCATGGGTGCGCCGGGGTGGCCGGATTTGGCTTTCTGTACGGCGTCCATGCTCAGTGCACGAATTGCATTCGCAAGTTCTTTACGCGAGGCCATCGCTGTCTCCTGTTTTAGTGTCCAAAATCGGTCAGCTGCCCGCTACGCAAGGCAACAAAGCCGCCACGTCCGGCATGGGTTGTGGCCGCTGGTGAATGTGTTCTCTGCCAGGCTGGGATGCCCCGTGCAACCGGCGTCGGATCCAACGCGTGAAGCCATGTCGGCCGGGTCGAATCAAGCGGGCCATTCTCCAACAGATAGAAGGCCGGGGCAACCGTTGATTTTTGCCAACGTCGGTTCATTGACGGACGCAGCCGGCAGAGAAAATTTTTCTTATTCAGGCATAAATTTGACCCGGCGCATCAGGCACTCTCGTTGCTCCACTTGATGGAACAGCCCATGCTCGGGATCTGATCCTCCGGACCCTGTCCGGTGCGGGCAACCTGTGCCATGGCGTCAAACAGGTCACGGCGCGCATCGGGCGGCGCAGTCTCCTTGCGACTGGCGTCGAGACGCCCACGGTACTGCAATTCAAGATCACCGTTGTAGCCGAAGAAATCCGGGGTACACACGGCACCGAAGGCCCTGGCGATTTCCTGGGATTCATCTATAAGGTAGGGGAAAGGAAAACCTTCCCGCTGCGCAACCGCCTGCATGTTCTCGAACGAATCCTCGGCGTAATCGGTCGGATCGTTGGACATGATGGCTACGCTGTTGACGCCCAGCACCGCAAGTTCACGTGTATCGCGAACCAGGCGTTCAAGAATTGCCTTCACATAGGGACAGTGGTTGCAGATAAACATAATCAGCAGGCCGTTCTCGCCCTTGCATTCATCCAGCGTCCATACTTTTCCATCAACGCCGGGCAAGGCAAAATCGACTGCCAGCAGGCCAAATTCACAAACGGGAGTTTCCAGTGAAACCATGCTTTGCGCACTCCAGATACAGGGAAACCGGGGAGTCTAACCCAATGCCCCGGCAACGCGAACCCCGTTGCGAAACACGGCCGCTTGACAAAAACTGGTAAATCTCTAGAGTACTGCCCACTTAGCGCCGATTTGAATCAGATTGCGGGCGCTTAATAAATGCGGCTAAAGCGAGGAAAAACAAGGAATTTCCAGAACCCGCTTAAGCTGACGCCGAGCGGGTTTTTTATTTTCGAGGGCCACAAGATGCAAAAAGGCGAACATCTCTTCACTTCCGAATCCGTATCGGAAGGCCATCCTGACAAGATGTCAGACCAGGTCTCCGACGCCATCCTGGATGCCATCCTGGTCGAAGATCCACACGCCCGTGTGGCCTGCGAAACCCTGTTCAAGACCGGTATGGTGATGATCGCCGGCGAAATCACCACCACCGCAAAACCCGATTACGAAAGAGTCATACGTGACACCATCCGGGATATTGGTTACACCAGTTCCGAAATGGGCTTCGACTACGAGACCTGCGCGGTCATGACCGCCCTCGGTGTTCAGTCGCCAGACATCAATCGGGGTGTGGACCGGGCGAAACCGGAAGATCAGGGTGCGGGCGACCAGGGCCTGATGTTTGGCTATGCTACCAACGAAACCGACGTCCTAATGCCGGCGCCGATCACCTACGCGCACCGGCTGGTGCAACGCCAGGCAGAAATGCGCCGCAAGGGCACGCTTGCCTGGCTGCGACCCGATGCCAAAAGCCAGGTCACCTTCCGCTACAAGGACGGCAGACCGGTCGCTATCGATGCCGTGGTGCTATCCACCCAGCATGGCCCGAACATCGACCACAAGGAACTGGAAGAAGCGATAATGGAGCACATCATCAAGCCGGTGCTGCCAAGCGAATGGCTGACGGCTGACACGCAGTACCACATCAATCCCACCGGCGCCTTCGTGATTGGCGGCCCGATGGGCGATGCCGGCCTGACCGGGCGCAAGATCATTGTCGACACCTATGGCGGCGCAGCGCGCCATGGCGGCGGTGCGTTTTCCGGCAAGGATCCGTCCAAGGTAGACCGTTCCGCAGCCTATGCCGGGCGTTATGTAGCCAAGAATATCGTGGCGGCAGGTCTGGCCGAGCGTTGCGAAATCCAGGTATCCTATGCCATCGGCGTGGCCCAACCGACCTCCATCATGATTGAGACTTTCGGCACCGGCAAGATCAGCGATGAGCGCATTACCGACCTGGTGCGCGAGCATTTTGACCTGCGTCCCTACGGCATTCTCACCATGCTCGATCTCCTCAACACCGACAGAATCAAATATCTGAAAACCGCAGCCTACGGGCACTTCGGTCGTGAGCACGAAGGTTTCACCTGGGAGAACACCGACAAAGTGGAGGCCCTGCGCGCGGATGCGGGAACCTAGTGCAACCGGACACTTGGCCTGACATCGTGAATTGGCGATAATCGCGGGTCTTTAATACCGCTGTGTTCCCCGAGGGGCGCTGCAGCGGGTCCAGACTTCTGGATCCGCCAGGCTTGGGGAAACCAGCATTTCAAAACAACGGCGCTCGACCTTAAGCAACCTTTAAGGGAGATGCAATATGAACGCTGTTCTCGATACCACCAACGATTACAAAGTTGCCGATATTTCGCTGGCCGACTGGGGCCACAAGGAAATCAGTATCGCCGAAATCGAAATGCCCGGCCTGATGGCTCTGCGCGAGGAATTCGGCGCACAAAAACCGCTCCGGGACGCACGCATCACCGGCAGCCTGCACATGACTATCCAGACTGCGGTGCTAATCGAAACACTGGTCGAACTCGGCGCACAGGTGCGCTGGGCTTCCTGCAATATCTTTTCCACCCAGGACCACGCGGCAGCCGCTATCGCAGCACGCAACATACCCGTGTTTGCCTGGAAGGGCGAAACCATCGACGAATACTGGTGGTGCACCGAGCAGGCCCTGACCTGGCCGGACGGTGGCATGCCCAATATGATTCTGGATGACGGCGGCGATGCCACCCTGCTGATACACAAGGGTGTGGAATTCGAAAAGGCCGGCGCGATACCCGCCACGAAAGACGACGACAACGAAGAGTGGAAGGCTATCCTGGATCTGCTGCGGCGCACCCTGGAATCCGGCCCTGACAAGTGGCAGAAAATGGCCGGGAGCATCAAGGGTGTTACCGAGGAAACCACCACCGGTGTCCACCGCCTGTACCAGATGGAGCAGGACAAGGAGCTGCTGTTCCCGGCCATGAACGTCAACGACTCGGTCACCAAGTCGAAATTCGACAACCTCTATGGCTGCCGAGAATCCCTGCTCGATGGCATCAAGCGTGCCACCGATGTCATGATCGCCGGCAAAATTTGTGTAGTGCTGGGTTACGGTGATGTGGGCAAAGGCTGTGCGCAGGCCTTCCGCGGTATGGGTGCCACTGTGCTGGTTACCGAAATCGACCCAATCTGCGCGCTGCAGGCCGCCATGGAAGGCTACCGCGTGGTAACCATGGACGAAGCGGCTTCAGACGGTGACATTTTCGTTACCACCACCGGCAATGTGAACGTCATCGACCATCATCACATGCTGGAAATGAAGAATGAGGCCATTGTCTGCAACATTGGCCACTTCGATTCGGAAATCAACATTGCCTCGCTGGAACAGTATACCTGGGAGGAAATCAAACCCCAGGTCGATCACGTAATCTTCCCGGACGGCAAGCGTATTATCGTGCTCGCCCAGGGTCGCCTGGTGAACCTGGGTTGCGCCACGGGACATCCCAGCTTCGTTATGTCAGCGTCTTTTACCAACCAGGTCATGGCGCAGATAGAGCTTTTCGCCCACGGCGAGCGTTACGGAAACAGTGTCTATGTGTTGCCCAAACTGCTGGATGAAAAAGTAGCCCGACTCCACCTGGAGAAAATCGGCGCCCATCTCACCGACCTGACACAACAGCAGGCCGATTACCTGGGACTCGATACGCACGGCCCGTACAAGCCCGAGCACTATCGCTACTGAGCGAAGCACGGCTGGCGAGCCCGCCCTGGCTCGTCGGCCGTTCCACAACCCTTTCTAACCGGACCATCTGCAATGAAATCACAAACCGGACACCCCGGGGTTTACAGCTTCGAGTTTTTTCCGCCCAAAACTGATGAAGGTGCGGCAAAGTTGCGTGCCACGCGTGACGAGCTGGCAAAACTCAAACCGCGTTTCTTTTCAGTCACCTTTGGTGCCGGTGGTTCAACCCGCGAACGCACTTTTGAAACCGTCAGCGAAATCCAGAGCCAGCCCGGCATCGAGGCGGCACCGCACCTGTCATGTGTGGGATCCACCCGGGACAATATTCGCGATATCCTGGCAAGCTACCAGGCAGAAAATATCCGGCATATCGTTGCGCTGCGCGGAGACCTGCCATCCGGCATGGGGCAAACGGGCGAATTCCGCTATGCAAACGAACTGGTGAAATTCATCCGCGATGAAACCGGCGACCAGTTCCACATCGAGGTAGCCGCTTACCCCGAAATTCATCCGCAGGCCGAGAACGCTACCGTCGACCTGGATAATTTCCAGCGCAAGGTCGAAGCCGGTGCCGACAGCGCCATCACGCAGTACTTCTACAACCCCTATGCCTACTTCCACTTCGTGGAGCAGTGTGAACGCCGTGGTATCGATATCCCGATCGTGCCCGGCATCATGCCCATTACCAACTACACCCAGCTGGCACGCTTTTCCGACATGTGCGGCGCCGAGATCCCTCGCTGGATCCGCAAGCGGCTGGAAGCCTGTGGCGATGACGCCGCATCCATTCGCGCATTTGGCGAGGAAGTGGTCACCGAAATGTGCCGCGCATTGCTGGATGCCGGCGCACCCGGGCTGCATTTCTACACCATGAACCGTGCCGCCCCCTCGACGGCCGTCTGGAAAAACCTGGGCCTGCAGGAGTAGCCGCTACCGGGTATCATCTATTGCACGCAGGCACCGATGCATTCAACTCAGCCATTGAGGCGCCGGTGCAGTCCTGATTCCACACATACGGGGAATATGATGAGTAACCGCGAATACGTCGAGCGGGATCTATCGGTCGTCTGGCACCCATGTACCCAGATGAAAGATCACGAGTCGCTGCCTCCGATCCCCATACGCCGCGCCGAAGGTGCGTGGCTCGAGGATTTCGAGGGAAACCGCTACCTGGATGCCATCAGCTCCTGGTGGGTCAACCTGTTCGGTCACTGCAACCCGCGCATCAATGCCGCACTACGGGAGCAACTGAATACCCTGGAACACGTCATTATGGCCGGCTTCACGCACGAGGCCGTAATCGAGCTTTCCGAACGACTGGTGGAACTCACCCCACCCGGCCTCGAGCGCTGTTTTTTCGCCGATAACGGCTCGTCGGCTATCGAGGTAGCGCTCAAAATGAGTTTCCACAGCTGGCGTAACCGGGGACGCGAGGGAAAGACAAAGTTCATCACCCTGGAGAACAGCTATCACGGCGAAACCCTGGGCGCCCTCGCCGTGGGTAACGTCGAACTCTATCGCGATACCTATGGCCCGCTGTTAATGGATACCATCAGCGTAGCATCCCCGGACTGCTATCACCGGGAGCACGGGGAATCCTGTCGGGCGTACAGCGAGCGCATGTTTGAGCCGATGCGACAGGCACTGGAGCAGCACGCACACGAGGCCAGTGCTGTGATCGTAGAGCCGCTGGTGCAGTGTGCCGGCTCCATGCGCATGTACCATCCGGTATATCTGAAACTACTGCGCGAAGCCTGTGACCACTACGAGGTACACCTGATTGCCGACGAGATTGCAGTCGGGTTTGGCCGTACGGGAACCCTGTTTGCCTGCGAGCAGGCTGCTATCAGCCCCGATTTCATGTGCCTTTCCAAGGGACTGACCGGCGGCTACCTGCCACTGGCTACCGTGTTAACGACAAACACGGTCTACGAAAGTTTCTACGATGACTATGACACGCTCAAGGCGTTCCTCCATTCCCATAGCTACACCGGCAATGCGCTCGGCTGCCGTGCCGCACTGGCAACGCTGGACATTTTCAGGGACGATAGTGTAATACAGCGCAATACCGAACTCGCCGGAGTCATGCAACAGCTCACTGCATCATTTGACGAGCACCCGCATATCGCCGAAGTCCGGCAACAGGGCATGATCCTGGCAATCGAAATGGTAAAGGACAAGGCAAGTCGTGAGCCCTGGCCATGGCAGGAACGCCGCGGCCTGGAGGTCTACCGGTATGGTCTCGAAAACGGTGTACTGCTGCGCCCGCTGGGAAACGTGGTGTATTTCATGCCGCCCTATATCGTCAGCGAAGAGCAGATCGGTAAAATTGCGGATGTCGCCTGGCGGGGCATCCAGCGAGCCACCACCAGCTGAGTCATGCACGTACCCCGCTTCCATACCACACAGCCTCTACTGCCCGACCAGACACTACTGCTGGAAGATGCCAGCAGTCACCACCTGCTCAGGGTACTGCGCCTGCATATCGGGGATACTCTGATGCTGTTCAATGGCGACGGTTACGAATACCGCGCCGTGCTCGACGCTGTCGAAGCACGACAGGCACGCGTCCGGATCCGAACGCGTGAACAGGTACAGCGGGAGTCGCAACTGCACATCGAACTTGGCCAGGGCATATCGCGCGGTGAACGCATGGATTTCGTACTGCAGAAATCGGTAGAACTTGGCGTGGCAGCGATCACTCCGTTATGGACCCGGCGCACCCAGGTGCAACTGAAAGCCGCGCGCATGGAACGAAAACTACAGCACTGGAATGGTGTGGTACGCTCCGCCTGCGAACAGTCCGGTCGCCTGCAACTACCGCAACTTTGTCGTCCGGAGCAACTGGAAACCTGGTGTTCGGAAAACACAAGGAACGAACTGCGACTGGTACTGGATCCGACAGCCGAATCCGGCCTTGACGAACTCCGGTCGGCGCGTTCCGTACGCCTGCTGATCGGCCCTGAAGGCGGGCTGGACGATAGCGAAATCCGTGTAGCCGAAAAAGCCGGTTTCCAGCGCATCCGGCTGGGACCGCGCGTACTCCGTACCGAGACCGCGGCGCTCGCGGCCCTCGCTGCGATGCAGGTGTTATGGGGAGATCTTGGCTAGAATCAGCGACAACTCTGCCAGGCTTTTTCCACCAGCTTCTGAATTAACTCAAGATTCGGGATCAACGCACTCTCACTGCCAATACTGACGACATCGGCAACCGTTTCCGGCAACTCCCTGCCCGCCAGTTCGGATCCACCCAGTGCATCTTCATCGGCCATCACCAGTCGTGGAATACCGGTCGTCACTATGGCATAGAATGGCAAGTCCGAACCCGCAAGCACAGAATTCACTACCGACAAACGCGGGGTTTTCCCCCGCCCGGGAAGATCGAATCCACAAATGCTTTCCAGGGCAATAACCGGCATTTCCAGCTCGCGCCAGCGAAGCGCACCCAGCAGCCAGTCGGGGCCATTGTCGACCAGTTCCAGCGGCTGGTAATTAATCACTTCGGCAACCGCAACATTGGGCAACATCAGGTTAATCCCTTCAAGCGGGATCCACAGACTTCGCACTGATTCAGCAGTAGCACTCATAGCACAACTCCATATCCTGAAGGCATTCTGTCCACAACCCGACGGGTCGGTGCATTATGCATTTTTGGTCTGCTCTACAAGCAGTTCGGTAATATTTTCCAGCAGATCCTTTTCCTGGAAGGGTTTTCCAAGGTAGCGATTAACACCGATCTCCATGGCACGCTGGCGGTGTTTATCACCGGTTCGCGAAGTAATCATGACGATCGGTATATCCCGCAGCCGTGCTTCGTTGCGAATATGCGTCGCCAGCTCGAAGCCGTCCATACGCGGCATCTCGATATCCAGCAACATAATGTCCGGCAAATGCTCCTGCAACCTGGCGACTGCATCCACGCCATCCTTGGCAGAGATTACCTTCATATCGTTGCGTTCCAGCAGGCGCGTTGTAACCTTGCGTACCGTAATGGAGTCATCCACCACCATCACGGTTATGCCTTCGCTCCGGGTAGGCTGCTGCATTGCCTCGATCTGCCCCATCATGGAAACACCGCCGCGCAGCAACGGCGCTACATCGAGAATCATAACCACCCGCCCGTCACCAAGAATAGTTGCGCCCGATACACCACGAACCGTGCTGATCTGGGTTCCAACGGACTTGACTACAACCTCGCGACTGCCCAGCAAGTTTTCCACCTGCAATGCCACACAATGGTCGCCCGACCGGGACAGTAATATGGGCAGCCGACCTGACGCGGCATCCAGGCCGGGCTGCCCGGTTCCCATGATACTGCCGAGGTGGCAAACTTCATATTCATAACCGCCGTAGGAAAAACGCGCAGACGGATTGTCATAGTATGACTTCAGTTCCTCGCGCCGCATGCGCACGATACCTTCTACACTGGTCAGCGGTACCGCATATACATCCTCCCCCACTTCCACCAGCAAGGCCTGGTTAACGGCCACAGTGAAAGGCAGATTCACCACAAAAGTCGTTCCTTCACCGGCAACCGAGTCAATATGCAAACGGCCACCCAGCTGCTTGACCTCACTGTTTACCACGTCCATACCAACCCCGCGGCCTGCGACCTGGCTGACCTTTTCGGCAGTACTGAAACCGCTCTCAAGAATAAACTGCAAAACTTCATTGTCTGTAAGTGTGGCATCCTGTTCCATCAGACCCCGTTCGATGGCCTTTTCGCGGATCGCATCCAGATTGATTCCGGCGCCATCATCACTGATTCGCAGCACCACATCAGACGACTCGCGCTGCAGCGTGATACGAATCACTCCGGTCCCGGGCTTGCCCGCAGCCACGCGCTGTTCCGGTGTTTCAATGCCGTGCGAAATGGCATTACGAAGCATATGCTCCAGAGGTGCAATAATACGGTCGATAACCGTGCGGTCCATTTCACCCTCGGCACCGGAAAGTTCGAGTTCTGCCTGCTTGCCAACCTCCTGGCAGGTCTGACGAATAATACGTCGCATACGCGGTGCCAGGCCGATGAACGGCACCATGCGGGTACGCATGAGCCCTTCCTGTAATTCCGTGTTGACCCTGGACTGTTGCAGCAACAGAGTCTCCGACTCGCGGGTGATGTTCTCCAGCATGCCCTGGATGCTACTCAGATCGCTGACACTCTCCACCAGGGAGCGCGACAGCTGCTGAATATGTGAATAACGATCCATTTCCAGCGGATCGAACTCGCTGTCAGAATCCTGCGCCTCCTGTTCATAACGAAACAGAACCTGGGCCTCTGTCTCGATTTCCATCTTGCGCAGCTGTTCACGCAAGCGAACGACCGTCTGCTCCATTTCCACCAGGTTATACCGGTACGAGCCAATCTGCTGATCGAGACGCGACCGGTAAATACTTACTTCACCGGCATGGTTTACCAGGTTATCCAGCAACCCGGCCCGGATACGCACCAGCTCCTGGCTAACGCGGCTCCGGCTGCGCCGCTCGGGATCATCATTCGCCTGCACCGCAACCGGAGCTGCCTTGCTTTCTTCTACCGCAACCTGTCCACCCTCACGCAGGGTCTCCAGGTTCTGTAACAATTCAGCGTCTGCGGTGACGGACTCGCGATTCTGTACCTGGTCAATCATCCCTGTCAGACGATCCTGGGCCTGCTCCAGCACCGAGAAAATGGCGGCATCCACGGCCCGTTCACCATCGGCAACCCCGACCATAAGTGATTCAACCGCATGCGCGAGATCACCTATCGCGTCGATATCCGCCATGCGTGCGCCACCCTTCAGGGTATGCAATTCCCGCTGCAGTTCGACCATCAGGCTGGTTTCTTCCGGCGACTGTTTCCAGTTCTGCAGGGTCTGTTCACTGTTGGTCAGGATATCGCAGGCCTCCTCCAGAAATACGCCCAGCAACTCGGCATCGATCCCTGCATACATGTCACTTGCAGGTGACTCACAGGATTTGTTGCGTGCCGTGCTTGCCGTATCCTCTGCCGGCTCACGGCTCTCATCGTCAGCCGGTATCTGCTGACGCAGCGCATCCAGCCTGGCAAGCAGCTCGTCGACCGGCACTATCGCCTGGCGTGACTGGACCGCCTCGATCATTGACACCAGCTGGTCCTGCGCCAGTTGCACCGCATCCAGGGCTTCGCCACCGGCTCCCTCCCGGCCTGCATCGATTGCAATGACCAGTGATTCAACTGCATGAGCCAGATCGCCAATGGTTCCCAGATCCGCCATGCGTGCACCACCCTTCAGGGTATGCAGTGCGCGTTGCAGCGCGGACAGTGCCTCCAGGTCACTGCCGGACTCCCGCCAGGCAGCCAGCGAGGTATCACTGGCTTCAAGATTTTCCAGCGCTTCTTCCAGAAACACTTCCAGCAGTTCCTGGTCCAGATCAGCATAAGGATCTTCTTCCTCTGCAGCACAATCACTGGTGACAACAGACTCTTCATCAGAAAGATTCTCTTCCGCCTCAGGGACAGTTTCCTCGTCGACAACTGTCTGCTGTTCATCTGTTTCACGACTGGAAGGTGCATCCAGGGCCTGATCACACATGCTGATCAGACGACTGGCGACATTTGCCAGTGCATCCGGCTCGGTGACCGGGTCAGGAAGACCGTTCATCATCGTGTCAACCAGTGCATAACTTTCCTGCAGGGCAACGATACCCTCATCGGAAATCGGCTGATCCGTATCATGGTATACACGCGTATAACGCTCCAGGGTACCGGAAAAGTCTGCTATCGCCCCCACGCCCGCCATGTTCGCACTACCGTGCAAGGTATGCATGGCACGAGCCAGTTCCTCGGTCACATTGCGGTTTCCTTCCAGTGCCTGATGTATGAAGGATTCCAGCACATCCAGGTGCGTACGTGTTTCCGTACTGAAAATGCCGTACAGGGCATCGTCCATGACATTTTCATTCAGACACTGATCAGCGGTGGCGTCACCATCATTAGCGGCATCCGCAGATGCCACATCCACCCGGGTCACTTCGCTGGAATCGGCATGAATACCGGCGTCGAGCGGGACAGTTGCATCTGGCTCCGGTTCGACAGAAACTTCGTCTTCATTACAGGCCTGCACCGGGAATGCATTTTCACAGGAAGGTATTTCTTCACCTTTACTCAATGCGTCCGCACAGCTCATTAGCCACGTGACAGGCTGGTTCACGGGGGAACCGTCACGAATCTGCCCGACCAGATCGGCCAATACATCCCGCCCCTGCTCCATCACACCAGTCAACTCATCGCTAACTTCAATCTTGCCATCCATAACAGCGTTGAGCATGTTTTCAAAAGCCCAGGAAAACTCGCCAATACGTGTTGCACCGACGAGTCGTCCACTCCCCTTGAGCGTATGGAAAGAACGCCGCAAGGTAGTCAGAGCATCATTATCTTCCGGATTCGACAGCCATAACGGAAGCTGTGTATTGATACTCTCCAGCTCCTCCTCTGCCTCCTCGGTAAAAATCTCGAGGATCTCCTCGTCTATGTCATCGCCAGGCACCGCCAGTCCGTCATCTTCAGCCTGTACTACGGGCTCGCATTCCACAGCTTCTTCTTCGGAAGCAGGCTCGACTTCCTGTTCAGCAAGCTCCACTTCCTCGAAGCTGAAATCGTCGGCCAGATTCCACTCCGGCTCGACCTCTTCGGTACTCTCTTCGGTACTCCCTTCCTGCTCTACAGCATTCTCCAGATCAGCAAATGAGAGCACCGGAACAGGATCTGCAACCGGTTCATCCGGAGCGGCTGTCGCAGACTCTTCCGTGACGGCTGTATCCAGCGACGCTTCTGAAAGCCCGGTAGCGTCGGCCGGCGCCTCTTCCCGAGCCTCATCTGAATCCAGGTAACCCAGGCGGTCCACACTGGCTTCGGCCACTTTGATCGCCGAACTACCATACAAATGTCGACACTTGCGCCCCTCCAGGTAGTACTCAATTCCGGAGATGGCATCTGCCAGCGCATCCAGCTCATTCTCTTCCGGCTTTTTCTGCCTGACAATCAGTTCCCGCTCGACATAGTTCCCTGCAGAGCCGATCAGGTTGGCTGCCCTGGTCTCTCCCAACAATTTCAGACCACCCTTGACCTGATTGAACAGTTTCGGCACGTCGACCAGAACATCCACCTGATGATCAGCGTCAATAAACTCGACAATCGCTTCCTTGGCACGTGTCAGGTCACTGATTGCTTCCTGCAATACGGCATCCATCACCTGATCCAGTTCCCGTTCGGCAAGACACTGCTTCACCTCACTCTCGGCAGCATCACTCGGCATCTTGCCCTGCCCCATCCCGTCTACCGCCGACTCGACAAATAACAGGGTACCGGCTACGTCCATGAGAACGGTTTCAGGCAATGTCTCACCGGAATCAATATATCCCTGCAACTGTGTTGCTCTGGCAAGGACTGCCTTTCGTGCTGAACCGAGGCTCAACATTCCCAACGTATCACCAAGTGAACGCAGCATCTCGTTCAACGACTGAAGATGATCCTCGTCATCACCCTTGCCGCGCAAAACGATATCCAGCCCGTCCTTCAGTCTTGCAAGTTCTTCCTTCACGGCAATCGCCACGGTCGCAAAAAGATCCGCATTCTGCCCCGACAGACTTTCCCGGGCAGCGGCCAGTTCTTCATCACCAGGCAACAGATCCTTCAGCCGGAATACTGCCTGAACCTCGCTGACCCGTGGACCACCACCGTGACTGCGAGCCGCGTAGAAGAGAAGGTTCCGAAGCAGATCGGCAGACTTGTCTCCCGGGCGTGCAAAAAAGGCTTCACCCTCATCCATGACCCGCTTGATCTGCCGGTCTATCTGTCCGAACAGGAGCTTGACTGCCACACTGGTTTCCAGCACATCCTCGCTGAGTGCATCGATAACGGCAGCTCCAACCCACCATAAACGCATGGCGGGGTCGCTGACGCTCGACGATTGCAGATGGCCAAGTACGTCAGCCATGGAATGCAGTGAAGCAACTATATTCTCCCCGCGTATCAGGCCAAGCAGGCCAAGTTGATACTGGTGTCGAAACTTGCGTGCTGCCTGACAAACATCCCCTTCGATGTGTGCAGCCGTCACCGAGTCCGGCAGGCTTGCACCGAGGTCAGGACAGAACATGGAGCTTTCGGAGAGCAGTTTCTCACCGCGCAGCGCACGCAGATCGTTCAGAATCGGCAGCAACACCAGTGGAATATCGCGATAACCGGCAATCAAACGATCCAGATAATCGGGCACCTGCAATATGGAACGCATGAGCACTTCGCAGGCATCATCGGTCTGGTTGACCTGTTGGTCTGCCAGCGCCCGGGCAACCAGCTCCATTTCCTCGAGCAGAAGTGATGCACCGTACAGCCCCACCATCTGCAAGGTTCCGTAGACCTGATGCAATTGCGCACCAAGAAATCCGAGCTGGGCTGAATCCTGCGGATTTTCCACGTGGGCTTCCAGCGACTGGCGTGCCTCGTTTAACGTGACGTCCAGTTCATTCTTGACCCACGTAAGAGTGCTAAAGTCTATTTCCTGGTTCATTATCTTTCCTTCTGTCCCGTACCATGTACAGGGTGCTCTCGGTTGCTGCGCCGGTATGCCAGCGTGTCCTCGTAACGCACTTTTTCCATTTTCGAATGTTTCCAGCCCGTCAGTTCCCCCGGCCCCAGAATCAGCATGCCGCCGGGGCGAAGATACTGTACAAGCTGATCTGCAATTCCCTGCCGCTGCTCACGCTCGAAGTAAATCAGCAAGTTCTGGCAAAACACGAGATCCAGACCACTGAAGGGAGCCTGGTCGATATCCCGCAAATCAAACTGTGTGAAACAAACCCGCTTGTGCAGGCCTTCGCAAATCCCGAAACGCTGATCCGAAACCGGCTCACAATAATGCTGCCTGAAATGCGCATCTATATCCGCGAGCCTGCGATTCAGATAGACCCCCTTGCGCGCATGTTTCAACGATGGAAGACTGATATCAGTACCCGTCACGCCAAAGAACAGGCGGCGCGCCTGATTGCTGCAGTAATGGTCTGCAAGCATGGCCAGACTCCAGACTTCTTCACCACTGGCACAACCCAGGCTCCAGGCATGAAAGTTCTCCCCCCTGGCGAACACTTGCGGAAACAGTACATCTTCAACCAGACGCATGGATTTTGCGTGGCGAAAAAAACAGGTTTCGTGTACCGTAAGAAGATCCACAAGCAAAGACCACTCCTGCGCCTGCAAATACCCCGATTCCATCTTGCGATAGTATTCACCGTACTCTTTACAACCGTTATCCCGCATGCGGGAATGAATCCCGCTGGCCAGAAAGGACCTTCGATCAGGTGAGATAAACAGTCCTGTACGCCGCGCCAGCAAATCCGTCCAGGCAGAGAACTCACAGTCATCGAGCTCTGGTAACAGCCCGGTCGAAGACCGGGCTGTAGCAGTTTTACTCACACGTTCTTCTGGCTGCAACACCTGGTCGGATCCGCTTATTCAGGCAGCTTGAAGCCGGATACCGACTTGCCCATTTCCTCTGCGAGGCCGGACAGGTTGCCGATCGATGCCGACGTCTCATTGGTACCTGCAGATGTCTGGGTAGTAATTTCCTGGATAACATGCATGGTTTCAGAAACGCTGGTGGCAGCTTTCGACTGCTGGTGCGCCGAGGACGAAATATTCTGGATCAGGTCCGACAGGCGTTCCGAAACATTCTCGATCTCATCCAGCGCCTCTCCGGATTCCTCCGCGAGGCGAGCGCCGTTCACAAAACCGGCAGTACTCTGCTCCATGGAAATAACGGCTTCGTTAGTATCGGTCTGAATGGTTTTCACCAGCGCCTCGATCTGCTTGGTAGCGTTACTGGAACGTTCTGCAAGCCGTTGCACTTCGTCCGCAACCACGGCGAAGCCGCGACCCGCTTCGCCGGCCATGGCCGCCTGGATAGCGGCGTTCAGTGCCAGGATATTGGTTTGTTCCGCAATATCATTGATCAATTCCACGATATCGCCGATTTCCTGTGAGCTCTCGCCCAGCCGTTTGATGCGCTTGGAGGTTTCCTGAATGGTTTCACGGATTCGATCCATGCCTTCGATGTTACGGCGCACCGTTGTGCCGCCCTTCTTGGCGTGTTCTACCGAGCGCTTCGCCATTTCGGCAGTGTCATCCGCATTATTCGAGACTTCGTCAATCGATACGGCCATCGCGTTGATAGCCGTTGTCACTGAAGTAATTTCATCGGCCTGGTGCATACTGGCATCGCTAAGATGCTGTGCGGTGACCTGCGTCTGCCTGGCAGCCGAAGATACCTGCCCTGAAGTCTCGTTAATGGTCGTCACCATATCGCGCAGTGCGTCTATGGTGTAGTTAACCGAGTCTGCAATTGCCCCGGTAAAGTCTTCGGTAACGGTAGCGTAGCTGGTCAAATCGCCATCGGCGAGTCCACCCATTTCATCCAGCAGCCGGAGAATGGCTTCCTGGTTGTTCTGGTTTTGCTGTTCCACCTGCATGCGGCGTGCTTCCTGGTCCCGGTATACCTGCCGGCCCAGCAGGAACAGAATCAGCAGGCTGATGCCGCCAAACAGATAAGCCACTTCCGGCTGTACCGGGCGCTGGCTCACCACTGCCGTATAAGCAGCCTGCAGTGTCCCGGCGGCCGTAAACAGATCATCCGAGCGGGTAGCGATCGCCTGTGCGGAAGTCTGCAACTCCAGCAGATCTTCCGACAGGTCCAGCAGCTCTTCCACATTGTCGGCCACCACCTTGAACAGCATGGAAGTCTCGAACAGGCTGGCCTGGATCCCCTCGTCATCGATCATGGCAATGGTATCGTTGCCCCGAACCATGCCCTCAAGAACAGTCCCGTATTCTTCCACATCTGCCGAGAAACGCTCTATAGCCATTTCCACGCCTTTTCCACCCAGAACATGGTTCACATTGTTGACCATGCGCTGGCTGAGCATCAGCTGACGGGTGGCGAGGTTAACCACCTCCGCGCTCGACTTTCCGTCTATCAGGGATACAACAATGTCTTCATCCATGGACTGCAGCCGTGGCATGAGTTCATTGATGACACGACCGATTTCGGACACCTGTGTCACAATTTCCTGCCCACCCAGTACAAAGTCGACGCTTTCATTGAAAGTGGACCAGGATTGCTCCAGCACGGCCAGATCATTTTCCACGACCTCGCTGCTCGGCGGCAAATTACTTTCCTCATTACCGTAGCGTTCGTTACCGAGGGTTTCTATAAATCGATCTCGATAGTGCGCAAGCTGACTGAAAGCAGCTTCCTGTCCGGAAGACGCTTCCAGTGCGTATTTGGCAATTCGCTGTGAGAGTACCTGCTGCTCACTTGTATAAGCGATGTATTGCTTGTCGTAGCCGGTATGGATACCCACGAACCAGAACGTGCTCACCATGGCACCTAGCGACAACAGCAAAACTGCAATCAGGGACATCGTCTTTTTGTTCGAACCAACCCTGGTTCGTGCCTGCTTCTCTGTACTCATGCTTTGTCTCCTGACCTAGTAAGCCATTCTTCCCGGGAATAAATATTCATTCTGATGTTCATCGTTGTTACCTAAATCGCTGCCTGCAGGAACTGCGGTGTTTCTGCCAGACTATGCATACTGAAAACACCCCACAGGGTGTCTCCGCTTCTGAAACTGTGCGTCATGTATTCCCGTGTGCGCGACTCAGTGCCGGGCAAATCGTCAACCCGTTCATCGATCCGGAAATGCTTCAGACCCAGCACCGCGTCAACAACCAGACCGGTGTACACGTCGCTGTGATTGACCACCAGTATGCGACTACGTCTGTTCAGCGATGGCAGCCGGTCGTACAGATAGCCCTGCAGATCCATGATAGGCATCAGGTTGCCGCGTACGTTTGCGATACCACACACCCATGATTTTGTACGCGGAACCCGCGACAACGCAGGTGGCACAAGGATTTCCTCCACTTCATCGAGCGGTACAACCAGCTGCAGATCGCCGAGACGAAAACCGATGCCCAGCCATTCCTCGTCCGTCTTCTGCTGCTGAGGCAGACCCCGTGCATGCTGCAGGCACAAATGCTCAAGGTGCATCAGCCACTGCTGTGGTGTACGCTGTATGAATTCAGACATTTCCCCGTCCCTCAGGCTGTTGCCAGAATCTGTTCGATTTTTTCCAGTAGGATTTTTTCGGAAACCGGCTTGGTCAGAAAATCCTTTGCTCCCTGACGCATCCCCCAGACACGGTCGGTTTCCTGATTCTTGGTTGTTACGATAATGACCGGAATCTCTGCAGTATCGGGATCCCGGGTCAACTGCCGGGTTGCCTGAAAGCCGTTCAGTCCCGGCATCACAACATCCATCAGGACAAGATCGGGCCGGATCTGCCTTGATTTTTCTATCCCCTCGGCACCACTTCCTGCCTCCAGGACCTCGAACCCGTTTTTCTCCAGCATCTTTCTCAGTACGTGGATCTCGGTTGGTGAGTCGTCTACGATAAGAATCTGTGTCATTGCTCCATCCCCTTTATGGATTGCTACTCCCGGCGAGGGAGCATCCTGCATTGTGCCAGCGAACTACTCCGTCACCTGTTCACACGGGTCCGCCAAGCGGACGTGATCACGTATAGCGCCCAGCAATTCTTCCCGGGTAAACGGCTTGGTAAGGTACTGGTCGGAACCGACAATGCGGCCACGGGCGCGATCGAAAAGACCGTCCTTGCTGGACAACATGACAACCGGAGTCTGCTTGAACACCTGGTTGTTCTTGATCAGTGCGCAGGTCTGATAACCATCCAGCCTGGGCATCATGATGTCCACAAATATGATGCTCGGCTTTTCGTCAGCAATCTTTGCCAACGCCTCGAAACCATCGGTGGCAGTCACCACCTCGCAACCTTCTTTTTTCAACAGGGTTTCCGCCGTACGACGAATGGTTTTCGAATCGTCAATAACCATGACTTTCAGTCCGGACAGGTTATCCGGTACAGCATCTTCCAGCTCGCTGATCTCTGCTGTTTCTGTTTCCGACGGATCTACAATGGTTTGCATAGGGCTCATACCTGACTTTTTTCCCTGTTACCGCTCCGGGCAATCACTTCCGGCCTTGCTACCGTGCTCGACTGCCAACTCCAAGCGCCCGTTTTGCCGACATTTTTGTTATACAATGTCGGCTACTGCCATCTATCGTCCGATGGCCGGCAAACTTTACGGTTAGACCTGGTCTGTATATTCCTATGAGCACACGTCTTGGCATCGTCATGGACCCGATCGGATCCATCAAGGTTTACAAGGACAGCAGTGTTGCCATGCTGCTGGCGGCGCAGTCGCGCGGCTGGGAGCTTCTCTACATGGAGCAACCCGACCTGTACCAGCGCGACGGACGCAGTTATGCACGTGTCCGCCGGCTGAGGGTGCGGGACCAGCCCGATGCCTGGTACGAATTATCCGGCGAAGAACAGTTACCACTGGCGGAGCTGGATGTGGTGCTGATGCGCAAGGACCCGCCTCTGGACATGGAGTTCCTGTATACCACCTATCACCTGGAGCGCGCCGAGCAGGAGGGTCTGCTGGTAGTGAATCACCCGGCATCGCTGCGCGACTGCAATGAAAAATTGTTCGCCACCTGGTTCCCGCAGTGTTGCCCGCCGATCCTGGTCAGCCGCAGCCTGCCGCAAATGCGCGAGTTCATTGAGGAACATGGTGATGTAATCGTCAAACCGCTGGATGCAATGGGTGGCGCGCTGGTATTCCGGGTGTCCCCGCGGGACCCCAATACCAGTGTCATACTGGAAACCCTGCTGGCACATGGGCAACGCAGCGCCATGGCACAGCGTTATATCCCGGAAATAAGCAGTGGCGACAAACGCATCCTGCTGATCGACGGCCAACCGGTACCCTGGGCGCTGGCACGCATTCCCGCGCAGGGTGAAACCCGCGGCAACCTGGCGGCCGGAGCGCGTGGAGAGGGAGTGGGGCTCAGCGAACGTGACCGCTGGATTTGCGCGCAGGTTGGCCCGGAACTGCGCCGGCGTGGCCTGCTGTTTGTCGGCATTGACGTGATCGGTGACTACCTCACCGAGATAAACGTCACCAGCCCGACCTGCATCCGTGAGCTGGACAGCATCTATGGCCTGGATATCGCCGGCCAGCTGATGGACAGCATCGAAAAACGGTTGCAGCCCTGACAGCCCGGTGCCTGATTTTCGAAAAACCGCCCGGCGGCTCCTGCTGTCAGTAGTATTTCCGGCGCTGGCCGCCTGCACGGCGCCCGAACGCGGCGTCTGGCAGCAACAGTTGTTTGCCTTCGGCACCCTGATCGACATCAGTTTGTACGACGTGGATGAAACCCGTGCGCGTGCGGCCGTGCAAGCCGTCGACGAAATGTACCAGCGCCAGCACCACGACTGGCACGCCTGGCAACAGGGACAGCTGACCGACCTGAACAACGCGATCTCGGCAAACCGGTCCCTGGCGACCGACCTTTCGATCGTGACGCTGATCCGGCTGGGGCAGAAATTTGAGGCCGGCAGCGATGGACTGTTCAACCCGGCAATTGGCGGACTGCTGGACCTGTGGGGGTTTCAGCAGGACGACGGCCCGCAAGGCCCGCCACCATCGGCCGCCAGCATACAGGAGTGGCTCGATTCCGCCCCTTCCAGCCTGCAGCTGGACATCGACGGGCAAATGGTTTCCAGCCGCAACCCGGCCGTAGACCTCGATCTCGGCGGCTTCGCCAAGGGATATTCAGTTGGCAAGGCCGTCGATCTACTGGAACAGCGCGGCATACACAACCTGGTAGTGAATGCCGGCGGTGACCTCTGTGTGCGTGGCAAACACGGCAGCCGCCCCTGGCGGATCGGCATCCGCAACCCCCTTGGGCCGGGAATACTTGCCAGCATCGAACTGCAAGGCAGCATCTGCGCCTTCACCTCCGGGAACTATGAACGCTACTTCGATTACCAGGGCCGGCGCTATCACCACATCCTCGATCCACGCACCGGCTATCCCGCCAGCGGATCGGCATCAGTCACGGTACTGGCCGAAGATCCGGCGCTGGCAGATGCCGCCGCGACCGCGCTGTTCGTCGCCGGCCCCGGGCAGTGGCCCGGCATCGCGGCAGCCATGCACATAAGGGATGTCCTGCTGATCGACGAGCAGGGCAACGCCTGGATCACCCCGGAGCTGGAGCAGCGCATCCACTTCGAACGGGAACCCCGGCAATTGACGATTGTCAGTCCAGTCAGTCCGGGCGGACAACTCCACTGACTACTGGCTACGCAGGAAAGGGATATACTAGGGCCTGCCAACACTAATCTGGATATCGTGACCACGACTCCATCCACACTACCGTTAGAGCAATCATCAGCCGACCGCCTGGTATTGATGCTGTTCATTGCGATCGCCATCCACGCGTTGATTATCCTCGGCGTGAGCTTCGATTCTTTCCGCCAGGAACCGCCGGACCGCTCCACCGAGACGCTGGACATCACCATCGTCAACAAGAAAAAAACACCTCCGCCGGAAGAGTACGACTACCAGGCCGAATCCAGCCAGGATGGAGGAGGAAACACACCGGAAAAGGTGCGCCCGACCGAACAAATGGTCAAACAGGCGCCACCACCGGTCCCCGTCACTGAATCGAAGCCGGAACCAGCCCCCGTGCTCACACGTGATACCAGTCGTCAGAAAACCGAAAAACCGGAAAAAGTGACTACGCCACCACAGGAAAAAAAATTCAACGCGAACGAATTAATCAGTCACAGCATGGAAATGCTGGCGCTCAATCAACAGATCAACCAGTCGCTGAAAGCATATTCCAAGACCCCGAAAAGCAAGTATATCTCCGCGCGCACCCGGGAATTCAAGTATGCCAACTACATGCGCGACTGGGTTACCAAGGTGGAACGTGTTGGTGACCTGAACTATCCGGATGCCGCCAGGCGTCAGAACCTCTCCGGCAGCCTCATCGTGGAGGTCGCGCTCTACGCCGATGGTACGGTACGCGAAATCAAGGTGCTCAGACCCTCCGGGCACAAATTACTGGACGATGCCGCCATCCGCATCGTGCGGCTGGCGGCACCTTTTCCCGAATTCCCGGAAAATATTCGCAAGGACACCGACGTGCTGTACATCACGCGCACCTGGGTATTCAACAGCAACCAGCTGAAAGGTCACTGACTCACACTTCAGGCCCCGGGAAGTGCTGGATACTTGTGCCGGGAACCGGCCTGCTGGATACTGGGAGCCTGTTCGGGAATAGTGGTAATGACGGATCCATGGCTAAAAGCGACTATCTATCCAACCAGTTTCTAATCGCCATGCCGACGCTGGAAGACCCCAACTTCTTCCATTCGGTCACCTATATCTGTGAACACAATGTAGACGGTGCTCTGGGGCTGGTCATCAACCGTCCCCTGGACATGCAGCTGGGTGAAATACTGGAACACATAAAAGTGCAGGAATCAGATCCGGAAACCCGCCGGATCCCCGTGCACCTCGGCGGACCGGTCCAGCAGGATCGCGGTTTCGTGCTGCATACCCCGCTGGGTGAGTGGGAAGCAACCCTGAAAGTAACCGACCGCATCGGCGTCACCTCGTCTGTCGACATACTGAAAGCAATCGCCACGGATGCCGGACCCGAGAACAGCCTGATTGCCCTGGGTTACGCCGGCTGGGGAGCTGGCCAGCTGGAACAGGAAATGGCAGACAACACCTGGTTGAGTTGCCCGGCAGACCCCGAGATCCTGTTCAACACACCTGACGCGGCGCGCTGGAAGGCCGCCGCCAGCTCGCTGGGAATCGACCTGGACCTGTTGTCGGGAGAGGCCGGCCACGCCTGATGGTCCACACCCTGCTGGGATTCGATTATGGTATAAAACGCATAGGCGTAGCCGTTGGCCAGCAGCTCACCTGTTCAGCCAACGCACTGACCACGATTACAGCACTCCAGGGCAAGCCCGACTGGGAATCAATCGCTAAACTGATACAGGAATGGAAACCGGACGCACTGGTGGTCGGAATCCCGTATCATATGGATGGAAGCGAACAGGAAATGACGCGGACAGCACACCGCTTCTGCCGCCAGCTCGAAGGCCGCTACCGTCTGCCGGTACACGGGGCTGATGAACGCCTGAGTTCCTGGGTGGTCGAGCACCGGGAACGGAAACGGGGTGAAAAACCCGGAGACATTGACGCACAGGCAGCCCGGGTCATCCTGCAGGACTGGCTACAACAGAACCGAATACCAACGTGAGCAACGCACAGGACATCCACCACCTTATCGACCAGATGGCCGCGGAACTGCGAGAGCGGATCCGGACGGACGACCGTAGTGTCATGATCGGTATTCACACCGGTGGCGTGTGGGTCGCACAGGAACTGCACCGCCGGCTGGGCATGGAGTCACCGCCAGGCGCACTGGACATTTCCTTCTATCGCGATGATTTCACCCGCATCGGCATCAATCCACAGGTAAAACCGTCAGAACTGCCGTTCTCGCTGGATGACCGCAACATCATCCTGGTAGATGATGTGTTGCACACCGGCCGAACCATCCGCGCCGCCATGAACGAGCTGTTCGACTATGGTCGACCGGCCTCTATCCTGCTGGCGGTCCTGGTGGAACGCAGCGGGCGCGAACTGCCCGTGGAGGCGGCGGTAGTCGGCCTGCACATGGACCTGGGGCCGGACGAACACGTGAAGCTGAATGGCCCCGAGCCGCTCTCCCTGGGGGTACGGTCGACGGCATGAGTGCAGCCAACCTGCAAATCCGCCCGGATGGCCACCTGCGCCATTTTCTCTGCATAGAGGGCCTGAATCGCGGCCTGCTGACCGAAATCCTGGATGCCGCCGAATCCTTTGCAGGAGTAGCAGAACAGTCGGTAAAGAAGGTGCCACTGCTACGCGGCAAGACTATTGTGAACCTGTTCTTCGAAGCCAGCACCCGCACCCGCACCACTTTCGAACTGGCGGCCAAACGCCTGTCTGCTGACGTACTGAACATCAACATCAGCGCCTCCGCCGCCGTCAAGGGCGAAACGCTGCTGGACACCCTGCGGAACCTCGAGGCCATGCACGTAGATATGTTCGTGGTGCGCCACGCCGAGAGTGGCACGGCGCATTTTTTTGCCTGCAAGGCATTGCCGCACGTTAGCGTCATCAACGCTGGCGATGGCCGCCACGAACATCCCACCCAGGCCATGCTCGACATGTTCACTATCCGTCGCGAAAAGGGCGCCGACTTTGGCCGTCTGCGAGTCGCTATCGTCGGTGACATCCTGCACTCGCGGGTAGCCCGCTCGCAAATCCATGCCCTCAACCTGCTGAATACCGGCGAGGTACGGGTCATCGCTCCGCGCACGCTGCTGCCGGCGCACGTCGAATCACTCGGAGTGCGGGTATTCAACGACCTGCGCGAAGGCCTGCGCGACATCGACGTAGTCATCATGCTGCGCCTGCAACGCGAGCGGATGCAAGGTGCCCTGTTACCGAGTGAACGCGAGTACTACCAGCTCTACGGCCTCACCGAAGAGAAACTCTCCATGGCCAGACCGGATGTAACCATCATGCACCCGGGCCCGATCAACCGCGGCGTGGAAATGGACTCACAGGTTGCCGACGGACCACGCTCGGTCATCCTGCAGCAGGTCACCTATGGCATTGCCGTGCGCATGGCAGTCATGTCGATGGCCATGCAGCAAAACACCCCGGCGGGTACAGCCAGTGCCTGACATCAGAATACACGGCGGACGCCTGATCGACCCGGCCAACCAGCTGGATGAACCACTGGACCTGTATATATCCGCCGGCCAGGTAGCCGCAGTCGGCCAGGCACCGGATGGCTTCACGGCCGATATCGAACTCGATGCCAGTGGTCTATGCGTCGTCCCCGGGCTGATTGACCTGTGCGCACGGGTGCGTGAACCGGGCCAGGAACACAAGGCCAGTATCGACAGCGAATGTCGGGCCGCAGCTGCAGCCGGCATCACCACCCTGTGCTGCCCGCCAGACACCATGCCGGTGGTCGATACACCCGCCGTAGTCGAATTGATCCGTCACCGTGCACGTCAGACGAATGCCAGCAGAATCGTGGTACTGGGCGCCCTGACACGCCAGCTGAAGGGGGAACACCTGAGCGAAATGGCGGCACTACAGCAAGCCGGCTGTGTTGGCGTCAGCAATGCCCACCATCCGCTGCAATCCACACTGGTAGAACGCCGCGCCTTCGAATACGCGGCAACCTTTGGCCTGACAGTTTTCCTGCACGCCAGCGATGTCGCACTGGAGGCCGGTGGCTGTGCGCACGAAGGTCACATCGCCACACGACTGGGCCTGCCCGGCATCCCTGAAGCCGCCGAGACCGTGGCCGTGGCCCGGGACCTGGCGCTGATTGAGCAGGCCGGCACCCGGGCGCATTTTTGCCGCCTGAGCACTCAACGTGCCGTGCGCATGGTGGCGCGCGCGCGCTTTGACGGTTTGCCGGTGACAGCCGACGTCGCCATCCCCTACCTGCACTTCACCGAGGTTGAACTCTCCGGGTTCTCCCCCGACTACCATTTCATCCCGCCACTGCGCACCCCGCTGGATCGCCAGGGCCTGCTGGAAGGCCTGCGTGACGGAACATTGTCCGCACTGTGTTCGGACCACCAGCCGCACGAACCGGACGCCAAGCTGGCGCCCTTTCCAATCACCGAACCCGGCGCTTCCGGTATCGACAGCTTGCTACCACTGACCCTGAAGCTCGCTGACGAGAATTTGCTGACGTTATCGCAAGCCATCGAACAGGTCACCAGCGGCCCGGCCGGAATTCTCAATCTGCCTTATGGCCGGCTCTCGGCAGGGAGTCCGGCAGACGTATGCATTTTCGACCCCGGGGCCACCTGGCGACTGGACGCGAGCAGCATGAACAGCCAGGGTACAAACACGCCTTTCCTCGGCTGGGAGATGAAGGGCCGGACCCGCTATACCCTGCGCGACGGACAAATCATTTTCGGTGCCACTGCGTCGTGAGCAACAAGGCACACCGCGATACCATTTTCCTGGAATCCGCCGAAATACTGGCCCACCAGGCCTATGACGGTGCACAGTACGTGCTACAGGTACGCGCACCACGGTGTGCGGCTACGGCACGCGCCGGTCAGTTTGCCCACCTGCAATGCGCCCCCTCGCTGGCTATGCGTCGACCGCTGTCCATTATGCGCACCGACCCGGCCACGGGACGGGTAGATTTTCTCTACAAGGCGGTCGGTACCGGAACGCGCTTGCTGGCAAAGCGTAAGCCCGGTGAACAGATCAGTGTACTCGGCCCGATAGGGCAACCATTCCAGCCCGATACTGCACGATCACGACCGCTGCTGCTGGGTGGCGGCGTCGGTATTCCACCCATGGTATTTCTTGCCGGAGAGTTGCTTGCTACAGCCGGCAGGAATCAGGGTTTCTCACCGCTGGTGCTGATGGGCTCCGAGGTTCCTTTCCCGTTCACCCGCCAGCCATCGAAAATCATGGTGCCCGGTATACCGGATGGCGTTATTGCCGCCATGCCACTACTGGAAGACCTGGGCATAGCCAGTCGGCTGGCAAGCCTGCAGGACTATGCCGGCTGCTACCAGGGCTACATCACTGATCTGGCACGCTGCTGGCTGGAAGCTATGGATGAACGGCAGCGCGCGCAGGTAGAGGTGTTCGCCTGTGGACCACACCCCATGCTGGCCGCAACGGCTGCCCTGGCGGCCGAATTCGATTTGCCTTGCCAGGTCTCACTGGAAGAGTTCATGGCCTGCGCAGTGGGTGGCTGTGCCGGCTGCGTGGTAGAAGTGGAAACGGAACAGGGCCCGGCGATGAAACGGGTATGCGTGGATGGCCCGGTGTTCGAGGCGCAATCAGTGTTTCGGTAGCGACGGTTTAACCTGCCGAATCGGCCCGCGGGCCCTGCACCGTGCGCGAATTCAGGGTGTTTCGACCAGGGTAACGCCTTCCAGGGCGTTGTCGGCATTCGCATCGCTGTCTTTCAGCTTGATCATCAGGCGCACCTCGTTAGCGGAATCGGCGTAGTGAATGGCGTCATCCTGGGTGATTTCACCGGCACGATACAGTTCGTACAACGCCTGATCAAAGGTCTTCATGCCCTGCTGGTTAGAGCGCTTCATAAGATCCTTGAGCTTGTGCACCTCACCCTTGCGGATCAGGTCAGCCGCCAGTGGCGTGTTTATCAGTACCTCCACCGCCACACGACGCCCCTTGCCATCGGGGGTAGGCAACAACTGCTGCGCCACAATAGACTTGAGATTGAGGGACAGATCCATTAACAGCTGGTTGCGCCGATCTTCCGGAAAGAAGTTGATCATGCGGTCCATCGCCTGGTTGGCGTTATTGGCGTGCAGGGTAGCAAGACACAGATGACCGGTTTCGGCGAAAACAATGGCATGGTCCATGGTTTCACGGGTCCGGATCTCGCCGATCAGGATCACATCCGGTGCCTGACGCAGGGTATTCTTCAATGCCATACCAAACGACTCGGTATCGATACCCACTTCGCGCTGGGTAACGATGCAACCGGCATGCTGGTGTACGTATTCGATCGGGTCTTCAACCGTGATGATATGGCCGGTACTGTTGTGATTGCGATGGGTGATCATCGACGCCAGTGAGGTTGATTTACCGGTACCGGTCGCACCGACAAAAATAATCAGACCACGCTTGGTCATGGCCAGGCTCTTGATAATCGGCGGCAACTGCAGATCGTCGACCGTCGGGATATGTGTCTCGATGCGTCGCAGCACCATGCCACAGTGATTCCGCTGGTAGAAGGCGCTGACACGAAAACGACCGACACCGGATGCGCTGATGGCGAAATTACATTCGTGCTTTTCGTCGAATTCCTTGCGTTGTTCCGCACTCATGACCGAAAGCACCAGCTCACGCGCCTGCTCCGGCGTCAGCGACGACTGGGATACCGGCTTGATATGCCCGTTCACCTTCATGCTGGGCGGCATACCGGCAGTAATGAATAAATCAGAAGCTTTTTTGTGCACCATCAACTTGAGTAGTGAATTAAAATCCATTGTCAGCCTTTTTGCTAATGTGTTGGTTGCTTGTCCGAAGATCCGCTAGCGGAACAGTTCCTTGTCCATCGCCTTGGAACGGGCATCCTGCCGACTGACCAGTCCACGCTGCACCATTTCCTTCAGGTTCTGGTCCAGCGTCTGCATACCCACCGCCTGACCGGTCTGGATCGAGGAGTACATCTGCGCAACCTTGTCTTCACGGATCAGGTTACGAATAGCCGGTGTACCCATCATGATTTCATGGGCCGCGATCCGGCCTCCACCGCTTTTTTTCAGCAGCGTCTGGGAAATGACCGCGCGCAATGATTCAGACAGCATGGAACGCACCATGGTCTTCTCGGCCGCCGGGAACACGTCGATGATACGGTCGATGGTCTTGGCAGCAGAACTGGTATGCAGGGTACCGAAAACGAGGTGACCGGTTTCTGCAGCAGTCAGTGCCAGACGTATGGTTTCGAGGTCACGCATTTCGCCGACCAGAATAATATCCGGGTCTTCACGCAGCGCCGAACGCAGTGCTTCGTTGAAGCCCAGCGTATCGCGGTGTACCTCCCGCTGGTTGACCAGGCATTTCTTGCTTTCGTGTACAAATTCAATCGGATCCTCGACCGTCAGGATATGGGCATAGATGGAATTATTCACATGATCCACCATCGCTGCCAGGGTGGTCGATTTACCGGAACCGGTCGGTCCCGTCACCAGCACCAGGCCGCGCGGCTGATCGGAGATATCCTTGAAGATCGCCGGCGCACCCAGTTCCTCGAGCGTCAGAATGGTCGAAGGGATGGTCCGAAACACCCCGCCCGCACCACGATTGTGGTTGAAGGCGTTGACACGAAAACGCGCCAGGTTGGGGATTTCGAACGAAAAATCGGTTTCCAGAAATTCCTCGTAATCCTTGCGTTGCTTGTCGTTCATGATGTCGTAGATCAAGCCGTGCACCGTCTTGTGGTCCAATGCAGGCACGTTGATCCGGCGTATGTCGCCATCGACACGAATCATGGGTGGTAACCCGGCCGAAATATGCAAATCCGAGGCATCGTTTTTGACACTGAAGGCGAGCAGTTCAGCAATATCCATGCGCTTCCCCTTAATACTGTATTCAGATTTTTCTTATCGTCCGCAGGACGTGTAACTTGACCCGTACCGGCTCAACCCTCCGAATCTGCCTGCGCAGCCTGTACCCGACATTTGTGATCCTGTATGGTTTGCGCCATGAAAAATGCCCAAGTAGCCTTTATCGGTGCCGGTAACATGGCACGCAGCCTGATTGGTGGACTGGTTGCCAATGGCTGGGATCCGCAGACACTTTCGGTCGCGGACCCGGACCCGGACCAGCTGGCCGCGCTGCGCCAGCACTTTCCGGTTCGGACCACCAGTGACAATCTCGCCGCGATGGAGAATTGCGAAGTCGTGTTGCTGGCGGTAAAACCGCAGGTGATGCACCAGGTAGCCCTCGACCTGGCCGCACCGGTCCGGCGGGGGAAACCGCTGGTGATCTCGATTGCCGCCGGTATCCGGTCCGCTGACCTGCAGCGCTGGCTGGGTGGCGAATGCGCTCTTGTACGCTGCATGCCAAACACACCCGCACTCGTCCAGAGTGGTGCCACAGCCCTCTATGCAACCAAAAATACAACGGCTGATCAAAGAGATATAGCAGAAACCATCCTCAGAGCCGTGGGCCTGACGGTATGGCTGGATGATGAGGAACAGATAGATGCAGTCACCGCACTGTCCGGCAGCGGACCGGCGTACCTGTTTCTGGTGATCGAGGCCCTGCAGCTGGCCGGCGAAAAACTCGGGCTCGACACACCAACTTCCCGCTTACTGGCCCTGCAGACGGCCTTCGGTGCCGCCAAAATGGCACTGGAGAGTACAGAATCTGTACACACACTGTGCCAACGGGTAACTTCTCCCGGTGGTACCACGGAAGCAGCCCTGGCGGTTCTGGAACAGGGCGAACTACGGGAACTGTTTAACAAGGCCCTGGAAGCGGCATGTGACCGATCTCGCGAACTGGCCAAACAATTCGGAGCCGACTGATGGGCAGCAGCTACATTACCAACCCCCTGGAATTCCTCATCAGCACGGTAGCCAGCCTGTACATTATGGCCATCATGCTGCGTTTCCTGCTGGCGCTGGTGCGCGCCGATTTCTACAATCCGGTGAGCCAGTTCCTGGTCAAGGTGACCAATCCCCTGCTGGTTCCGCTGCGACGTATTATCCCCGCCAGCGGCAAAGTCGACACCAGCTCACTGTTGCTGATGCTGCTGTTGCAAATGGCCACCCTGGGACTGATTGTTCTGCTGCGTGGCAAGCAGATATCCCTGCTTGCCATCCTGGTGCTGGCAGTGGCGGAGCTCCTTAGCCTGTTGCTGAATGTCTTCCTGTTCGCCATTTTGATCCAGGTCATCCTCAGCTGGATCAACCCGGGCACCTATAATCCCGCCGTCTCCCTCTTATACAGCATCACCGAGCCGGTGCTGCGGCCCTGCCGGCGCTTGCTGCCACCCGTTTCCGGTATGGACCTGTCCCCGATCATCGCCCTGGTCGGCATCCAGCTGGCAAAAATGCTGCTTATACCCCCGCTCTACCAGCTGGCCGGCTGAATCCCGGCCCGGTACCGATAAAGCCATAAATGTCACCGGTGTAACCCGCAGAAATTGCCACCCGGCGTGACGTGACAGCAGCTAAAGACCGCCGCTACACGGCCGCTAGGACGAACGGGAGCGCCCGGTGCGCAATGCTGCCGGCCGCTCGAAATCAGCCGGAACAAAAACAATTTTCAGGAAAACATTGCATGACGCAAGACAAACTCGATCAACGCCTGCAATCCTACTCGGGCTGGCGCGACCAGCTGATAGCAACGATACAGCAATTCCAGGACTGGCTGGAGGAACGCCAGCTGACCAGCCCTGAGCAGGAGTTACGCATTTTCGAGGCTGTCGAGGCACTGCGCAAGGACCGCCTGACGATTGCCTTCGTGGCCGAATTTTCACGCGGCAAGACCGAACTCATCAATGCACTGTTTTTTGCTCGCTACGGGCAGCGATTACTGCCGTCGGAAGCCGGGCGCACCACCATGTGTCCGACCGAGCTGTTCTACGATGTCAACGACGACAAGCCCTACATTCGCTTGCTCCCCATCGAATCCCGACTTCGCGACAGCAGCATCTCCGATCTGAAAAACGACCCGGTCCACTGGTCCCGGATTGATCTCCACATCCACAATCCCGACCAGGTCGCCGAAGCGATGCGCGAAGTCGTCAAGACCAAACAGGTGCCACTGGCCAGGGCACGGGACCTGGGCCTGTACCACGAAGCCAGTGACCCCGGCCTCAGCGCCCGTGGCAAACTGCCCGACCGGGTCGAGATCCCCTACTGGCGCCATGCCATGATCAGCTTCCCGCACCCATTGCTGAAACGCGGTCTGGTGGTGCTCGATACCCCCGGGCTCAATGCTCTTGGTAACGAGCCGGAGCTCACCCTGAGCATGCTGCCGGCTGCCCAGGCAGTCCTGTTCCTGCTAGGTGCCGACACCGGGGTCACCCATAGCGACCTTGAAATGTGGCAACATCATGTGCGCGCCGTACGCGACCAGGATCAAAAAAACCTGCTGGTCGTGCTGAACAAGATCGATACATTGTGGGATGAGCTCAAGCATCCGGACGCCGTGACATCCAGCATCGAATCCCAGCGCCAGTCCAGTGCCACACAACTGCAGGTACCTCCGGAACAGGTATTCCCGCTGTCCGCCCAGAAAGGCTTGCTAGGAAAAATACGCGAAGATGATGCGTTGCTGAACGCCAGTCGCTTACCGGAACTGGAACAGTTTCTCGCAGAAACCGTGTTGCCAAACCGCCAGCAGATCGTGCGCGACAACCTGCTCAGCCAGATCGGCGGACTGATGGACGAGAATATCAACCGAATCATCGCCCGCAACAATGAAATAACCGGCCAGGCAACCGAGTTGCGCTCCCTGCGTGGCAAGAACTCGGACGTAATCATGCATCTGATGGCCCGGTCACGGGAAGAGCAGACAGCCTACCTGCGCAATGTGGAAAGCTTTCAGAACAGCCGGCGATTACTGCAGAACCAGGCTCGCAATATGCTTAGTGCGCTAAGCATGGAGACCCTGGACCAGCTCATTAACAGGACTCGTGAAGATATGACCGGGGCCTGGACCACGTCCGGCATGAAACGCGGCATGGAAACCTTCTTCAACGGTGTGCGCGATATCATGGAGCAGGTGGACACCCACTCCGAACAGACCCGTATGCTGATCCGGGCCACGTATCGAAAGTTCCACGAAGAACACAACCTGCCGCAGCTGACGCCCAAGCAGTTTTCGACTGCCGGCATTTCTGCCGAGCTGGAAAGACTCTGCGAGGAAGCCGAAACCTTTCGTCGCAGCCCGGTCACGACCATGACCGAACAGTCCGTCGTCATCAAGAAATTCTTTATTTCCCTGGTCAGCCACACGCGCAGCCTGCTGTTCAAGGCCAACCAGGATGCCAACATCTGGCTGAAAGAGGTGATGAACCCACTGGTGCGACAAATCAGGGGACACAAGGCCTCGATGGAAAAACGCCTGGAAACACTACGGCGTATCAGTGAGTCTCGCGACACCCTGGAAACGCGCCTGAAGGAACTGGATGCCAACCTGAGCGATACCCGGGCACAACTCACGCAACTTCGGCAACTGTACAGCAACCTGCATGCGCCGCTGCCTGCGGAGCTCCAGCAGATAACGAAACCGGGTGACCCGGCCCGCATCGCCGAGGAAGCCATATAGCATATATGTGTACCTCGTCACCCATTTTGTAACATTAGAATGAGCCCGTTTTTTCACCAGGCAAGGCGCGAGGCGGAGTCATAGCAGGGCTATGGCGACAACGAGCAACGCAGTATGGTGAGAAAAGGGGCCATTATAAGTTATGGAATGGGTGACGAGGTGCACTAGTCCCTGAAATTGACGTATTGCAGGGGCAGGTCGACAGGG
>JAUXGZ010000034.1 GCA_030621785.1 Gammaproteobacteria bacterium | reverse complement strand
ACTTGTTTCAAGCGCAAGCACGTAGATCTGGTCGACAAGAGCAAGCTGTTCAAGTAAGTCTTACTTAACAGTAGCTTGATTATAGAGTCCGGGTACCTTACAGGTGCCCGGACTTTTTATTTTCCGTGTTTTTTGTGGCTGATCCGGGAAAGCGTACTCGTGGTATCCTTTCCGGTCCGCTGACACACAACACTTATGATGCAGAGGTAAGCCGCTATGGCCGATGTGGACATCAATGTCGGAGAGTCACCGTTTCAAGCCAGCCCCGTGACGCCGGAGACTTTTGACGAGGATCACGTCATCAGGTTTCGTTGTCACAAGGATATCGAATGTTTCAATGCCTGTTGCCGCAACATCGATATAACGCTTACCCCCTACGACATCATTCGCCTGAAACAGCATCTCGGGATCACTTCGGGGGCGTTCCTCAAAAAATATACCGTCCCGTTCGAACTCGCAGCCAACAGCATTGCCGGCGTGAAAGTCAGGCCGGTGGAGGGTGGTACGGCCTGCCAGTTTATGACGGATGAAGGCTGCAGCGTATACGAAGACCGGCCAACGGCCTGTCGCTACTATCCGGTCGGTCTGCTGTCCATGCGCCGTGCGGACGAGAACTTCGACAGGGCGTCCTATGCCCTGGTGCGGGAGGATCATTGCAAAGGTCATCTTGAAGACCGGGAAATTACCATCGGCGAATACCGCAAGGAGCAGGGGCTGGTAGAGTACGACGAGCTGGGGCGCGCCTGGCGTCAGCTCATTCTGAAAGTAAAATCAGCCGGGCCCTCGATAGGCAAGCTCTCCAAAACCAGCCTGCAGTTTTTCTTCTTGGCCTGCTACGATGTTGATCGTTTCCGGGAATTCATCAAGAGTTCAGGTTTCGAGCAGAGCTTCGTAATCGACGATGCAACCCGAAGTGAGTTGCTTGAGGATGATCTGGCGTTGCTGCGCTTCGGAGACCGGATGATTCGACAGGTTATGTTCGCCGAAGAGACTATTGAAAAAACATCGGATGCGTATGAAAAGCTGGTGGGTCGGCGTACAGAAGCCAGGAAAATCTCGGAAGAGTTCGGCGATGAGCCGGAATAATTTCCATGCCTATGGAAATATTTAATTACTAAACAATGAGTTATTGTGATGTGGCGAGAGAGGGTAAGTTTGTATGCGTCGGCAAGTTCATAAGTGATTCTTATGAACTTGATCATTAATATTTACTTTTCATAATGGTTTGATGGCGCTAGGATCTTCCCTCCGGATTACGGTGGCGTTGATACATGCCGGTCGAAGCGGGTGCCGAGCCAGGCACCGGGTGAAATTGCCCCGGTCTCATCGAGGCCGGGACACGTAAACAAACCAAAGTTAGGAGCAAACGATGGCCAAGACTTATAGCGCTGGTGTGAAAGAATACCGCGAGACTTACTGGGAACCAGATTACACGGTTAAGGAAACCGATATTCTGGCCTGCTTCAAAATCACCCCTCAGGAAGGTGTGCCGCGTGAAGAAGTTGCCGCTGCAGTTGCTGCTGAATCTTCAACCGGCACCTGGACCACGGTCTGGACTGACCTGCTGACGGACCTGGATTACTACAAAGGTCGCTGTTACGCGATCGAAGACGTGCCTGGCGATGATACCTGTTTCTATGCCTTTGTTGCTTACCCGATTGACCTGTTCGAAGAAGGTTCAGTGGTTAACGTCCTGACTTCACTGGTTGGTAACGTATTCGGCTTCAAGGCGCTGCGCGCCCTGCGTCTGGAAGACATTCGCTTCCCGATCGCCTACGTAATGACCTGCAATGGACCGCCTCAGGGTATTCAGGTAGAACGCGATCTGCTGAACAAATACGGCCGTCCCCTGCTGGGTTGTACTATCAAGCCTAAACTGGGTCTGTCCGCCAAAAACTATGGTCGTGCCTGTTACGAGGGACTGCGCGGTGGTCTGGATTTCACCAAAGATGACGAGAATGTAAACTCCCAGCCGTTCATGCGCTGGAGACATCGTTTTGACTTCGTTATGGAAGCTATCCACAAGGCTGAAGCGGAAACCGGTGAGCGCAAGGGCCACTACCTGAACGTTACTGCGCCGACGGCTGATGAGATGATGCGCCGTGCCGAGTACGCCAAGGAAATTGGTGCACCGATTATCATGCACGATTACCTGACCGGTGGCCTGTCAGCGAATACGCAACTGGCTCAGTGGTGTCAGAACAACGGCATGTTGCTGCACATCCACCGCGCCATGCACGCCGTACTCGACCGCAACCCGCACCACGGTATCCACTTCCGCGTACTGACCAAGGTCCTGCGCCTGTCGGGTGGTGATCATCTTCATTCCGGTACCGTTGTCGGCAAGCTGGAAGGCGATCGGGATGCAACCCTGGGCTGGATCGACATTATGCGTGACTCCTTCATCAAGGAAGACCGTACCCGCGGTATTTTCTTCGATCAGGACTGGGGCTCGATGCCAGGTGTGATTCCGGTCGCTTCCGGTGGCATCCATGTCTGGCACATGCCGGCACTGGTCAGCATCTTTGGCGACGATTCCTGTCTGCAGTTCGGTGGCGGTACGCTGGGTCACCCCTGGGGTAACGCGGCCGGTGCAGCTGCCAACCGTGTTGCGGTTGAAGCCTGTGTTGAAGCGCGTAACCAGGGTCGTGAACTTGAGAAAGAAGGCAAAGACATCCTGAACGCTGCTGCTTCTCACAGCCCGGAACTCAAGATCGCCATGGAAACCTGGAAAGAAATCAAGTTCGAATTTGATACGGTTGACAAGATCGACGTCGCGCACAAATAAGCAGCGTTACTGCCCGACACAGACGGGGCGGGACCCACAGGTTCCGCCCCGTACATCAAATTCAGATATCTGGAGAATAGTTAAATGAGTGACGTACAAGATTACAATTCGAGTCTGAGCGACGCGGCCCAAAGCCGCAAGTTTGAAACATTTTCTTATCTGCCGGCTTTGAGCGAGGAGTCGACCCGCGCCCAGATCCAGTACATCGTGGACAAGGGCTGGAACCCGGGCATTGAACACACCGAGCCGGAAAATGCGACCAGCCATTACTGGTACATGTGGAAGCTGCCATTGTTTGGTGAAACCAACGTTGACACCATTCTGGCTGAACTCGAAGCTTGCCATAAAGCGCATCCGGGTAACCATGTCCGTTTGCTCGGCTTTGATAACTTCGCACAGTCGGCGGGTGCCGCTATGGTGGTTTACCGTGGTACCTCTGTCTAGGTCACGCGGCTAGACGGACTTATATAACCCCTGTCCGGCTAACGCTCGGACAGGGTTTTTTTTGCAGGCATTCTATGGCAAGACCAAGTACATATGTCGGTATCGAGAATGATGTATATGGTGCGATGACCACCATTGGCAAGATTATTCGTGACGCCTGGGTCTTTGAGCTGCTTCCGGAAACAGAAACCTGCGAAGGCTGGACCCAGGGTCAAATAGACGTCCTGCTGGACAAGGTCAATACAGAGTGGGACAAGTATGGCTGCCTGGCCAGTCATTTGCCCGAACCCTTGCGAGAACGTCATCAACGAATTCATGATGCAGCCATCGCCAAAGCAAAGGCAGCCGGCTGGTCAGGCGAACATGAAACCATAGACGACAAGTAACAACGACTGGATTAAAGGTGCGTTATGTCTGAAACAGTGGATATCGAACAGTATAAAATCAAGGCAGAGCCTTACTACGAAGCCATCGGTAACGAACTGGATCTTTACGCATCGGCCTACGAGGTTCGCATGCCGATGATGATCAAGGGTCCGACCGGTTGTGGCAAGTCGCGCTTTATCGAGCACATGGCCTGGAAGCTGGGCAAGCCGCTGATCACCGTTGCCTGTAACGAAGATATGACGGCATCTGATCTGGTTGGCCGTTTCCTGCTCGACAAGGATGGCACCAGGTGGCAGGATGGTCCCTTGACGACAGCAGCACGCATTGGCGCGATCTGTTACCTCGATGAGGTCGTCGAGGCCCGTCAGGACACCACTGTTGTCATCCATCCATTAACCGACCACCGTCGCACCCTGCCGCTGGATAAAAAGGGTGAGCTGATAGAAGCCCATGCCGATTTCCAGTTGGTCATTTCCTATAATCCGGGCTATCAAAGTCTGATGAAAGATCTGAAACAGTCGACCAAGCAACGTTTTGGCGGCCTCGACTTCGATTACCCGGAAGAAAACCTGGAAATCCAGATCGTGACAAAAGAATCCGGCGTGGATGAAAGCATCGCGCAAAAGCTGGTGCAGATTGCGCACCGTGCGCGTAACCTCAAGGGGCACGGACTGGACGAAGGCATTTCAACCCGGCTGCTGGTTTATGCGGGTCAGTTGATCGGAAAAGGTGTCGATGCGGAAGCAGCGTGCAGCATGACTATGGTCACGCCCTTGACGGATGATCCGGATATGCGCGATACCTTGAATGCAGCGGTTCAGACGTTTTTTGGTTAATCATCCAGACCTGAAGTTGTCAGAGTGCTGACATGTCAATAAAACTCGAAGATTATGATGAAGCCCTGCGGGACATTGCACCCGAGATCCGGGACGTGCTGGAAGCGACGTTTCAGGAAGCCTCCCGGGTAATGTCGCCTGCCGGCCTCCAGGAGTATCTGGATGGCGCCAGGACACTGGCCAATCTTGGCCGTGGCAGTGGCGTCGTGACCACCTATCTGCAGGAAATTCCGCTGGTTGCCAAGGAATGCGGTGAGGACATTATCTCCGATTGTCTGACGGGTGCAATGCAACTGTCGTCGATGACCTCGGGTGAAGTCATCGAATTATTTTTCAACAGCATGCCATCTGCCGCACGCCGCCTGGGTGATGCCGAGTTGTTTCGTGGCTACCTGACGCTGATCCATCAACTGGCATCGACGGCTTCGCGCGGTGTTCGGCCGATGCTGAATCACATTGATGATCTGCTGTCCAAACTGACCTTGAGCGGGTTGCGACGCTGGAGCCAGTTCGGTGCCAGGGCCTACCGGCGTGACTACGACAATCTCACTTCGTATTTCAACCTGGAATCCCGGGACAGCCAGGCCATGCTGCAGAAAGAACGGCGTGGCATTCTGTTTGTGAAAACCCAGCGCAAGCTCAATTTTTACCTGCGCGCCCTGTGGGGGCGTGATTTTTTCTTGCGTCCGACGGGTGCCGATTTCGCTGATTTTCGCCCGTACATTGAAACCCGCGTATTGCACATGCCCGATGCAGTAGACGATATTGGCGATATTCCGGGGCTTGAGATCTATCGCGCAACGGCGGCGCACATGGCGTCACACATGAGTTACACCAGTGCGGCATTGTCGGCTGAAGAACTTTCGCCTGCGCAGATGAGTTTTATCGGGCTGCTCGAAGACGCGCGTATTGAATACAGGGCGATTCAGGAATTTCCCGGCCTGAAGAGGCTGTGGCGTTCGTTGCTGTCGATAACACACGAAGCTTCTCCGGAACACCCGACCATGCTGGTGCTGGAGAAAATGGCGCTGATGCTGCTCGATGCAGAGGTCCGCTGTGATCAGGCCGGGCTGAACGAGTTTGCAGATAGCTTTCATCGAGATATCGATGAGCATCAGGACGATACCGGCTTCTCGTGGCATATGGGTCTTGAACTGTTTAACTATTTCTCGGCCCGCAGGGAAGTTCCCAGTCTGCGTATCCTGGAGCGCATCCGTATCCCGTACCGCGATGACAACCGCTTTGTCTGGGAGTTCGAGGAACTGTCCTGGGAGGTCGACAACGAGTACGTGCCCGCCAGTCAGCGCCAGGTTCGCAAACAGGTCAGCGTGATAGAGATGGCCAACGAAGTCGATTGCGAGCTCGCCGGTGACGATGCCCAGGAGATCTGGACCTGCTCCACGGAAATGTATCCTTACGAGGATGACCTGAAGAACACCAGAAGCTTCAATGAAATGTGGGGCAAGGAATCCGTTTCAGATCCCTTTCATTATCCTGAGTGGGATTACCAGATCCAGTTGGCCCGGCCGGATTGGGTAACCGTTTACGAGCGGCGTCAACCGGTGGGTGACCCCGAAGATATTCACGACATCATCACCGCTTACAAACCCGTTGCGCATCGCATCAAACAGATCATTGACCTGTTAACACCCGAGGGTGTTCAGCGTGTGCGTAACATGGAAGACGGTGACGATATAGATATTAATGCAGCGATCGATGCCATGATCGCGATTCGTATGGGTGCGCAACCCAACCCGCGTATTACCATGCGTAATGTGCTCAAGAGCCGGGATTTGTCGGTCGTATTGCTACTCGACCTGTCAGAGTCAACCAACGAAACCATGCGTGGATCTGACAAAACAGTTCTTCAACTGACACGCGAAGCCGCTACGCTGGTTTCTACCGCAATTGAAGGTATTGGCGATCCGTTTGCGGTCCACGGGTTCGCCTCGGATGGCCGTCATGATGTGCAGTATTATCGCTTCAAGGATTTTAGCCAGCATTTTGATGACAATGTAAAAGCCCGCTTGTCCGGAATGAGGGGTGGTCTGTCGACCCGTATGGGTGCGGCACTGCGACACGCAGGGCACCATTTGTTAAAGCAGCAGGAGAAACGCAAATTGATCTTGCTGGTAACCGATGGCGAGCCGGCAGACATCGATGAGCGGGATCCACAGCATCTGCGTCATGACACCAAAAAGGCGGTTGAGGAGCTCTATAGTAAAGGAGTGCTTAGCTACTGCCTGACACTGGATGCCAACGCGGATGACTATGTGAAACGGATTTTTGGAGCCAATAATTATACTATCATCGACAATGTCGAGAGATTGCCGGAAAAGCTGCCAACGTTGTTTGCCAGCCTGACGGCGTGATATGACCGGGTTCGGGCAATGCATCAACGGGAGCTGGTCCCGCGCCCTCAAGTGAATAGTTTGTTCGTTACACTACACTGGAATCAGGTAGGCGTTTCCCATGGAAATGAGTTTCGAACGTGGCGACGAGATCGGACGGGAGACACGCCAGCTGCCGGCCGGGTACTATAAAAAAATCCTGTTACTGTTGTTGCATAGCAACAGCGAAAATCTGTTTGTCCCGATACGTACCATGCAGTACCTGGCCGTTGTCGATCGGGAGGAGATCGTGTTTGTTGACGGACAGGGTCCGCGACTCATCGAACTCGCCTGGTGTGATTTCCATGCCGGCGAACGTGAAGATCTGCATGCGCCGGTGCTGTACACCTGCATCTATTACAGGGAAAAAGGTCGTCAGGAGATGTTCCGCCTGCAAGGAGAGTTTCTCAAGGCGCTGGAACTGGTTGAGGGTCGCCAGCCAAAAGCGGTGAGTACAACGGTCACGCCGATTGTGCCGCACGATGACTGAAAGCACTACGTCCCGTGCGATGTTGATCTGTATCAGTAAAACCCCTGAAAAATCTTTGTATCCATGCCGGCTGCTGCATGGTTGTGTTAGCATCGCCTGATCAGAACGTATATTGCTGTCCGGGTAACAATTACCGGGCGGTTGGTTTGCAAAGTCCTGGTGCCCGGGGCTTTCCAGACTCTTGTTTTTTTTGATCGTGAAATCATCTGGAGGAGCCACGATGGCTGATATCGTAATTCTGGGCGCAGGCATCGGCGGCATGCCGGCGGCATACGAAATGCGTGACACCCTGGGCAAGGAGCACAGCGTTACTGTGATCAATGCCAGTGATACATTCGAGTTCGTCCCCTCGAACCCCTGGATAGGGGTCGGTTGGCGAACACCGAAAGATACAACCTTCCCGATCGAACCTTATCTGAGCAAGAAGGGCATCAAGTTTATCCACGGTGTAGCCACCGGGATCGACGCAAAAGAGAGCAGGATTACGCTGGAAAGTGGCGACACGGTTGACTACGATTACCTGGTAATAACGACCGGTCCGAAGCTGTTTTTCGAAGAAGTGGAAGGTTCCGGTCCGGACGGGCATACGCTTTCGGTGTGCACGGTCGGTCATGCCGGAAAAGCCTGGGATGCATACCAGAAGTTCGTGGAAAATCCTGGCCCCATCGTGGTCGGTGCGATGCCGTTTGCCAGTTGCTTCGGTCCCGCCTACGAATATGCGTTTATCCTGGACACGGATCTGCGCAAGCGCAAAATACGTGACAAGGTCCCCATGACCTACATTACTTCCGAGCCCTACATCGGTCACCTGGGTCTGGGTGGTGTCGGTGATTCCAAGGGAATGCTGGAATCGGAGCTGCGTTCCCGGCATATCAAATGGATCACCAACGCCAAGGTCACCAAAGTCGAGGCTGGCAAGATATTCGTCGATGAGTTTAATGACGCGGGCGAGGTGGTCAAACAGCACGAAGTGGAATTTGACTATTCAATGATGTTGCCGGCATTCAAGGGCGTGGATGCGGTTGCGAACGTCGAAGGGCTGTGCAACCCGCGTGGTTTCGTGATCATCGATGACAAGCAGCGTAACCCGACCTATCCGAATATCTATTCGGCCGGTGTCTGTGTGGCGATCCCTCCGGTGGAGGCGACGCCGGTTCCCACCGGTGCACCGAAAACCGGTTATATGATCGAAACCATGATTACTGCGCTGGTTGAGAACATCAATGAAGAGTTGGCCGGCAAGGAACCGTCCCATACGGCAACCTGGAATGCGATCTGCCTGGCGGATATGGGTGATACCGGCGCGGCTTTCGTGGCCTGTCCGCAGATTCCGCCGCGTAACGTCAACTGGTTCAAAAAGGGCAAGTGGGTACATCTGGCCAAGATTGCCTTTGAGAAGTATTTTATCCGCAAGATGAAAAAGGGCAGTTCCGAACCCATCTACGAGAAGTATGTGCTCAAGGCGTTGCGCATCGAACGACTCAAGTAGTAATTTGAAGTTCAGTACAGCCCCTCATTGCGAGATGGCTCGCAATGAGGGGCATATAAGGTCATTCAAGTCGGGAATGATGCCTCCGTGAACCAGCAATGAACCTTACCCTGCGACAGTTGAAGATTTTTGAGGCGGTAGCACGCTGCCTGAGCTATACGCGTGCCTCGAAGGAGCTGCACCTGACCCAGCCGGCGGTTTCCATGCAGGTCAAGCAGCTGGAGGAGTCGGCCGGACTGCCCCTGTTTGAACAGATCGGCAAGCGGGTGTTTCTTACCGAGGCGGGGCAGGAGATGGCGCACTATGCGCGCTCCGTACTGGATACGCTGCAGGAAGCCGACCAGGTCTTCGATGAAATGCGTGGCATGGAACGCGGGTGCCTGCGCATTGCAGTGGCCAGCACGGCAAATTATTTCGTGCCACGCTTGTTGGCGGCGTTCTGCCAGCGTTACCCGGCGGTGAAGGTAAGCCTGGACGTCACCAACCGGGAAGGCTTGTTGAACGCGCTGGCGGATAATGAAGTTGATCTGGTTATCATGGGCAAGCCGCCGGATTCCATGGATCTGCTGGCGGAAATCTTCATGGATAATCCGCTGGTGGTGATTGCATCGCCGCAGCACCCGCTGGCGGGAGAAAAGAATATCCCGCTGCAGCGTTTGCAGGAAGAAACTTTCCTGATACGGGAGCAGGGGTCCGGTACGCGCTCCGCTACCGAGCGTTTTTTCATCGATCGTGACCTGTCGTTATCGTCCGCCATGGAGATGAGTAGTTCGGAGGCTATCAAACAGGGTGTCGAGGCCGGGCTGGGACTGGGTTTGCTATCCCTGCACACCCTGGAGATGGAGTTGACCCTGAAAAGGCTGGTCCTGCTGGATGTGCAGGAGTTGCCCATTTTGCGCAAGTGGTACGTGATGTATCGCACCGGCAAGCGTCTGTCTATGGTGGCGCAGAAATTCCGTGAGTTCGTGCTGGAAGAGTCGCAATCGATCCTCGATCTGCCGACCCTGAGCTGATTGCGCTATCGGTTTTTGCTCTACGTGCGTTTCAACAGCTCTGCGCGCACCTGTTCAGCCGTTTCCAGGCATTGCTCGACGGTTTCGCCAATGCAGGTGTAATGTCCCATCTTGCGGCCCGGTCGAGCCTGTCGCTTGCCGTACAGGTGCAGTTTTACGCGTGGATGGCTGAACAACTGCTGCCACGGTGGCGTGCCGTCGTTCCACAGGTCGCCGAGAATGTTGACCATGACGACCGGGGAAAGCAGGTCGGTGGCACCGGGTGCAAGTCCACACAGGGTGCGTACCTGTTGTTCGAACTGTGAGTTGAGGCAGGCATCGAGAGTGTAGTGGCCGCTGTTGTGTGGTCGTGGCGCCATTTCGTTGATCAATAGCCGGCCGTCCCGGGTGAGGAAAAACTCTACCGCCAGTACGCCGCAATACTGCAGTGCCGCAGCGAGCTGCAGAGCCATGTCGGTTGCCTGGCCGGCGATAGCGGCGGGCACGCGTGCCGGGACACAGGTGACATCCAGAATACCGTTGCTGTGGCTGTTTTCACCAACCGGAAACACTGCAGTGTCGCCCGTGGCGCTGCGTGCCAGGATGACGGACAGCTCCAGTTCGAGTGACACGCGCTCTTCCAGTACACAGGGAACTTCCTGTAGCTGCAGGAAGCCTTCACGGGCTTCCTGCAGGTTGTTGATGGTTACCTGGCCCTTGCCGTCGTAGCCGAGACTGGCGGTTTTCAGCAGTGCAGGCAGTTGTAGCTGCCGGCAGGCGGCATCCAGGTCGTCGGCGGTGTGGATGGCAAAGAAGCGTGCTGTTGCCAGGCCATGCTGGTGGATGAACCCTTTCTCCAGTATCCGGTTGCGAGCAATAGCTACGGCTGCAGAACCGGGGCGTACCGCTACCTTCGCCTCGAGCTGTTGCAGGGTCTCCGCGGGCACATTCTCGAACTCGGTAGTGATAGCGGCGCAGTGTTCTGCCAGCTCGGCGATGGCTGCCGGGTCATTGTAGTCGGCAGCGATGTGGCGGTCAGCGGTGGAGCCGGCCGGGCTGTGCGGGTCCGGATCGAGTACCCACACCCGGTAGCCCATGGTGCGCGCGGCCACCGCGAACATACGTCCCAGCTGGCCACCGCCGAGCACGCCGAGAATCGAGGGTGGCAGGATCATCCCGGGCTCATGATTTGGGTGGCAGCTCCATGTTGAGTGCCATTTCTGTTTGCGCAGCGCGGAAACTATCGAGCTTTGCGGACAGATCGGGGTCGTGCAGCGCCAGCAGGCTGACGGCGTACAGCGCCGCATTGGCGGCTCCGGCCGTGCCGATGGCAAAGGTGGCCACAGGAATGCCTTTGGGCATCTGCACGATGGACAGTAGCGAATCCATACCCTTTAGATGGCGTGAGGGGACCGGCACACCCAGCACGGGCAGCGTGGTCTTGGCGGCCAGCATGCCGGGCAGGTGCGCAGCACCACCGGCACCGGCAATGATGCAGGACAGGCCGCGTTGCCGGGCGCTGGCAGCATACTCAAATAGCAGGTCGGGGGTGCGGTGGGCGGAAACCACGCGTGCCTCGAACCCGACGGCAAGATTTTCCAGTTGTTCAGCAGCAGCCTGCATGACCTCCCAGTCACTGTTGCTGCCCATTACCAGACCTACTTTCACTGCCATGGTACGCCTCGAAATCAGCAAACGCGCATTGTACCGATGCCGGCAGCGCTCCGCTACAATGCAGCCTCAGCCCGGAGATTTTCCATGCTCGATGTCGTATACGAAACTGACCTGAAAAGCCTCCCCCTGGTAACACGCGGGAAAGTAAGGGATATTTATGCGGTTGGTGACGATCAGTTGTTGATTGTTGCCACCGACCGCCTGTCCGCCTTTGATGTGGTGCTGCCCGACCCGATACCTGGTAAGGGCGCGGTGTTGACGGCGGTTGCCGATTTCTGGTTCGGGCACACCCGCGAACAGGTGCCAAATCACCTGTCGAGCCGGTCGCTGGAGTCGGTTTTGCCAGACGCGGCAGAGCGTACGCAGGTGGAAGGGCGTGCCATCGTGGTACGCAAGATGCGCGCACTGCCGGTGGAAGCCATTGTGCGGGGTTACCTGATCGGTTCGGGCTGGAAGGACTACCAGGCCAGTGGCAGCGTGTGCGGTATCAGGCTTCCCGCCGGCCTGCGCCTGGCTGACCGCCTGCCCGAGCCGATTTACACGCCATCGACCAAGGCAGCGGTGGGTGAGCATGACGAAAATATTGATTTTGCCCACACTCAGGTCTTGCTGGGTGCCGATCTTGCCGCCCGGGTGCGGGATGTCAGTTTGCAGATCTACACCTCGGCGGCAAAATACGCGCTCGAGCGCGGCATTATTATTGCCGACACCAAGTTCGAGTTTGGCCTGGATGATAATGATGAAATAGTGCTGATCGACGAGGTTCTGACGCCGGATTCTTCCCGCTTCTGGCCCCTCGAAGAGTACCGGGTCGGGGTGAGCCCACCCAGTTTTGACAAGCAGTTCGTGCGCGATTACCTGGAAACCCTGGATTGGGACAAGCGGGCGCCGGGTCCGCGCCTGCCCGGGGAGATTATTCGACGCACTGCGGGAAAATACCTCGAGGCACTGGTATGCTTGACTGGCCACGGGCTGAAAGACCTGAAAAACTAACTTTTGACCCGGGGTGGCCGATAACTATTGGCAGAAGCGGGCACAGGCCCGGAGAATATGGATATAGTTCAATCGATTGGAGTTGCGTGGACGGCCTGTACAGTATGTGATGCCCTTTGTGGGGATAATAAATTCAGGAGAAACAGATCATGCATTCGATCACAAAAAAACTGGTGAGCTACCTGGTGGCAGGTGTTTTAACCCTAAGTCTGGCGTTGCCGATGAGCGCCTCCGCAGCCATGGGGCTTTATAATGATTACGGCGACGAGCCTTCCGGTGGCATGATGCTGGCCGATGCCCTGATGGTGCGCCCCGGTATGTTTGTCGGTACCGTGGGAACTACGATTGTCTACCTGGTCACCTTGCCCCTGAGCCTGCTGGGTGGCAATGCCGGCGAAGCCGGACGCCTCCTGGTAAAGGAGCCGGCGGCCTATACCTTTGTGCGTCCTTTGGGCGAATTCTAGAAGGTATTCAAGGTAATACAGAAGGGCGGCCCCGATTCCAGGTGTCGCCCTTTTTTATGCGGCAAAGAGCAGCAGGTAGCCGCTGTTGAAGAAGACATGCAGCAGAATCGGCGTTGTCAGTCGGCCGGTGCGGTCCTTGAAGAAGCCGAATACCAGAGACGGCGCCAGCACAGCGGCGGCCCATACGGGCGGGTGGTTGAAAAAGTGCAGGGCCGTAAACAACAGGCTGGTGAGAATGTTGGCGTGTGTCAGCGCGCCGAGTTTCCAGGGGCGGAGATACTGATGCGCCAGATCCTGGATGAAGCCGCGAAATACCCACTCTTCCAGTACCGGATACAACAGGGCCGGAACTACGAATCGTAACGGATCCCGCAATGGCCAGCCGGGGTCCATCGGCGGTCGCGTGCCGAGCCACAGCGCCAGCCAGAACAGCACGGCAGCACCGGCCGCGATCGCCGCCAGCGGGTCTTTCCAGAAAGGCAGGGCTGTTTTTGACACCCTCCTATCGTACGTCAATCGATCGCCAGTGTACTGTGGAGAGCAAACTATCCACTTCAGGATGCGCCGCTCGTTTGCGCTACAATCGCCCCTCGCGAATGTTCAGGAGGTAGCGCTATGTACAGTTTCAGTATCAAGGTGTCGGGTGATTTCGGTGCCATCATCGAGCGGGTGACGGAGGCGTTGAAAGAGCAGGGTTTCGGTGTGATTACCGAGATCGACGTCAAGGCCGTGCTCAAGAAAAAGATCGATGTGGACCGCAGGCCGTATATGATCCTGGGGGCCTGTAACCCGAAACTGGCTAACGACGCCATCAATGCTGATGCGGATATTGGCCTGTTATTGCCCTGCAACGTGCTGGTGCGGGAGGAAGAAGATGGTAGCAACACGGTGGCCTTCATGGACCCGGTGGCGGTCCTCGGCCTGGTCGAACAGGATGCGGTGAAGGAGCTGGCTACGCGGGTGCGCGGCATGCTGGAGAAGGTGCGCGATAGCCTGGCCTGATGCTGCGGAATTTTCCGGCTCAGGCCGCTTGCGACGAGGGCAGGATGACTGCGTGGGCTTCCTCGAACAATGCATCGGCCTCCTGCATGACCGGCTCGACGACATCCACTGACAGGCCGGTTATTTCCCAGGCACCGGGTTCCAGCGGTACGGCATGCCGGTTACTGCTGCCGCTTTCGTGGGCTATACCACTGACCACATCGGCGAGGTGCACCGTTGCGGCCTCGAGCCGGTAACGTTCGGCCTTCGATGGTCGGTGATGATGACGAGCTACCTCGGCGAAGCTATCCGGCAGGTTCCATTGCTGCATCAGCAGGGCGCCGATTTCACCATGATCGAATCCGAATACTTCCTGTTCGGCCTGGTACAGCGGCAGTTCCCGGCGGGCCGATAGTTCCAGCGCCTGACGGGATTGCTCGGGCCGCTGACGGTACAGCACCAGGGCGCCGATGTCGTGCAGCAATCCCAGTACAAAGCAGCGCTCTGTATGGGGTGCGCCCAGCCGGTGCGCCAGCAGCCGGGCTACTATGCCGCTGTACAGGCTGTGCCGCCAGAATTGTTCCATATTGACCAGGTTATTGGGCAGCGAGGCGAAGGTGTTGATTACGGTCGAGCCGACGATAAGATCGGTCAGCTCGAGTGTGCCGATAATGGTGATGGCACGGGAAACTGTCTCAATGCGCGATGGAAATCCGTAGAAAGCACTGTTGACGATTTTCAACAGGCGTAGTGTGAGCGCTGGATCCTCACAGAGGACATTGCCGATATCGGCGGCCGAGGTTTCGGGGTCGTCAAGCAATTCCATGGCACGCATGACCACAGCTGGCAGGGATGCCAGTTCAATGGAATCGTCGATCAGATCGCTGGCGTCGGCTGACATATCGCGTGCCTTCCTGGCAGTTTCATGAGAGAGGGGTTGTATAATACATTGATAGTACACGAATTATTTTTCTATTCAAGATTAATTTACAGAGCCGGGGTGGTTTGCGAAAATAGCCCGGGCTGGTGATTCATCCAGCTGAGAGGAGTTATAGAATGAAAAGCACAGTGAAAGTGGTAATCGGTGGTATTCTGCTGGCATCGTCCCACGCCGGTATGGCGGCTGACGCGGCCGCAGGCAAAACCAGGGCAGCATCCTGCGCGGGTTGTCACGGCGCTGCCGGTATCAGCGCCAATCCGATGTGGCCGAATCTGGCCGGACAGAAGGATGGCTACCTGATCAAGCAAATGAAGGCATTTCGTGACGGTACGCGTTCTGACCCCATGATGTCGCCGATGGCCAAGCCGTTGTCGGATGCTGATATCGACAATCTGGCAGCGTACTTCTCCGGTCTCGGCAAGTAGGCGTCTGGCCCGGTTTGTAGAATGTGGCCCGGCCGTTCAGGTCGGGCTTTTTACTTTGCGCAAGCGGTGGTTTAACAGCAGGACAGCGCTCAGGAGTACCAGCGCTCCAGCCTGATGGGTTGCAGCAAGTCCGACCGGAACGTGTAGCAGCAGCGTGGAAATCCCCAGAATTACCTGTATGAGGACTGCCAGCATCAGCAGGTGCGCCGGGTAACGCACGGCCGCACCAGGGCTCCTGACCTGTGCATATAACCAGAACGCGGCGATCGACAGGAATGTCAGGCTGGCGAGCAGGCGATGGTCGAACTGCACGGTGGCGATGTTTTCAAACAGGTTGCGCCAACCGGGCTGCAACATCCAGCCCGCCGGTGGCAGCCACTGGCCGCCCATTTTGGGGAAAGTATTGTACGCCAGACCCGCTTTCAGGCCGGCGACGAAGCCGCCGGAGACGATGGTGATGGTTACCAGTCCGAGCAGCATCCGGCTCAGCGGGCGCAGTATTCTCGTTGTCCGGTCGTTTTTTGCCGGCCGGGGGAACCGCAGGTCGAACAGTAGCCACAGCAGCCAGGCATAGATCAGCAGTGCCAGTGTCAGGTGCGCAGTGAGCCGATACTGGCTGACGTGCGGATGGTCGACCAGGCCGCTTTTTACCATGTACCAGCCGAGCAGTCCCTGCAGGCCGCCAAGTACAAACGCGGCGCCGAGCCGCAACGCCATCCTGCGCTCGAGCATGCGACGATAGAGAAAATACAGGAATGGCAGCAGGAATACCGTGCCGATGGAGCGTCCCAGGACGCGGTGCGAATACTCGAACCAGTAAATCGACTTGAAGCCCTCCAGGTCCATACCGATATTGATCTTGCGGTACTCGGGGGAGGAGCGATAGCTGGAAAACACTTCTTCCCAGGCCTGTTCGCCGATGGGCGGCACTACGCCAAACAGGGGGTCCCACTGGACCATGGACAGGCCCGAGCCGGTCAGGCGGGTGACGCCGCCGAGGATGACCATGGCAAAAATCATGGCGCAGCAAAGCAGCAGCCAGGCGCTGACCAGGCGAGTGGAGCGGGGATCGGTTACTGCCGGGGCATTATCCTGCATAAGATGGTCTATTGCGGCCAAAAGGCTCATTGTAGCGGATAATTGTACGTTGTACTTCCCCCGGGATCTGTGGTCTGAAGTGCAGTATGATGTGTGGCATCTTCCCCGCGCGGTGTAGCCGATGTTATTGCGAAACCTGTTGATCTTTGCGGCTGCTGCCATGGCATCCTGGTATCTGATCGATACGTTGCTGCAACGTCAGGAAGCCGCGACGGTGCAGTCTGCCACCACACCTGTGCCAGACACCTTGCAGCTGGAGCCGATTGTGCCGCTGGAAACGGATCAGCCCTATGGTCTGCTGGCCGACATCAATGTTCACTCGCTGGAAGAACTGCAGTTAATTTTCGATCGTATCGAACAGTTGCTGGATCGCCCGCGTGCCGGCGGTGAGGCGCCGTTGATCAGTGTCGTGTTGCACGGCCCCGAGGTAGAGTTTTTCTCCATCAGCAATTATGACCAGTACAAGTCCCTCGTTGACCAGGCTGCCCGGCTTTCTGCGCTGGGCGGGGTCGATATCAGTATCTGTCAGACACAGATGCGTAACCACGGTCTGGGTGCAGAGGATGTACCCGCCTTCCTGCGCCAGGTGCCCTACGGTCCGGACGAGGTCAAGCGCCTGCTCGGAGACAATTACGTCTACATGTAATTATCATGTTGAAGGACTACTGTCTGAAGCTACCACGCGCCTGCACCCGTCGTAGCAGGGGTTCGATGGCCGGCGCCTGGATGAATAGAGAGAAAAACACCACGCCATAGGCAATCGATTGCACCGTCCACCAGCCCTCTAGTTCAACCGGCAGTGACAGTGCCAGTGCCAGGGTGACGGTGCCGCGCAGGCTGCCGAAGATCATGAGTGTGCGGTAGCCGGGAGGGATCGACTGTTGCGCCGGCAGGCGAGAGGCGGCACCGGCGGCGACCCGGACTCCCAGCCAGCGACTGAACAGTGCGGCGCCTATGCCTGTCAGCATGGCCAGCCAGCGCTCCTCGAACATGTCCAGGGTAAAGGTGGCGCCGGCGAGCAGAAACAGCATGCTGCCGGAAATCCAGCCCAGGTGTAACCACCAGCTTTCCACTTCCTGCAGCGCGTCCTGTTGTCTGGCCGTGCGTACCGCGTAACCGACAATCAGCCCGCTGGCCAGGGTTGCCATGACGCCGGAGACGCCGAAAACGCTTTCTGCAACCAGGTAGCCACCCCAGGCGGTGATCAGGCTGATCATGGCGCAACGATCGAGCAGGCGAATCAGCAGTGTCGCAAACAGGCCGGTTGCACCGCCGACGATCAGTCCGCCGCCGGCCATGATCAGAAAATCGGTCGCGGCCTGTCCCCAGCCGTTGCCCGGGTCACTGCTGCCGGTCGCATAGCCCAGCAGCAGCATAAACAGTACGATCGTCGTGACATCACTGAACAGGCTTTCACCTTCCATCAGTGTCCGCAGGCGACCGGGAACCGGGGTTCCGCGTGTCAGTTCGCTGAAATTAAACGGCTCGGAGGTGGCCAGCAAGCTGCCTGCGACCAGTGCGCTGATCCACGGGAAGCCCGTGGGGTGGTGGATGCCCGCGAACAGCAGTGTGCCGGTGAGTAGCGTGCTGAGCAAAACGACCGGTACTGACAACAGTAGTATGGGGACCAGGTTACGTCTCAACAGCTGCGGATCCATGTGGAACGCGGAATCGAAAATCAGTGCCGGCAGGAAGACATAGAACACCAGATTGTTATAGTGATACCAGCGCAGTCCGGTATCGATCCCCTGGCTCACCAGCAACCAGGAGCCGGCGAAACCACCTGCAACCAGCATGGCACTGAGCGGTATGCGCAGGCGCTTCGCCATTGGTTCCAGCAGCAGGGCTGCCAGCAGCATGGCGATGAACAGCAAAACTGTGAAACTCAGGGGCATGGCAGGGTACAGCCTCCAGCCGACCACGTCAGGCAAGGTAGTTTGTTCAGGGCACTACTGGGTAGTAGACCAGAGGCAGTTGCACAGGTTCAGTTCGGGTTACCCCCAGGTGCGTAGCTTGCTGATACAGGTCAAGGTCTGTAGGCTGGTGATGGCTGCATAATTGAGCGTAGTCCAGAACAGAACAGGAGGTAAGGTGTATGTCACGAACCTGGGTACTGGTGGCTGAGAGCAGCCGGGCAAAACTCTATACGGCGAAGGGCCGTAAAACACCACTGTCGGAGGTCGAGGCATTTGTGCATCCGGCCGCTCGCTTGCACGAGGGCGATCTGGTTAGCGATCGTGCCGGAAGTGATGGTGGCACGGTGGGGCAGGGGCGTCATGTAGTCGACAATAAAATGACGGCCAAGAGCCACGAAAGCCTGCTCTTTGCCAGGCAACTGGCGAAGCGGCTGGACAGTGCGCGCAACAAGGGGGAATTCAAGCAGCTGGTGCTGGTGGCGCCACCGGCGTTCCTTGGTCTGCTGCGCGAGCAACTGGACAAGGAGGTCATGCAGCAGGTTACCGGACAGATCGACAAGAACCTGGTGCAGCAGTCACCCGCAGAGGTGCTCAAACACCTTTCAGACGTTTTATAGTCCCTGATCGGGGGTCCGTAAAATCCTCGCATCAGGCGGCGGACAGGTAGCCCAACACGACAGCCCATGGCGATTGGGTTGCATGGATTATCGATCCGGCTCTAGCCGGTAGTGTGTTCACAGTGGCCAATAAATACTTGCCCGATCGAGGCAACGGGTTATGATCCATTCATGCAGATTGCGGTATATCCAGGAACCTTCGACCCCATCACCAACGGCCATACCGACCTGATCGAACGGGCGGCAAAACGCTTTGAGCGGGTGATCGTGGCTATTCATCGCAGTACGCCGAAAATACCGGCATTTGAATGGGAAGAGCGCGTAGATCTGGCTACGCGGGTGCTTGCCGGGCAGGCTAACGTGTCGGTCGAGGGCTTCGACTGTTTGCTGGTCGATTTTGTCCGCAGTCGCCAGGCAGGCGTGATTCTGCGTGGTCTGCGTGCGGTGTCCGATTTCGAATACGAATTCCAGCTGGCCAGCATGAACCGGCAGCTGGCGCCGGAGATCGAGACCCTGTTCATGACGCCGGATGAGCACTACGCTTACGTATCTTCGACCCTGGTGCGCGAAATTGCCGCGTTGGGCGGGGATGTGACGCATTTCGTCCATGCGGAAGTTGTGGCTGCATTGAGGCAGCGCTTGGGGTAGTATTAAGCAACCCTTATATACCAACGATCCAGGAGGTTGCCATGGCTCTGATGATTACCGATGAATGCATCAATTGCGATGTGTGTGAACCGGAGTGCCCCAACGGCGCGATTTCCCAGGGTGACGAAATCTATGTGATCGATCCGGATCTCTGCACCGAGTGTGTGGGTCATTACGAGACTTCCCAGTGTGTCGAAGTCTGTCCCGTGGACTGTATCCCGCTCAACCCCGATGTGGTGGAGAGTCCGGAGGAATTACAGGCGAAATACGAGCGCCTCAGCGGAGAGACGGCCTGATGCCTGCGGCATCGGTGTGCTGCTGCAACAGGCCCCGGTTCGGGGCCTTTTTGTTGGCGGGCGTGGCTTGCCTGTTACTGTTTTCGCGCGTGTCGCTGGCGGACGGTACGGATGCAGCTGCCGGACCCCGGCCTGCTGCCCAGGCGATTGCCAGCGCCCACCCGCTGGCGACGGCCGCGGGCATGGAAATACTCGATGCCGGCGGTAATGCCTTTGATGCTGCGGTGGCGGTGACCGCGGCCCTGGCCGTGGTGGAGCCCTACAGTTCCGGCCTCGGCGGTGGTGGCTTCTGGCTGCTGCACCGGGCTGAAGACGGCAAGCAGGTCATGCTCGACGGCCGTGAACGTGCGCCGCTGGCGGCACACCGGGACCTGTACCTGGATGAATCCGGTCAGGTGATGCACCAGGCTTCGATGGAGGGCGCGCTGGCGGCCGGCATTCCCGGCGAACCGGCGGCGCTGGTGCATCTGGCGGACCACTACGGCCGTTTGCCGATGGCCAGATCCCTGGCGCCTGCTATCCACCTGGCCGAAGAAGGTTTCGAGGTGGATGAGCACTACCGGCACATGGCGCAATTCCGGCTGGAGTTGCTGCAGCATCATGCGCCGACCGCAGCGATATTCCTGCAGGATGGCGAAGTGCCTGCAGCGGGCACGCGTATCGTCCAGAAGGAGCTGGCTTCCACGCTGCGCGCGTTGGCGAAACACGGCAACGCCGGATTTTATCAGGGTGAAGTAGCGCAGCAGCTGGTGGCCGGCGTGCGCGCTGCCGGGGGCATCTGGACACTCGAGGATCTGCGACAATACCGGCTCGTCGAGCGCCCGCCGGTGGTGTTCCGCTACCGTGATTTGCAGGTAGTCTCTGCTGCGCCGCCGTCGTCCGGTGGCGTGGCGCTGGCGACCATGTTGCATATTCTGGAGGGCTGGGAGCTGGAGCAGCTCGACGCTGCTACCCGCACCCATGTCGTAGTGGAAGCCATGCGCCGTGCCTATCGTGATCGCGCCCAGTATCTCTGCGACCCGGACTTTGTCGATGTGCCGGTGGAACTGCTGACCGATCCTGCGTATGCCGCCGGACTGCGAGCTTCCATCCGCGAGGATCGTACCACCCCCAGCGCGAATCTGCCCGGTGAGGTAGCGGGTGTTGAAGGCACCGATACCTCACATTTTTCGATCCTGGATCGTGATGGCAACCGGGTGGCAGCGACCATGAGTATCAACTATCCGTTTGGGTCCGGTTTGCTGATCGCCGGGACCGGTGTGTTGCTGAACGACGAGATGGATGATTTCTCCGCCCGGCCGGGTGAGCCCAATGCCTACGGACTGGTGGGTGCCGAAGCCAACGCAGTCGCCGCCGGCAAACGGCCGCTGTCCAGTATGAGTCCCACCTTCGTGCAAAGTGACCACGGAGTGGCGGTGCTGGGAACACCGGGTGGCAGTCGGATTATCACCATGGTGTTGCTGGCCATACTCGACCTGGAGGCCGGCCAGGGTCCACAGTTCTGGATCTCCCGACCGCGTTTCCATCACCAGTACCTCCCCGATGTAATCCAGTATGAGGAAGGCGCACTGAGCGAGGACACTCAGCAGGTACTGCAGGGCATGGGGCACGAGCTACAGTTACTCGACGACGACTACGGCAACATGCAGGCAGTGTACTGGGATTACACCACCGGCCGCGTACAGGCGGCCTCTGATCCGCGCGGTGTGGGGCAGGCGGCGGTGCGCTGACTCGTTTGCCGATGTCTCGAACTTCGGCAGCTCGCCTGCAGTAGTTGTTCGTAGGCACCATTCCTGGGCTGTTTTTACAAAGCAATATGTGACTATTCAGCTCAGTGCGCGTGGGTCATGGCTCTTCCCTCAAGTGACCGCTTTTCACCTTGAAATAGCCCGGCTTTTCAGCGCCTGCCTAAACTCGCTACGCTCAAACAAAGGCAGGCTTGATTCTGAAAAGCCGGTCCATTTCAAGGCGCGGTCAATTCGGTCAGAGGCATGACCCG
>JAUXGZ010000096.1 GCA_030621785.1 Gammaproteobacteria bacterium | reverse complement strand
ACACCGATCACAGCAGAAACCAGGTGGCCGCCGATCATCGGCCAGGGTTGCGACAGGGGTCCGTGCGGAACGGCGAACAGCAACACCGCAGATGCGCCCATGGAGGCCACAATGAGGGTGGCAGACTGCAACCCGACATAATGTGTGCTGATTTGCAGGATGGCGTAGATGCCCACAAACCCGCCGAGCGCCGATACGAATCGTTCGGTGTGACTGACCGGACTCAGCTCGATGCCGAGCAGTTGCAGCAGGAACCCGGTTTTCGTTTTTTCCATACGCTCACTATAAACAATAAAAGGGCCGGTAACACGGACGATGACAAGTCACCTGTGTTACCGGCCCCGGTTGTTACGTAATCCCTCTCCGGTCAGAACATGTAAACAGCCGTCACCGCACCCGAGTACTGGTGCTTGTCACCACGGTCGTCAACCAGCGGGCTGTCTTCGGCATCATTAAGCATGCGGGTATAACCGACGCTACCGAACATGCCCCACCTGGGATTGAACATATGCAGCATCGTTGCACGAAGCCCGGTATCCTTGAGTCCGCCGCTGGCATGGTGGCGACTCAGGCCGGATCTCTGTGCATCCTTCTTACTTACCCCAAAATACTCCTGCATGAAATTGGAATCTGCGTAGGTCAGGTGTGCACCGAGTTTGAATAAAGTTTTTTCGGTGGAAAATGGTAGCTTGTAATCGCCGCTCAGATAGCCCAGTGCTCCATTGGATTTGTCCGAAATATCAGCGGCAAAGGCTACGTCCACACCGAAGCGGTCCTTTTCCCATGAGATGAAGGCGCCCGCCTCGGTTTCCGCATCCACGTCGCGCATTTTCTTGACCCTGGAGTCGTCCAGATCACTGCTATTTCTTTCCAGTCGATACTGCAGAATCGGACCCATGGTCCAGGTCTGCGTAACCCTGGCATCGATCAGGTTGATGGACAGACGTGCAGCCTGCTCAACGCCACCGGCACCAGCGAGATTGGCATAACGACCACTGTCCCAGGTGTAGCGGCCAGCGACGGCCGGCCAGGCCCTATAGTCGTCGGAACCTTCATAATCCGGAACATATGCGGCGCCGGCGGCGACAAAACTTTTGGCCTGGACGTCTTTCGCTTCCGGCCCGTACGCCATGCTGGCGGTCGATACCATGCTGGCTACCAACACAACGCCGGCGCTGGACAGTAGTTTGTGATCCATGTGTGGATACTCCCTGAACAAGTATGAAATTAGCGTTCCCGGCTACGATGTACAGCGGGCTCCGATATCTGGTCGCAAATATACAACGAATAGTGCGTCTACGCCACAAATATTTGGCTTCTTACTGCAAAATGTTGCATTTATACAACGGTTTTAGTGGGTGGACTGCTTTCCAGCATCACGTAGAAGTGCCTGCAATCCGTCTTCCGTCAGCACCTTGACACCGAGTTTCCCGGCCTTTGCGAGTTTGGAACCCGCCTTTTCCCCTGTGACGACTGCCGTGGTTTTTTTCGAAACGCTGCCGGACACGCGTGCCCCCAGAGTCTGCAATTTCTGCTTTGCTTCATCGCGCGTCATGGAGGCCAGTGTGCCGGTCAGTACATAGGTCTTGCCCGCCAGCGGAAGTTTTGCGGCCTGCTTGACCTTCGGCCAGCGAAGGCCGGCTTGCAGGAGCTTGTCGATCACCTCCCGGTTATGTTTCTGCTCGAAGAAATGCACGATGTGACTGGCAACCACCGGACCGATGTCATGAACCGTTTCCAGATCTTCTGCGGAGGCATTCGTCAGCGCCTCCAGCGTGCCAAACTCCTGCGCCAGGATGCGCGCCGTGGCATCACCGACTTCGCGAATACCCAGGGAATACAGAAACCGGTCGAAGGTCGTTTGTCTGCTCTTCTCCAGTGCCGCAACCAGGTTGGCGGCCGATTTTTCGCCCATGCGCTCCAGGCCGGCAAGCGCGTCCTCATCCAGTGTGTACAGATCGGCCACATCGGCGATGAGTTCCTGATCGACCAACTGCTCCACCAGCTTGTCACCCAGTCCTTCAATGTCCATGGCGCGGCGCGAAGCGAAGTGCTTGATGGCTTCCTTGCGTTGTGCCGGACAATACAGGCCACCGGTACAGCGAGCGACGGCCTCCCCCTCGACGCGTTCGATATCGGAACCGCACACCGGGCATTTCTTCGGCATCACGAATTCGCGCGCATCATCCGGACGCCGGTTCAGAATCACAGAAACGATCTCCGGAATCACATCACCCGCCCTGCGTACGATGACGGTATCGTGGCTGCGAACATCCTTGCGACGCACCTCGTCCGCGTTGTGCAGGGTGGCATTGGTCACGGTAACGCCACCAACCGAAACCGGCTCCAGGCGGGCAACCGGCGTAATGGCCCCGGTGCGGCCCACCTGCACATCGATATCCAGTACCCGGGTCAGTTCTTCCTGCGCCGGGAATTTGCGGGCAATCGCCCAGCGCGGTGCGCGCGCCACGAAGCCCAGCTGCTGTTGCTGGTCCAGCCGGTCTACCTTGAACACCACGCCGTCGATATCGAACGGCAGACTGTCGCGCTGCTGCTCCATGCGACGATAGTAGTCTACACAACCGCCCAGACCCTGCACCCGTTCGATACCCGCGTACACGCGCAGCCCCCAGCCACGCAGCTGTTGCAGAATCTCGCTGTGGCGGTCTGCAAGCGTTCCACCCTCGACCAGGCCGATGCCGTAGCAATACAGTTCCAGCGGACGCTGCGCGGTAATTTTCGGATCAAGCTGGCGCAGGCTACCGGCAGCGGCATTACGGGGATTGGCAAACAGTTTGTGTCCACTCTCCTGCGCCTGCTCATTCAGCGTGCGAAAGCCGGCATGCGACAGGATAACTTCGCCGCGCACTTCCAGTCGTTGTGGATAGTCCTTGCCCAGCAGACGCAGGGGAATACTGTGGATGGTGCGGACATTACTCGTGACATCCTCGCCGCTACTGCCGTCACCGCGGGTCGCACCGCGAACCAGGCGGCCTTGCTCGTAGAGCAGACTGATCGCCAGGCCATCCAGCTTCGGCTCGGCTGCGTACTCGACATCCTCGACGCCGAGCAGCTTGCGTACCCTGGCATCGAAATCACCCAGTTGTTCGTCGCTGAAGGCGTTGTCCAGCGACAGCATGGGCACTTCATGGTGCACCTCGCTGAAAGACGCCAGCGGTTCGGCACCCACGCGTTGGGTAGGAGAGTCTGCCGTGACCAGTGCCGGGTGACTCGCTTCCAGTGCCTGCAACGCCTGCATCAGGCGGTCGTATTCGGCATCCGGTACCTCCGGATCATCGAGCACGTAGTAGCGGTGGTTGTGGTAACGAATCTGTTCGCGGAGTTTTTCGGCGCGCTGTTTCGAAGTCACCGTCACGCCCGCTGGTTCAGGGCGTCGCCCGGACACCGGCTTTGGAAATTCCTTTGCGGATCTGCATCAGGTCCTGGTGAGTCAGGAACTCCTGCTGCTCATCCCGCAGTTCGCCACCCAACTCGACGGCAAGCCGCTCCGCGCTGGTAACGAAATCATCGAATGCTGCCAGGCTATCGATGGGCGCCGGCAGTTGCAGGTAGAGGGTGATGCCCGGGGTGGAGAAGCCTTGCAGCTTAGCCGATTCGAATACGCCCGGCTGGACGATGTTGGCTACGCCAAAAACCGGCCTGCGCCGTTCATCGCAATCGACCAGCCGCTGAAAGATACCCTGCCGGTGAAATTCGAGCCCGTTGTGCTCGAAGGCCGCGCCTAACGCAGCACCATCGAACGACCGGTCTGCACCTGCCACCACCGAGATAACCAGCAGCTGCTTCTCAACTATCGGTGTTGCCCGCTGCACTGTTTCCAGTGGTGCCGGCGATTCCGGAGCAGGTTCTGCAGCCCGCATGTCAACCGGCTCTGCAGGCTCGACTACCGAATCCGGCTCCGCCATCAGCCGGCCCATGTTCGCCAGTTCCTGTTCGATGTCGGCGGCATCCGGCTCGCTGGGCTGTTGCCCTCCGATCGAGGGTGTGCGGGCTGCCGTGCGCTTGCGTGGACGGCGCTGGTAACGCGTCCAGGTATAGACCGCCAGGACCATCACAACACCTGACAGCAACAGGATAAAGCGAAAGTCATCCATGGCGAATTCGCTGCCGCTCAGACAGCGGCAAGCTGTACAGCCTCGTCCACATCCACGGCCACCAGCCTGGATACACCGGGCTCGTGCATGGTGACACCGGTAAGTTGATTGGCGAGGTCCATAGTGATCTTGTTGTGGGTAATAAAGATGAACTGTACCTTGCTGGACATTGCTCGCACCATCTCGCAGAAACGACCGACATTGGTATCGTCGAGCGGTGCATCAACCTCGTCGAGCATACAGAAAGGTGATGGATTCAGTTCGAAAATGGAGAACACCAGCGCCACTGCCGTCAGTGCCTTTTCACCACCGGACAACAGATGGATAGTGCTGTTACGCTTGCCCGGCGGGCGGGCCATAACTGACACCCCGGTATCCAGTAAATCGTCACCGGTGAGTTCCAGGTAGGCATGCCCCCCGCCGAACAGACGCGGGAAGTTGGTCTGAAAACCGGCGTTAACCTTATCGTAGGTTTCCTTGAAGCGTGCGCGTGATTCGCCGTCGATCTTGCGGATGGCGTTCTCGAGGGTTTCCAGCGCAACCGAGACATCCTCGTGCTGGGCGTCCAGATACGTCTTGCGCTCCGTCTGCTCCTCGTACTCCTGGATAGCGGCCAGGTTGATCGGCCCCAGGCGCTGTATGCGCGTCGACAGGCGTTCGGCTTCAGCCGCCCAGGTATCCATATCCGCATCTTCAGCCAGTTCTTCGACCAGCGTAGTCAGTTCGTACCCGCTCTCGGCGATCTGCTCCAGCAAGGTTTCGCCACGAACGCGAGTCTCCTGCCAGGCGAGCTTTTCCTGACCCAGCTCTTCGCCCAGCGTACGCACTTCCTGCTCTTTGCGGTGACGCAATTGCTCGTTTTCGCGGATCCGGTGTTCCAGTGCTTCAACCGTGCGGCGCTTGTCTGCCAGCTCGGTTTCCACTTCCAGACGTTTCTCCAGTTGTCCGGCGAGATCTTCTTCAAGAGTCTTCAGCGGCGCCTCGCCATCCATTAGCGACTGACGAAGAACATCCCGGCGCTGCTGCAAGTGACCTTCCTGGCCGCGCATACGATCCAGGTTCTGGCTGGTGGTTTCCTGCTCGGTATGCATGGAACGGTACTTCAGTTCCAGCTCATGGGCCTGATCGCGATCCCGTTGCGCCTCACCGCGGGATGCGTCGAGTTCAGCCCGCAACCGGTCGCGCTCGGCCGTACGTTGCTCACGCTCGTCCGCCAGCGTCTCCAGGCTTTCCAGCGCAGCGTGCAACTTGCTGCGCGCAGCATCTGCAGCACGGTTGTCTTCTTCCTGTTGTGTGGTGATTTCGTTCAGTTCACGCGCCAGCACGGCAGCACGTTTATGGACCTGTTCGAGCCGGACACGCCGGGCATCGAACTGGGCCCGGGCATCACTGAACTGACGATGTGCCTGGTTGGCCGCGACCTGCAGCTCCTCGCGCTGTGCTTCGGCGGCCTGCAACTCCGTACGCCCCGTTTCCAGGGCTTGTTCGAGCCCGGCTATAACCTTATGCGATTCATCAAGTTCACTCTCTACCTTGTTGATTTCTTTTTCCCGTGCGAGCACTCCCGCTTTCTCGTCTTCGTCCCGGGACACCCGTAGCCAGTTGCTTCCCAGCCAGACACCGTCACGAGTAATCACCGATTCCCCGGCAGCCAGGCTGGCTCGCAGGCGCAGGGCTTCGTCCAGTGATTCGGCAGCCAACACGCCGGCCAGCAGACCATCCATTGACCAGGGTGCGCGGACTTTTTCCGCCAGTGGTGTTCCTGCTCCGGCTGGCACCGCAGCGACCGCGACCGTAGTATCGAGTAGCGTCACCGTCCCCTGTTGCAGGTCTGCCAGGACCGTAGCGAGTTCATCGCTGTTTTCCACACAGACAGCCTGCAAATCGGAAGCCAGCACCGTTTCCAGGGCACGTTCCCAGCCACTCTCGACATCCAGCTGCTTGGCCAGGCGTGGCGCTCCGGCCAGTCCCTGGGACGCCAGCCAGCGGCTGACGACGCCTTCGGTCTCACCCAGCGCCGCCTGTTGCAGGGCCTGTAATGAAGCCAGGCGTCCACCCAGTGCCTGTCGACTGTTCTGGGCACCGTTTGATTCGTGTTGCTGCCTGCGGGTCGATTCACGCAACGTGTCGATGCGGTTGCGCAGTTCCGCAAGTTGTTGCTGCAACTGCTGCGACTGCTGCTGTCGGTCACCGGCGCGCTGTTCCAGTTCACCGATCTCGGTCTCCAGCTTCGCGCTGTCCAGCTGCTGCTGTTCCTGCTCGATGCGCTCCCGACGCTGCACCAGCTGTTTCAGCTGGCGCTCCAGGTGGTCAATACGGGTACGCTCGACTTGCGCTGTCTGGGACGCCTGATTACAACTGGCATTGAACGTTTCCCAGTCTGCCTGCCAGGTCTGCATTTCGTGCTCGGCCTTCTCCCGACGATCGCGCGAAGCCCCGGCACGTGCGACCGCCGCCTCGCGTGCCGGCTCATTCTCCGCCAGTTCGCCGGCCAGTTGCTCCAGGCGTTGGGTATCGATCCGGATATGCGCCTGTACTTCGTTCCAGGCCTGTTCAGTCTTCTCCAGTTCTGCCTGCTGGTTACGACGGTTTTCCTTGCCGTGTTGAATGGCCTGCTCGATGCGTGCCACCTCTGCACCCTGTGCGTAGTAGCGGCCCTGCACCTCATTGAAATG
>JAUXGZ010000068.1 GCA_030621785.1 Gammaproteobacteria bacterium | reverse complement strand
AGTCCCGAGTATGTTTAGTTATGAGCGTCACCTGGTGATACTGCTGGCAGCCAGTGTGGCGATTATTGCCACCACGGTTATAGTCGTTGTTTTTGATATACCCCTGCCATTTGTCGGTTCTATTCGCTGAGGTCTGCCGGAAACCGGCCGCTCGTGCGTTGCAGCCAGCAGCATAAGCGGTACAATACGCAGCTCTGAATTGAGCTGTGTTTCTTAAAGATTAAAACGATGCCGAACAAAATGCTTTTCCTTCCGGTGCGGGTGCTTGCCGGCCTGCTGGCACTTTCCCTGGCGGTTTTTCCCGTTCTCGATGCCGATGCGGACGAATTGATCCTGAAAGATGGCTCGCGACTGCTGGGTACGGTGATTTCCAAGGAAGACGCCAGTCTCAAATTCAGCACTACCTTCGCCGGTGAGATTACCGTCAGCTGGGACCAGGTGGTGGAACTGAGATCCGAAGAGCCGATGAAGCTGATGCTGGACGATGACTCAATTTTCCAGGCGAAGACCATTCGCAACAGCGACGACGCCATCGTGGTCGAGGATGCGATTGTAGAGCAGGATACGCCGGTACCGCCGCCACGCACCCTGGCCCAGGAAGAACTACCCCTGATCAACCCCGAAGCCTGGCGGCTGGGTGAAGGTTACAAGCTGACCGGTCATATAAACTTCGCCCTTTCGAAAGAACGTGGTAATACCGACAAGGACGAAATCGACATGGACGGGGATCTGCTGTGGCGGCGCCGGGACGACCGCTTTACCATGTTCGGGGAGTGGGAGCGTGATCGCAACGACAACAAGAAAAGCAAGGATAAGTGGAACCTGGATAATGCCTACAACTATTTCCTGACCGAGCAGTGGTTCACGGGCGCCTACCTGGGCTTCAAGCACGACCAGTTTGCCAACCTGGATCTCGAGTCCAAGATCGGTCCGCTGGTGGGTTACCAGTGGTTCGAGAGCACCAAGATTAATCTCAGTACGCAGGCGGGTCCGATATTCGTCGACAAGAAGTGGGACAATGGCAACGCCAGGGAGCAGTATGTAGCGGCTGGCTGGATGATCAATGCCGATTATTATGTGATCGACGACTTCATGCAGTTCTATCACCGGCAGAATGGCCTGTGGAGTCTCAAGGAAACCGATAACTATACCTGGAACACCTGGACCGGCCTGCGCTTCCCGCTGATACTGGGCCTGGTGGCCAGTACCGAAATGAAGACCGAGTACGACAGCGGGGCGGTAGGGGATACCGACGAGCTGGATACCACCTACAGTCTCAAGCTGGGTTACGCCTGGTAACGCCGTTACCCGGCTGACCGCCGTGGCCCATCCATGCTAAACTTTTGCCCGTTTACAGCAGAGCGAGGCAGGTATGGCTGGACACAGTAAATGGGCCAATATTCAGCACCGCAAGAAGGCGCAGGACGCCAAGCGGGGCAAGATTTTCACCAAGCTGATTCGGGAAATTACCGTCGCTGCGCGTAGCGGCGACGCCGATCCGGCGTCCAATCCGCGTTTGCGCCTGGCGGTCGACAAGGCGCTAAGCGCCAACATGAACAAGGATACCATCGAACGCGCCATCAAGCGTGGCGCGGGTGCCCAGGATGGCGAGAATTTTGATGAAATACGCTACGAAGGCTACGGGCCCGGGGGGGTGGCCGTGATGGTGGATTGTCTTACCGATAACCGCAACCGCACCGTGTCCGAGGTGCGTCATGCCTTTACCAAGGCGGGTGGTAATCTCGGTACCACCGGTTCGGTGGCATTCCAGTTTTCCCAGACAGGTATTCTCAGCTTTCCGGCCGACAGTGATGAAGATGCCATTATGGAGGCGGCGCTGGAAGCCGGCGCACAGGATGTGGCCAGCAATGACGACGGTTCGATCGACGTGTTGACCGAGCCCGACGAGTTTGTCGCGGTAAAGGAGGCCATGATTGCCGCCGGGTTTGAACCGGAAGAAGCAGAAGTGACCATGCGAGCGGAAAACACCTCCCCGCTGGATCGCAAGGATGCGGAAAAGATGATCCGTATGCTGGAGCGTCTGGAGGATCTGGACGACGTGCAGGAGGTGTACTCCAACGCCGATATTTCGCAAGAGATCCTGGCCGAACTCTGACATGAGCCGCATTCTCGGCATTGACCCTGGATCCCGCATTACCGGTTACGGATTGATCGACCACGACAGGACACGCACCCGCTATGTCGCCAGCGGCTGTCTGCGGGTGGATGGAGACAGTCTGCCGGATAAACTGGGTCTGATCTTTCGGGAAATCAGCGAGCTGATCGAGACCTGGCGTCCACAGCAATTCGCCATCGAGAGTGTATTTATGCACCGTAACGCCGGCTCGGCGCTGAAGCTCGGACAGGCGCGCGGCGCTGCCATCTGTGCTGCAGTAGACCGTGACCTGCAGGTGGCCGAGTATGCGCCGCGTGAAATCAAGCAGGCTGTGGTCGGCAAGGGCGGGGCGGAGAAATCACAGGTGCAACACATGGTGCGCATCCTGTTGAACCTGGCCGCCACACCGCAGGCCGATGCTGCCGACGCCCTGGCAATCGCACTGTGCCACAGTTTCCGCAGCCAGGCCGAAAATCGCGTATCGGCCGCGGCGGCCGTACGCAGGGGACGCTATCGATGATCGGTTTTTTACGTGGCGTGTTGCGCGAAAAACAGCCGCCCGGCCTGATGATCGAAGTACAGGGCGTGGGCTACGAGGTCGAAGCGCCCATGACGACCTTCTACGATCTGCCCGAAGTGGGGGCAGCGCTGACCCTGTTTACCCACCTGGTGGTGCGCGAGGATGCCCACACGTTGTACGGTTTCAGCCGGCAGTCGGATCGTCGTCTGTTTCGTACCCTGATCCGGGTCAATGGTGTGGGTGCGAAACTGGCGCTGGCGATCCTGTCCGGTATGGAGGCCGGGCATTTCGCGGCCTGTGTGCAGGCTGGTGATACGGCATCCCTGGTGCGTGTGCCGGGGGTCGGCAAAAAAACGGCCGAGCGCCTGGTGGTCGAGATGCGCGATCGTCTGGGTGACTGGGAGGCAGGCGCGGAAGGCAACGCGGTGCCGACGAATGTCGCCAGTCCGGTGGAAGAGGCGGTAAGTGCACTGGTGGCGCTGGGTTACAAACCGCAGGAAGCCAGTCGCATGGTGCGCCAGGTGGATGCGGCGGAGTTGAGTAGCGAACAGATTATCCGGGCAGCACTGCAGTCGACTGTTCGCAATTAGTGTACCCGTTCCGTTGCAGCCTGTATGCTCGGCTCCATGATCGAACCTGACCGTATCATTACCGCCAGTGCGGCGCCTGAAGAAGATGCCCAGGACCGCGCCATCCGCCCGCGTCGACTGGCGGACTATGTTGGTCAGCCACAGGTCAGCGCGCAGATGGAAGTATTTATTGAGGCTGCGCGACGTCGCCAGGAAGCACTGGATCATGTGCTGATTTTCGGTCCACCCGGTCTCGGCAAGACTACCCTGGCGCACATTGTTGCCAATGAAATGGGGGCCAGCCTGCGCCACAGCTCCGGGCCGGTACTGGAAAAACAGGGCGATCTTGCCGCACTGCTGACCAACCTGGAACCGCACGATGTGCTGTTTGTGGATGAGATACATCGCCTCAGTCCGGTCGTGGAAGAGATCCTCTACCCGGCCATGGAAGACTATCAACTCGATATCGTGATCGGCGAAGGGCCGGCCGCGCGATCGATCAAGCTGGATCTGCCACCTTTTACCCTCATCGGGGCTACTACCCGGGCCGGGCTGCTGACCTCACCCTTGCGCGATCGTTTCGGTATTGTGCAACGCCTCGAGTTCTATAACGCCAATGATCTGGCCATCATCCTGAAGCGCTCGGCGCATATCCTGGGCATCGAAATGGATGAGGAGGGTGCCCGGGTTCTGGCCAGGCGTTCACGCGGTACGCCGCGTATTGCCAACCGCCTGCTACGCAGGGTACGTGACTTTGCCGAGATCAGGGCGGACGGCGCGGTGACGGCAGTGGTGGTGAAGGATGCCATGCAGATGCTGGAAGTCGATGAGCATGGCTTCGACGCCCAGGACCGGCGTTTGCTGAGCGCTATTATCGAGAAATTCGACGGTGGCCCGGTGGGTGTGGATAATCTGGCGGCGGCGATCGGAGAGGAAAAAGGTACCATCGAGGATGTGCTGGAACCCTACCTGATCCAGCAGGGGTTCCTGGTTCGTACACCGCGTGGACGCATGGCGACCCGTAGCGCCTGGAAAAAGATGGGCCTGAATCCGCCGCCGGCGGGAGATTACCAGTCGCTGCCGTTACCGGGCGAGTAAGCGGAGCGGCAGCCGGTGTCATGAGCTTCAGGGCAGAGGGTTTTCATTCTCCTCGTAGCCGGCCAGTACCTCCCCCGACGATTCGATGCCGATGTGGTAGGCGGCGAATCCTGGCATAACAAACTGGTTTACTGCCATGCCAATGATTCTGCCTTCCAGGGTGGATATGATTTCTCCGCTCTCGTTGGTGATCGGGTCAGTGACGGTGCCCAATAGTTCGCCCTTTTCAACCATCTCGCCCAGTTGCTTGTTACTGAACAGGATGCCACTCCGTTCCGTTCTTATCCAGGCCGATGAATAGTAAACCGGCTCCGGTTCACCCCAGATAAACAGGCGGGAATACATACCCTGGCGCTCGAGCAGGTGGTTGATACTGCTTACGGCACTTTCAATCTTGTCTTTCTGGATACGCAGGGATTCTCCAACTTCGAGCGTGACTGCCGGTATGCCCTGCTGGAGGGCTGCGTAACGCAACATTCCCGGACGGGCGCTGTTGTGCATGACTGCCATTTTATCGAAGCCCCTGGTCAGCTCGGCAACCGCGTTATTTCTCAGGTCCGCCCGGATCTGGGGCAGATTGGTCCGCCGCAGGGACCCGGTGTGGATATCAATCAGGAAATCGCAATGGCGTATGACTTCGTGGAACAGGGAATAGGCCATACGCGATGCCAGGCTGCCGTTGGCGTCGCCCGGGAAAAAGCGGTTCAGGTCGCGGCGGTCGGACAGGTAGCGTGATCCCCGGTGGAATCCCTGCAGGTTCACAATCGGAATGCCGATAATATTGCCGGTCAGGGATTCCGGTTCAATGTCGAACATCACCCGGCGGACAATTTCGATACCATTTAACTCGTCCCCGTGTACGGCGGCCGTCATGCACATCGTTTTACCCGGCTGATTTCCACGGATAACCATCACTGGCGCAGGCGTCGACAAGTCCGATGTATCACCATCGGTGGACCATGCCAGCCGTGTCGAAGTGCCTTTGGCGATCTCGGAGCCCAGTATGACGAATTTACTATCTTCTGTAGCACCGATCTCGCCATCCGGATTTTCCAGCCCATCAATGATACGGGCATCTCCAGTCGGAACGGGGTGGGGAACAGGTGCCACCTGCTTCAAATCCATATTGGGGGCGATTACGGCCAGCAGCTCGTCAGCACTCGATGAAGTGACTGCGCAGGATATGATAAGCGTTACAAAACATGCGTTTATCATACTAATTCGGTTTGATAGCATACTGCAGTTGCTCACAGACTGGTTAATCGGTATTCGCCGACGCAGAAAAACTTTTTGCCAGTTCGACTCTGGACTCTGCGTCCCCCGGCAATTCCTGAAAAGACTCGATTTTCTCCAGAGTACCCAGTAATCCCTGGCTGTTCGCCAGTTGTATGTTCAACCCGGGTCGTGCATTCAGTTCCAGCATTAGCGGCCCCAGATTGCGATCCATTACCAGATCGACGCCAAGATAACCCAGTCCAACGCTGGCGGCGCACTCCGTGGCCAGCCGAAGAATCCGGTCCCAGTGCGGTATTTCAATTCCCGTGGTCCGGTAACCGGTATCCGGGTGGTGCTCTACGAGGTCATTTTTACAAACGCCATAGGTTGATATGCCTGTAGCGAGGTCGATACCAACGCCTACAGCGCCCTGATGAAGGTTGGCCTTACCATCGGATTCGCGCGTGGGCAGTCGGACCATCGCCGCTGCCGGGATGCCCTTGAAAACGATCACCCGGATGTCAGGCACGCCCTGGTAACTGATGTTTTCGAATAAAGGGTCGAACTCAACCCGGTATTCGATAATGGCCTTGTCCGGCAAGCCCCCCAGGCTGTACATGCCACTGAGAATATTGGAGGTGTGGTGCTGTATCATTTCTATACTGATCAGACTGCCATTGGATTTTTTGTAGAATTTTCCCAGTCGGCCGTCGATAATCAGTATGCCATTACCGCCGCTTCCATGAGCCGGCTTTATAACCAGGGAGTTATGGTCGGCAAGTGAGTCCGCTATATTGCGGACATGGTGTTCGATTTCAATTACGGCATATAGTTCCGGTACTGCGATGTTGTGTTTCAGGGCCAGTTGTTTGGTTCTAAGCTTGTTGTCTACCAGTGGATACAGATGGCGCGGGTTGTAGCGCATGATGAAATCCGCGTTGCGCCGATTCATCCCCAGTATGCCACGCTCGCGTAATTGCCGCGGGGACGCGAAACGGATCATTTTGCATCCTTCTGCAGTATGCCCCTGAAACGTACCAGTTCTACCAGGCGGTATCCGGTATACCGTCCCATCCACAGGCACAGGCCCAGTACCACCAGTAGCAGTTCAGGGAATACAAACATCAGGTACATCAGGTTGGCGTTGGTCATGACGACATACGATGCGCAGGCAACCAGCAGGCTTCCGACCCCGAGCAATATGGCTTCGCGTGCGCCGTTTTCTTCCCAGGTAATCGACATACGCTCGATAGTCATCGCCAGTATAACCATAGGGAAAAGCGAAATTGACAGCAGCCGTTCTACGCCAAGCCGGTTGCTGGTCAAGCTGATCAGTAACATGAGTATGACGACGATGATCAGAATGGCGGCCAGCCTCGGGATTAACAGCAGCATCAGTTTTTCCATGTAGAAGCGCACCATCAACCCGATGGATACGATCAGGCTGAACATGACTACCCCCCAGAATAGCTGTGTTTCCCGGAAAGCCAGTGCAATCAGGATGGGCATGAAGGTGCCAAAGGTTTGTAACCCGATGATTGTTCGCAGGAAAACCACCAGTAATGCGCCTAGCGGCAGCATGAGTAGCAACTGGTATACGTTCTGGTTCTGTACCGGCAATGCTACCAGTGAGAAAGCGGAAAACAGGGAGTCCTGGTTGGCCGCACCCTTGCGAGCCACATCGATGAGTTCGGCGTAGCTTTTCGTGACAGAGAAGCGGATGCCCGGTTTCCTGCCGCCGGTTAATTTGGATACCGGTGCCTCTCCGACCTGCCATGCCAGGAAATTGGCTGGTACGCCCTGTTTTCCGGTATCCGGATTGAAGGTCAGCCACCGGTCACCATTGTGTACCTGCAGCAGGGGTGACAGCACGGCATTATTATCCAGATCGGATATGTCCATGCCCCATAATTTTCTGGCGGGAATTCTTACCGCTTTCAGCACCTTGATAATTTCACTGGTCCATTGGTCCGTATTCTTCGCCTGGTTGCGGACCAGCTCCACGTTTTCGTCGGGAGCAGGTGAATTAAGCTGTTTGAGTAATGCCCGGGTATATGATTCCACGTCAGCAGATTCTTCCCGCACATCTTCAACAATAGCCTGAACCGCAGAAGCGTAGGGTTCCGGATAGTCGGGCAGCTGCGGAAAAGACGGTACGCTTTCCCATTCTACAGCCTTGTTCGAGCGAGCCACTGTTATCCTGTAGTACAGGGATTGTTCGCCCTTTGCGCGGCGAATTGCCCAGTTGGCCTTGCGACTGTCTTTTCCCTGATCGATAGTCAGGCCGTATTTTCTGGAAATAAAATTCTCATTCAGAATGACGAATCCCGGCGTGTGTTGCGGAATATCAAGCGACAGTTTTGCCGGACCACCGGTGCCGACAAAGGTCGCTTGTGCCTGCAGTGTCCAGACATCGGTATTCTGTTCCGGGACGAGCGGGAGGCCAAGGTCGAAAATCTTGTAGGCAGCAATTGCGAGCCCGGTGACAGACAGTGCCAGCGCCCAGCCGTTTACGGTTAAACGATTCATGTTCTTCCTGATTTTTCTGACCGGCTTACGGGCATCTTGCCATGGTCAGAAAGGTACTTTGCGGATCGATCACCGCGATACCGGCGAGAAATTCACGTCCCAGAAGTATTCCGTATATGAATTCAGAACGATCTGCCAGAGTGAATTCTGATGTTCTTGGCCGGCCGTCAAAACAAAATTCGAGCTCGACTACAACACGCTGATCCTCGACCGTCGCGTCACTGCTCTTGATGCGAACACGCCGTACTTTTGGTCTTTCCATCGGGATGGAGTGCACTTTCCCCTGGATGTCCTCGATTAGCAGATTGAACCGGACCCACCTGCTCCCGTTGCGCTTGAAGTTTTCAATATCAGTCGCATGGATCGAGGAGGTCTTCGCCCCGGTATCGAGCTTCGCCCTGGTGAGCAGCGCCTGCTCGCCCAGCGTAATCTTTTCGACCCATCCAGCAATGACTTTGCCCGGATCCCTGCTGCTGCTGTATGAGAATGGAGCGATCAGCACCAGCGACAGCGCAACAAGTCCGTGTACTACCTTCATGTGCGTTTTCCCCTTCCAGTTTTCTATCGATGGCCGATCCACAGCACCGGGTACTTTTTTCCGCCGGGTGTGTGCAGATCACGTCGACAGCTACTGGTGGCTGAGTGCCTGTGGTTCGCGGTATTCCTCGATTTCCCGGTCGGCATCGAGCTTGAACAGGTGGTTAACCCGGTCCGGTAACTGTTGTAACGCGTGTTCGGTGAGTCGCTGATAGTGCTGGATAAAATGCTCAATCTGTTCTGCCGACATGACATGCCTTGCGGATTTCGGCGAAGAGTCCGTGTGCCGCAGCCTGTCGGCCAGTTTTTTCTCCTGTTCCAGTCGCCATTGATAGATACAGCCGAATGAAGGTGCCTGTAACATGATCCAGCTGTCTACCTTTGCATAAATCGACTGGTAACGGGTGCCGATCTGCTGGTTGACGTAGCGGCGCCAGATACCATCCGGATCTTCCTCGGCTTCCAGGCGGTTGATCGGCTTGCGCAGCGCATCGTCCCGTTGGGGCGGGGTGCCGAGACACCAGCCTTCAACAATGACGATATCCAGTGGTGCAGTGACCCGTTGCCACTCCCCGGCAGGATAACGATCATCGAGGGCCTTGTCGAATCCCGGTACGGCGACTTCTCCGCTGTGCCGGGCAAGTCGGGTTAGTGTCTCCTGCATCAGGAGCAGGTCGTGGGTGCCTGGCACACCCCGGGTTGCAAGTAGCGGGTGTACCTTGTCCGCCAGTGACCGTCTGGCTGCACGGGTCAGGTAAAAATCGTCCATGGACAGGCTGGCTGCTTTCAGCCCGTAAACCCGTTCCAGCAACAGTGCAAGCAGGGACGCCAACGTACTTTTGCCGGAACCCTGACTGCCGGTAATGCCGACAAGCAGTGGCCGGTAGGCAACTGCTTGTTGTTGCTTCAGTTTTTCCGCAAGTGGCAGATACCAGGTGTCAGCCAGATGGAGAAACCGCGCAGGCAGTCGTTGCTTGCGCATAAAGTCCTGAAGGATTTGATGGCTATTCACCCGAATAAGCTTCGTGCCTGGCGTGGGCCGGCCGGTATTACCGCTGACTATGATCGTCCGCGGTGGCAGTCCATTTTTGCAAGCTGGTCAGCGGTGCGCTTATACGTCCCAGGGAGCGCTCGCCATCCAGTTGTAGTGGTATCCCCGCCGAATCCATCATGATTGCAATGTTGCCGCGCAACTCGAACAGCTCAAAGGCATCTTTTCCGGTACCCGGTGTCAGAGGTGCGATGCCAAGCCGGTAACGGCGTACCTTGCGCGGACCCTGCACATCCACGGTTTTTGCATTGGTATTGTCCCGGTACGAAACTGTCAACTGTTCGCTACCCTGATCCTCAAAGGATACCCGGTACAGTGCACCGTCAAAAAACACGCAGCGGGGAGGAGGGGATGATTCTGCCCCGGTATCGTCGAGCGAAAGCAGGTACAGGAGTACAGACGGGGTCGTGACGGTATCGCAGCCGGCGTCTTTCAGATCGTAGGGATAGAACGATGGCTTGATTTTACTCCATGTATGCACCGGCATCCCGGCTTCCCTGTCGGACCCGGGTTCCTGCCGTATCCTGGACGCACCTTCTTTCGTAAAGCGAAAGACCTTGCGTTTCGGATTTTTTCCGGTGCGGGTTTTTTCGTGCTGTAACACGGCCCCGGTGCCGGCATCGAACCAGATTCGGGTGCTGGACAGGTAGCGGTTACTGCCTTTTGCCTGTATGTCCATGACCAGGACGTGTTGCGGGTTCCGTTGCAGAGGAACATCTTCCAGTAGTGCGGGAGTTGCTGCTCGCAGCTCCTGTGGAGAGGACTTCAATACTTCAATCTGTATTCTGGATCTGAGACCAAGCATGGATCCTTCGTAGACCAGTTTTTTCCAGGCAGGCATCGCAGGGCTGGATTCTTCCCGTGCGGCCAGGCTGTTTCCGGACAGCAGGCAGACGGCGATCAACATGTACCTGGTGAAGGTCAGATGATTTTTCATGCTGATGTATCCCGTTGCTGAGAAATGCGGGCTAACCCCTCCCTGTTGTTGTCGACCAGCTTCTGCACTCATTGTTAACCTGCGTAACCTGGATTTCCCCTGGCACCCTTGATGAGCGGCTCGTTCAATTCGATGTGCGAGATGGTTTTCTTGTCGAGCAGGTACTCGGTGACCACATCCCAGATCGGCTTTCCTTCCAGTGGTTGGGCCACGCTGGCCCAGCCGGCGACGGAATATTCCTTGTCTGCCTTGATGGCTTCACCGTCCAGCTCCATATCGGTGATTCTGGAACCCATGCCGGCGCCTGGATCGATGGCGTACTTCAGGCCGCCAACACGCACCATATCGCCACCCTGTTGATAGTAGGGGTCCTTGTTGAACAGGTTGTCGGCGACATCTTCCAGAATCTCCTTGATACGTGTGCCGCTCAGGTTGTTCAGTGTAACCGTGGGGTAGGTGATAGCAGTCTGCGTCATGACGTGGTCCATGGTGATGGCTTCGCCCGGCATGACGCTCACACCCCAACGGAAACCGGGGGAGAAAGCCATCTGGGCACCCTGTACTTCCATGAGTGCATCGCATATGAGCTGGTCAAAAGTGCCGTTGAAGTTGCCCCGGCGGTATAACACCTCGTCGGTGACGGCGAGTTTCCTGTCGAGCTCCTTCTGGTAAGGAGCCCGTACCTTCTCGATGTGGCTGCTCATCCCGGGGTCGGCCGGCAGCAGGTCGGAGAATACCGGTAACAGATGATAACGGTAGTCGCGTACCTTGCCGCCGCGAACATCCAGATCGAGCACGCCGAGGAACTTGCTGTTAGAGCCGGCATTGGTGACCAGCGTTATTCCACCGGCGTTTTTGACTTCTACCGGTCGCGGTATAGCGTCGTGGGTGTGGCCACCCATGATGGCGTCGATACCGCTAACCCGGGATGCCATCTTCAGGTCTACGTCCATGCCGTTGTGCGACAGTACGATAACCACTTGCGCACCTTTGCCGCGTGCTTCCTCGACCATTTTCTGCATATGGTCTTCACGAATGCCGAAACTCCAGTCGGGAACCATGAAGCGCGGATTGGCGATCGGGGTATAGGGGAATGCCTGGCCGATAATGGCAGTTGGTACGCCGTTGATTTCACGGATTACATAGGGAGAGAAAACGGCCTCTTCCCATTCATTGTCGATGATATTCTGGGCAACGAAATCGATCTGGCCCTTGAAGTCATTTTCAACGATTTCAGTGACGCGGTCGGCGCCATAGGTCATTTCCCAGTGTGCCGTCATGACATTTACACCCAGCAGCTTTTGCGCATCGACCATGTCCTGGGCGTTGGTCCAGTAGGCGGTGCCCGAGCCTTGCCAGGTATCGCCGCCATCAAGTAACAGGGAGCCGGGACGCTGGCTGCGTATTTTCTTTACCAGCGTGGACAGGTGGGCAAACCCGCCGATCTTGCCGAACTGTTTTGCTGCATCGACAAAGTTGAGGTAGGTAAACGCATAGGCTTCACGGCTGCCGGGTTTGATGTCGTAGTATTTCAGAAAATAATCTCCCACCAGGTGTGGCGGGTTGCCCTTCATCGGACCGATACCGAGGTTGATGCTGGGCTCACGGAAATAGACCGGCAATAGCTGGGCGTGACAGTCGGTGTAGTGCATCAGCGATACGTTGCCGAAGGCCGGCAGTTCATAGGCCTGTCCCGGGGTGGTCGCTTTTGTGCCGGCCTGACCGGTGAGGGAGATACCCGATGCGCTCGCTACGGCGAGCATCTGTAAAAATTCGCGACGGCTAATGTTCATTCTGAAATCCTTGGGGCAATTGATGGTTGGCAGATGGATCGCTGTGTAGAGACGTGCCTGCGTGCAGAATATTCCGCAGGGTGGCGGGAACGCAGAGTAAAAAAGCCCGGCCAGAACTGACCGGGCTTTCTGATACGGGGTGCAGGTATCCTATTTGCGTGCACCCGGGCCGTTGAGCAGCAGTCCGTTGCTCATGTAGGTGTGGAAGTACTCCAGATCGCGATACTCATCGCTTTGTGAAGGAAACGGAGTAGCTCGCACCTGCTTGTTGCATCCCCCGTAACGGCGGTGAAGGGTGCCCAACCCGCCCCACTTGGAACGGTAAACCGGGAAGTGAGAGACCTGCCCCAGCGCAGGGCTGAGTAGATCCGCACGAATCCGGTTGCCCGCGTTGTGCTGGTGGCAGTCTGCACAGGAAAGGTTCAGCTGGCCGCGTTTGGAGTAGAAATGAAATTTTCCCCGGTCGTAGGCGGCCATGGCACCCTTGCCGGCAGGAGTCTTTACGTCGATCTTGTTGCCACGTGATGTGTATGCCATGTAGGCAGAAACATCGGCAATGGCACCCTTGCTCCACCCCAGTGCTTCTTCGTTGTTCTCCTGACGGCACGCGTTAATGTCGCCTTCCAGAGTAACAACTGCGCCGCTGTCGGGGTCGAAGTAGGGGTAGTCCTGTTTGATGCCGATACCGCCGTTACGAAAGCAGCTGGCATGGGTCTTGCCATTCTTGAACGGTGTGTTGAACAATTCCTTGCCTTTATCGATGTTGAGTTCGTAAGGCGGGAATTCTTCAATGGACTCCCATTGTTCACGCGAGGCCTCGTCGATGGCGTACACACCATTGACGTATTCCTGGAAAGGTACATCAGGAAAACGTTCGGCAAAATAGGCACGAAATTCCTTGAGGTCTTCCTGGGGGCCGGCCTGGACGGTAACCGGTGTAATGTACACCAGCCCCAGGGTTGCGGCGATGGTCAGCAATTTCTTCATAGGTTCTCCACCTCCAGTTATGGACGGTCGTTGGTTTTTCAGCGGACCTGGGTTTCAGTAGAATCTTTCTGACCCTGGTTATCAAGCCAGCTCAGCTTCAGTGTGTCGCCTGCTTTCGCGCCCCTGAACTTGAACGAAAGGTACGGGTTCTTGGAGACGGCTCCGCCCCACAATGCCGTAATGACGGTGGTGCCTTTATGTTCGCAGGTTACTTCCTGGATAAAGTGTGCGGGAACCAGGTCCCCGGTTTTCTTGTCCTTGCGCAGGCCAGTCTCCATCGGGTGACTGATCAGGGCCTTGACGGTGGTTATGTCGCCATCCATTTTTGCTCGAATCTTGATCGATGCCATGTTGAATAATCCTCTAAACTTGCCGGGGTCTTGTCGTTGCGTCGGCGCTATCAGCCGCCGCAGCCGCCGATGGTTACCTTGAC
>JAUXGZ010000049.1 GCA_030621785.1 Gammaproteobacteria bacterium | reverse complement strand
GATTTCAGACCGTACCCGAATATCCACTTACAGTATTGGCCTGCCGTTCGCGAGTCACACATGGTCGCCGGTGTAACCGAAGCCCTTGAAAACCCCGACAAGGAAAAACTTCAACAGTTATTTGCGTCATTACGCGCGCATCTGGAAGATAGCGGTGACGAGGCGCGAGCCCTAAGCTGCGATCACTGCCGGAGCCAAACCATGGCGAACTAATGGACGGGCTCGCGAACCCCATAGAAGGCTACGTTTTCGACGAATCTCTGGAGATTCTGGCAGAATCGGAAACCGGCAACCAGACAGCCTGATCCCGGAATTCAGAGTGAATGAACAGCTGAATAATAGTACTATGCGCGCTTCTGGAAAAAGGCGGCGGCGCAGACATGCAGGCAGATGATGTAAAAACACTAATCGAGTCGGGTATTTCCGGCGCGCAGGTTCAGGTTCAGGGTGATGGTGATCATTTTGAAGCGACGGTGATCAGCAGTGCTTTCGAGGGCAAGTCCATGGTGCAGCAGCACCAGCTGGTGTATGGCTCGCTTGGAGATGCCCTGCAAGGTGCGGTGCATGCGATTGCCCTGCGTACGTTCACTCCGGAGCAGTGGAAAAAACAACTGCCGGTAGGATAAACCGGACGGTCTGAGCTGATTCCCATGTCTGAGAAAATTACTATTGCGCTTTCCAAGGGGCGCATTTTCAAGGAAACGTTGCCGCTGCTCGCGCACGCCGGTATCGAACCTGTTGATGATCCGGAAACCAGTCGCAAGCTGATCCTGGATACCAACCAGCCGGATGTAAAGCTGGTGATCATCCGTGCCTCCGACGTGCCGACCTATGTTCAATATGGTGCGGCCGATCTGGGGGTTGCCGGCAAGGATGTGTTGATGGAACACGGTGGTGCCGGTCTCTATGAACCGCTGGACCTGCGTATCGCCTGTTGTCGTTTGATGGTGGCCGGGCGCGCACCCTGGTCGGAGCAGGCGCAACGCCTGCGTATTGCGACCAAGTATGTAAAGAGTGCGCGCAACTATTTTGCCGGGCGGGGGCTACAGGTAGAGATCATTAAATTATATGGATCGATGGAGCTGGCGCCGCTGGTGGGGCTCTCCGACCTGATCGTTGACGTGGTGGATACCGGTAATACGCTGAAAGCCAACGGTTTGCAGCCGCTGGAAAAAATCGCCGACATCAGCTCACGGCTGGTGGTGAACAAGGCTTCCATGAAGCGTAAACACGCGCGGGTGCAGGCGTTCATTGACCAGGTCGCCGAAGCGGTGCAAAAGCAACAGGAACAGACGGTCTGAGTGTCGTGGAGCTACGACGCCTCAATAGCCTGAATGCGCAATTCAGTGCCCAGCTGGAGGAGTTGCTGGCCTGGGAGTCGCAAGCCGACGAGCAGATTGGCCAGACGGTACGCGGCATTCTGCAGGCTATACGGGTGCGCGGTGATGAGGCATTGCTCGAATATACGCGCCGTTTCGATCGCCTCGAGGTCGCCACGGCTGACCAGCTTGAAATCAGTCAGGAACATCTGCAGCGGGCACTGGATGGCATTCCCGGCGAGCAGCGTGAAGCGCTGGAACGCGCGGCGGAGCGGGTGCGGGTCTATGCCGAACACCAGACACTGGAATCCTGGTCGTACACTGAAGCCGATGGAACAATTCTTGGTCAGCAGGTTACGCCACTCGATCGTGTCGGTCTCTATGTGCCGGGCGGCAAGGCGGCCTATCCGTCATCCGTATTGATGAACGCCATACCGGCCAGGGTGGCCGGCGTTGATGAACTCATCATGGTGGTGCCCACCCCGGATGCGGTGGTCAATGAACTGGTGCTGGCGGCTGCGGCAATCGCCGGTGTTGACCGGGTGTTTACCATCGGTGGGGCGCAGGCAGTAGCGGCGCTCGCCTACGGCACGCAGACTGTCCCTGCGGTCGACAAGATTGTCGGGCCGGGAAATATCTATGTGGCTACAGCCAAAGGCATGGTATTCGGCACCGTAGGTATCGATATGATTGCCGGTCCTTCGGAAATTCTGGTGATCTGTGACGGTGACACCGACCCGGACTGGATCGCCATGGATCTGTTCTCGCAGGCCGAGCACGACGAGGACGCCCAGGCCATACTGCTCAGTCCGGACGCTGCTTTCCTGGATCGAGTCGCTGCCAGTATCGACCGCCAGCTGGTGGGCATGGAGCGTGCCGATATCATTAGCGCTTCGCTGACCGGGCGGGGCGCATTAATTCAGGTGCGGGATCTCGATGAAGCCGTCGAAGTGGCCAATTACATCGCCCCGGAGCACCTGGAGCTGTCAGTAGCCGATCCACAGCCCATGGCAGCGCGCATTCGCCACGCCGGCGCGATCTTTATGGGGCGCTATACCGCCGAGGCGCTGGGTGATTACTGTGCCGGGCCAAACCACGTGTTGCCGACCTCGCGCACGGCACGTTTTTCCTCGCCACTGGGCGTGTATGATTTCCAGAAGCGGTCCAGCCTGATTTGCTGTTCGCCGGAAGGTGCTGCCAGTCTGGGCCAGACTGCGTCGAAACTGGCGCGTGGCGAGGGACTGACAGCGCACGCGCGTTCAGCGGAATTCCGGATTCCGCCAAAATGAGCGGGCCGAGATCGGCTGCGGACTGGATCAGGCCCGAGATCCAGGCGCTTACGGCCTATCATGTTCCCGATCCGGGCAAACGGATCAAGCTGGATGCCATGGAAAACCCCTACGGATGGCCGGAAGAACTGGTAAACGGGTGGCTCGAAGCGCTGCGCGGTGTCGAGCTCAATCGCTACCCGGATCCTGCGGCCCGTTTACTGACAGAGCGCCTGCGCGATGCCTGGCAGGTACCGACTGCTATGCAGGTGGTGCTGGGTAACGGTTCCGATGAGCTTATCCAGATGCTGGCGCTGGCGGTAGCCGGGCCCGGGCGGGTTATCCTGTCGCCTGATCCAACCTTTGTCATGTATCGGATGATTGCCGAAGTGACCGGGATGCAGTACCGCAATGTTGCGCTGGCCGACGATTTTTCGCTGGACCTGGACGTCATGGTCGCTGCCATCGAGGAGTATCAGCCAGCCATCATCTACCTGGCCTACCCCAATAACCCGACTGGTGGGCTGTTCGATGAGCAGGTCATCGAGGAAATTATCCGCCGTGCACCGGGACTGGTGGTGGTCGATGAGGCCTACGCGCCTTTTACCGATGCCAGTTTCATGTCCCGCCTGGGCGAATTCCCCAACCTGCTGGTTCTGCGCACGGTGTCCAAAATGGGTCTGGCCGGTCTGCGTCTTGGATTGCTCGCGGGTCCGGCGGAATGGCTGGGAGAAATCGACAAGACACGCTTGCCGTACAACATCAATGTACTGACCCAGGCGAGTGCCCTGTTTGCCCTGGAGCACCGGCACGTGCTGGACGAACAGGCCGCCCTGATCCGGGCGGACCGGTCGAACTTGCTGGGCGCACTGGCCCGTTTGCCCGGCCTGCAGGTCTATCCAAGTGAGGCGAATTTTATTCTTTTCCGGACACCGGCCGCCAGGGCCGGATTGATTTTTTCCTCCTTGCAGGAGCAGGGTGTCCTGATCAAGAACCTGGATCCCGTGGGCGGTCGTTTGCAGGACTGCCTGCGGGTGACCGTGGGCAAACCGGAGGAAAACCGGGCCTTTCTGGAGGCCTTGCAAGTGGCCCTGGATGCATGAGTTCAGCCGACGACCGCGTTTGCATGCGTTGTATCGTCAGGGGACGGGTGCAGGGTGTTTTCTTTCGCTACTCCACCCGGCACGAGGCATTGAAACTCGATCTTCACGGACACGCCAGGAATCTTCCCGATGGCTCGGTCGAGGTGCTGGCCTGTGGTTCGGCGCCGGCACTGCAGCAACTCCGGGAGTGGTTGCAGACGGGGCCGCCGTCAGCGAAAGTCCGTAGTGTCGATTGCGAGCCGACCGAAGTCATACCGCCGGGTGGTTTTACCACCGGGTAAATCTGTTCCCCGCTATTTTGACACCCCGAGCTGCTCCACCTTGCCAACGGCTACGTGCTCCACCTTGCCCGGCCGGGCCTGTTCCGGCACCAGAATCGTATCGGCCGGCGGCATGCTGTCGTCCTGCCCCGGGTAGTCGAGGGTGTAGTGCAGACCGCGGCTTTCCTTGCGCATCTGGGCGGACCGGATAATCAGTTCGGCGACCTGCAACAGGTTGCGTAGTTCCAGCAGGTCGTTGCTGACGCGGAAGTTCCAGTAGTATTCCTGGATCTCGTGCTGTAACAGCTCGACCCGGCGGCGGGCACGCTCCAGCCGCTTGTCGGTGCGCACGATACCCACGTAGTCCCACATGAAACGCCGTAGCTCATCCCAGTTATGGCTGACCACTACCTCCTCATCGGAGTCGATGACCCTGGATTCATCCCATTCCGGGAGTTCCGGTGGCATTGCTGTTTCATCCAGCCGGGCCTCGATATCCGCAGCGGCAAATCCGGCGAACACCAGGCATTCGAGCAGGGAGTTACTGGCCATGCGGTTGGCACCGTGCAGCCCGGTACAGGCCGACTCGCCGACCACGTAGAGGCGATCGACATCGGTGCGTGCCCTGAGGTCGGTGCGCACACCGCCGCAGGTATAGTGTGCCGCGGGCACCACCGGGATCGGTTCAGCGGACATGTCGATGCCAAGCTCGAGGCAGCGGTGGTATACGGTAGGGAAATGTTCCAGGATGAATTTTTTCGGCTGGTGGGAAATATCCAGCAGCACATGATCGATACCCAGGAGTTTCATCTCGTGGTCGATGGCGCGGGCAACGATATCACGCGGTGCCAGTTCTCCGCGGTTATCAAAACGTTGCATGAACGGTTTTCTATCCGGCAGCAGCAGTTTTCCGCCTTCGCCGCGGACTGCCTCCGTAATAAGGAATGATTTGGCCTGGGGGTGGTACAGGCAGGTCGGATGGAACTGGTTGAACTCCATATTGGCAACCCGGCAGCCGGCACGCCAGGCCATGGCGATGCCGTCACCGGTGGAAGTGTCCGGGTTGCTGGTATACAGGTACACCTTGCTGGCGCCACCGGTGGTGAGTGTCACGCAGCGGGCGCGGAACACTTCCACCCGACCCTTGCCCCGGTCCAGTACATACGCGCCCAGACAACAGTTTTCTTTCTGTCCAATACGGTCAGCTGTGATCAGGTCCACGGCGATGTGTTGTTCGAACAGGTCAATATTGCCACGCGAGCGGACCGCATCCACCAGGCTGGTTTCAACTTCCCGGCCGGTAGCGTCTGCGGCATGAATGACGCGCCGGTGACGATGACCGCCTTCGCGAGTCAGGTGATAGCCGGTCTTGCCCTGCACCTCGTGCCGGGTGAAGCGTACGCCCAGATTGACCAGCCACTGGACCGATTCCGGGCCGTGCTCGACGGTGGCCTGTACGACTTCCGGGTCGCAGAGTCCGGCACCGGCTGCCATGGTGTCGGCAACATGGGCCTCGATCGAGTCCTCCCGGTCCAGTACCGCTGATATGCCTCCCTGGGCGTAATAGGTATTGCCTTCCTGTACCGGACCCTTGGACAGCACGGCGATCCGGGCGCGGGGCGGCAGGCGCAGCGCCAGGGTCAGGCCTGCGGCGCCGCTGCCGATAATCAGAACGTCATACTGGTGCTGGGTATGCATGTGGCCTGTAAACGAGATGGTTTACCTGTACGCTACGGTTGATAACGATTAAAATTCAACCGGTTTTCAGGGTAACTTTACCCGAAACGACCAGATCAGGCGAACTATCCCGGGTTTTGCCGGTCCTAAGGTTTCATGAGTGCAGTCCGGGATATTGAGGGGATAGCCCGGATGGGCGAGAACAGCCTGGACCAGGAGCTGGTCAAGCGGGTGCAGAACGGCGAGAAAGCCGCTTTTGACATCCTGGTGCGAAAATACGAGCACAAACTGGCCAATGTCATCAGTCGCTATATTCGGGATTCTTCCGAGGTTATGGATGTTTCTCAGGAAGCCTTTATCAAGGCCTACCGGGCGTTACCCAATTTTCGCGGTGACAGCGCTTTCTATACCTGGCTCTACCGTATTGCCATCAATACGGCCAAAAATTACCTGGTGGCTGCCGGTCGCCGGCCTCCGCGAGATGATATTGATGCCCGGGATGCGGAACAATTTGACAGTGCCGCTGGTCTGAAAGAATACGCAACGCCGGATCGGATGGCCATGCGGAGTGAGCTGGCTACCGCAATACAGGACGCGATCGATGCTTTGCCCGATGAACTGCGAATGGCCATTGTACTGCGTGAGCTGGAAGGGCTGAGTTACGAAGAGATTGCCGGCGCCATGGATTGCCCCATCGGCACGGTTCGATCCAGGATTTTCAGAGCCAGGGATGCGATTGACAAACGCATTCGCCCTTTGATCGATGAAACCTATACGGGTGATGAGACATGAAAGATGAAATCCGTGAGCAGTTGTCTGCCCTGGTAGATGATGAGCTGAATGATCTGGAACGACCCTTGCTGCTGGGGCGGCTGCAGCGCGATACCGGTCTGCGGGAGTGTCTGGGCAGATACCAGTTGATCAGTGAAGTCATGCGAGGTGCCGAAAATGCTTCCGCGCTGGGTATTGCCGACCGGGTCCAGGCGGCTATTGCGGAGCAGGGTATCCCTGATGCCGTGCAGCCGCCGGCGCGCGTGACCGGTGGCTGGTGGAAACCGGTCGCCGGTATGGCGGTCGCTGCTTCGGTAGCGCTGGTCGCCGTGCTGACCGTTACCAGCGTGGAGAAACCAGTCGACAGCGGGATCGATTCTCAGTTGGCTGTGGCCGGCAATTCCCCGGTTGCAATAGCACGACAGGATGAACAGGATGTCGGCGACGGTCAGTGGAACCGCATCGAGCCGCGGATCAACGAGCGTCTGTCGGGTTACCTTGTCAATCACAGTGAGTATGCTGCCAGCCGCGGTGCCCAGGGTGTGATGCCTTATGCCCGTATAGTGGGGTACGAACCCGGTCGCTGATGAAATATGTAACGCTCTACCTGTTGGTCGCAGTGGTGGGTTCGCTGCAGGCTGTAGCCGGTGCCGACCCCGGTTCCCGTGGGGATTCCAGCGCCCATCAGCTGCTGGAACGCATGTCCGCGGCTGCCCAGATGCTGAATTATTCCGGCACTTTTGTTTACCAGCATGAAGGCATGCTGGAAGCCATGCAGGTTGTACATGTTATGGATGAACTGGGCGAGCGGGAGCGGCTGTTTTCACTCACCGGTCCGAAACGGGAGGTGCTGCGTAACAACCAGGTCGTAACCTGCATCCTCGGCGACCAGCAGTCGGTCGTGGTGAGCAAGGCGATGCCGCGCACACCTTTCCCCGCAGGTTTTCCAGCCGAGCTGGATGCGCTTGGACAGTACTACAGCTTCAGTATCGGTGACGAAGACCGGGTAGCCGGGCTGGACTGCAGGCAGATAGAGGTCAAGCCGCGGGACCTGTATCGATACGGGCGCACCCTGTGTGTACACGAGGACAGCTATCTGTTGCTGCGCTCGGAACTCAATGATGCAGATGGTCAGACGATCGAACAGGTACTGTTTACCTCGGTGGAATTTCCCGACAGCATTCCTGATGCAGAACTGCTACCGGGGCTGAATGACGCCGGCTTTACCTGGCATCGGCAGCCGGAACAGCAGCCGGAACCGGGCAGCCAGCCACGTGATTCTGTATGGGAAGCCATGCAGGTGCCGCCCGGGTTTATGTTGACTGATCATCGCTGGCACCGGCTTGCCGAGGACCAGAATGGTGTGGAGCACTGGATGTACAGCGACGGGCTCGCCAGCGTGTCCATCTACATCGAAAAATCCGGGCAGGAAGATGACTACAGCGGTATTGCCAGTCGCGGTGCGATGAATGCCTACGGCACCGTGGTGAATGGCTATAACATCACCGTGGTGGGCGAAGTTCCCGCACAGACCGTCGAAGTGATCGCTAAATCGGTACAGATCAGGTAGGGCATCCCATGCTGGAGGAAACCGCACAGGTAGTTCGCGTTAACGGTGAAGGGGTATGGGTGGAGACGCAGCGAAAGTCTACCTGTTCCTCTTGCTCGGCAAAATCCGGTTGTGGTACCGCGACCTTGTCAAAGGTGCTTGGAACCCGGCGCTCGGTCATCCGTGTGCTGACTGACCTGGCCCTGAAACCCGGCGATCAGGTGGTGATCGGTATTCGTGAACAGGCGTTGGTACGGGGCTCCATGGCCGTATATGCGGTGCCGATCCTGCTCCTGCTACTGGGGGCGATAAGCGGAGAAATCGGCGCACAGCAGAATTTGTGGAGCAACGGCGAGCCGGCCAGCATCGCGCTGGGAATAGCCGGTCTGACGGCAGGCCTGTACTGGCTGAAACGCTTTACACGCAGCATCCGGAATGACGATGACTATCAGCCGGTGGTATTGCGAATGCTGGCGAATCGCTCCCGGCACCTGTTTCAGTAGTCGAATAAATTTACGCGTAACCTCAGGAGTAACTATGTCTTTAATCAGGATGCCGGGACGGATTTTCGGCGCTATCGTACTGCTACTGGCAGTAGCCGGTGTGCAGGCACAACTACCCGATTTTACCGAGCTGGTGGAGCAGTCGGGCAGTGCAGTAGTGAATATCAGTACAACCCAGAAGGTGAAGACCGGTGGAACCATGCAGTTGCCGGAAGGTATCGAAATTCCGGAACTCCCGGAAGGCACGCCTTTCGGTGACCTGTTCAAGCATTTCTTTGGCGCCCCGGGCAACGGCGGCCCCCAGGACCGGGAAGCCGAGTCGCTGGGCTCAGGATTTATCATATCCGGGGATGGTTATATCCTGACTAACAATCATGTGGTCAAGGACGCCGACGAAGTATTCGTACGTCTGGAAGACCGCCGGGAACTCAAGGCACAGGTTATCGGCACCGACGAACGCAGTGACATTGCCCTGCTGAAAATCGAGGCGAACAAGCTGCCGGTTGCAAAAATCGGTAAATCGAAGGACCTGAAAGTAGGCGAGTGGGTGCTGGCGATCGGTTCACCATTCGGTTTCGATCGTTCTGCCACCGCCGGTATCGTCAGTGCCAAGGGTCGTGCGCTGCCACGCGAAAACTACGTGCCTTTTATCCAGACCGATGTGGCCATCAATCCGGGCAACTCGGGTGGGCCGCTGTTTAACCTCGACGGCGAGGTGGTCGGTGTGAACTCGCAGATCTACAGTCGAACCGGCGGCTATATGGGGCTGTCGTTTTCCATTCCGATCGAGGTCGCGATGGATGTTGCGCAGCAGCTGAAAGAGCACGGCCGCGTGAGCCGTGGCTGGCTGGGTGTGCTGATCCAGGATGTGACGCTGGAACTGGCAGAATCTTTCGGCATGAGCAAGCCCCAGGGGGCGCTGATTGCCAAAGTGGTGCCGGACAGTCCCGCCGAGAGAGGCAAGTTCATGGTGGGTGATGTCATTGTCAACTTCAATGGTCAGGACATTGACCGCTCCTCTTCGCTGCCGCCGATCGTGGGCTCTACACCGGTGGGCAAGAAAGTGCCGGTGAAGGTGATTCGTAATGGAAGCCGGAAAAACCTGTCGGTAACCCTTGGAGAACTGACGGACGAGGGGCAGAAAGTTGCCAGTGCAGAACCTGTCCAGGCTACCGAGGATAACCGGCTGGCGGTCAAGGTTGTCGATCTTTCCGAAGCCCAGCGGACGGAGCTCGAGTTGTCGGCCGGCGTGCTGGTGGAGTCTGTCGGCAAGGGTGCCGCTGCCGACGCCGGTATCGTCGAGGGCGACATCATCCTGCGCCTGAATAACGGTCTGGTGAAGAATGTCGGTGATTTTGAAAAAATTACCGGCAAGCTGCCGGCCGGGAAATCCGTGGCGATTCTCGTGCAACGCCGCGGTGGGCCAATCTTCCTGGCGCTCAAGGTACCCACATCGGAGTGACGGCAGAGCCTGAAAACGGCAGTCGTCTGACCCTCTACTACCGGGAAGACTGCCACCTGTGTGAGCGGATGCTGCAGGCCCTGCGGGGCCTGCAGCCGTCTTTGCACTTCGAGTTGCAGCTGGTCGATATCGACCGGGAGCCCGCTCTGATACGACTCTACGACGAGCGTGTGCCGGTATTGTGCCTGGGTGATACCGAGATTTGCCACTATCACCTGGACGAAGCCCGGCTGAATCTCGAACTGGGGCGGTAGGCCTTTGGTCTCAAAGGGGTGTATACTTGGCCGCTAATGGCGTCTGGTTGGCGCCATTCTGTTTTTGAAATCAGGTTGTTATCCACATTGACTGACCTTTCCCATATCCGCAATTTCTCCATCATTGCGCACATCGATCATGGCAAGTCCACGCTCGCGGACCGTTTTATCCAGATCTGTGGCGGCCTGAGTGAGCGCGACATGGAAGAACAGGTACTGGATTCCATGGACCTGGAGCGCGAACGCGGGATTACCATCAAGGCGCAGAGTGTGTCGTTGACCTACCGCGCCAGAGACGGGCAGGAGTATGTGCTCAACCTCATCGATACTCCCGGGCACGTGGATTTTTCCTACGAGGTATCGCGCTCCCTGACGGCCTGCGAAGGAGCGTTGCTGGTGGTGGATGCTGCACAGGGAGTGGAAGCACAGAGCGTCGCTAACTGCTATACCGCTATTGAGCAGGGGCTGGAAGTGATGCCGGTGCTGAACAAGATCGATCTGCCCTCGGCCGAACCGGATCGCGTCAAGCAGGAAATCGAGGACATTATCGGCATCGAGGCAACTGATGCCATCGAGGTGAGTGCCAAGACGGGCCTCGGCATTCCCGATGTACTGGAACGGCTGATTGAGCGCGTGCCGCCGCCGGTCGGTGATGTAGAAGCACCTCTGCAGGCATTGATTATCGATTCATGGTTCGACAACTACGTCGGGGTTATTTCCCTGGTGCGGGTCATGCAGGGCACGCTGCACCGACGGCAGAAAATCCGGATGATGTCCACCGGCCGCGACCACCATGCGGAAAAAGTGGGAATATTCACGCCGGTACGCGAAGACCGGGATCTACTGCGGGCCGGTGACGTTGGCTACGTGATCGCCGCGATCAAGGAAATCGACGGTGCACCGGTGGGCGATACCATTACCCTGTCTGATCATCCTGCCAGTGAAGCCTTGTCCGGCTTCCAGAAGGTACAGCCACGGGTATTTGCCGGTCTGTACCCGGTCATATCCGATGATTACGAGGACTTGCGCGAGGCGCTGCAGAAACTCCGGCTCAACGATGCATCGCTGCACTTCGAGCCCGAGACTTCGCAGGCACTGGGTTTTGGTTTCCGCTGCGGCTTTCTCGGTATGCTGCACATGGAGATCATCCAGGAGCGGCTGGAACGGGAATACGATATCGATCTGATCACCACGGCACCGACCGTGATTTACCAGATCATGGATACCAGCGGCCAGGTGAGCGAAATAGAAAACCCGGCCGCGCTGCCACCATCCAACAAGATTGATGAAATTCGCGAGCCGATCATACTTGCCAATATCCTCGTGCCACAGGATTATCTGGGTGCAGTAATTGGTCTGTGTGTGGAAAAGCGCGGTGTGCAGCGCAACATGCAATATCTGGGGAGTCAGGTTTCACTGAACTATGAACTGCCGCTGAGTGAGGTGGTGCTGGATTTCTTCGATCGCCTCAAATCGGTCAGTCGCGGCTTCGCTTCTTTTGATTATTCCTTCGAACGCTTTCAGCCTGCGCCGTTGGTGAAGCTGGATATTCTGATTAACGGCGATCGTGTAGATGCACTGTCGGTTATTGTGCACCAGGATTTCGCCCAGAACCGGGGGCGTGATCTGGCCGTGCGCATGAAAGAGATTATTCCGCGGCAGATGTTCGATGTGGCAATTCAGGCGGCCATCGGTTCACAGATTATTGCGCGTACCACCGTCAAGGCGTTGCGCAAGAACGTCACTGCCAAGTGTTACGGTGGTGATATATCACGCAAGCGCAAATTGCTGGAAAAACAGAAGGCCGGCAAGAAGCGTATGAAACAGTTTGGCAGGGTAGAGATACCGCAGGAAGCGTTTCTTGCTGTGCTGCAAGTCGGGAAAAAATGACATGAATCTGGATTTTCCAACCATCCTGGTGGTTGCCACACTGGCAACCGGATTGATCTGGGCGGCTGATGCCCTGTTCTGGGCGCCGCGACGGCGTCAGCAGGCAGCGGCTATTGGCGCTGAAGGCGGGGAAGTGGATGCTGGCAAGGTCGAGGCAGCCCTCAAGGAATCAACGCTGGTTGAATATGCCAAATCCTTTTTCCCGGTCATTCTTGCGGTTCTGCTGCTGCGCTCGTTTCTGGTTGAGCCCTTCCGGATCCCGTCCGGTTCCATGATGCCGACCCTGCTGGTCGGAGACTTTATCCTGGTGAACAAGTACACCTACGGTATACGCCTGCCCGTGATCAACAGAAAGGTGGTGGACCTCGGTAGCCCGGAACGGGGTGATGTGATGGTATTCCGCTTTCCCAAAAATCCTGATGTGGATTACATAAAGCGTGTCATCGGACTTCCTGGTGATCACATCGTCTACCAGGACAAGACCCTGTTCATTAACGGCACGCAGGTCCCACAGGTGCCTGCGGGCACCTACATCGGCTCCGGCTCCGGGCTATCCATGTCCGGTGCAAGCCTGAGACGGGAGATTCTGGGCGAGGTCGAGCATGATATCCTGGTGATGCCACGCCAGCGGGGTGTTAACTCGGACGTGGTCGTGCCGGAAGGGCATTATTTCGTGATGGGCGATAACCGGGACAACAGCAATGATAGCCGCTACTGGGGTTTCGTGCCGGACGAAAATCTGGTCGGCCGGGCTTTCATGATCTGGATGAACTGGGATTCCGCCGGCGACGGGGTGGCCTGGAACCGGATTGGTGAAAACATTGAGTAATCTGAAACCACTTGCCGGGAGAATGGTAATGACGAATTTGCACAAACAAAAAGGCATGACGGCGGTTGGCTGGCTACTGGTGCTCGGGCTGATTGCATTCTTTACCCTGATCGTATTGCGCCTGGCCCCGATGTACCTTGAGTACTCCAAGGTTGAGTCGGTGGTGGACTCGCTGAAAGATGAACCGGGCATTGCCAGTCAGTCCCGTGCGCAGATTCTGAAGCTGGTCCAGAAGCGTTTCGATGTGAATGACGTAAGGACTGTCGATCCCAGGACGGCCCTGAAGGTGTCCAGGGACAAAGGTGTGACGACGGTGCGTGTCGAGTATGAACGTCGCGAGCACCTGATGGCGAACATCGACGTGGTTGGTACGTTCGACAAGGAAATACGGATTGTTGCCAATTGAGGCGTGCGCTGGATGATTTAGTCAACCGGCTGGGGTGGCAATTCCAGGATCCCGGATTGCTGGAAACAGCGCTTACGCATCGCAGCGCAGGCAGCCGGAATAACGAGCGACTTGAATTCCTCGGCGACGCGGTGCTGGGTTTTGTTATTGCGGAGTGGTTGTATCAGGCGTTCACAGAGGTCTCTGAAGGGCAGCTGAGTCGATTGCGTGCCAGCCTGGTCAAGGGAGAAACCCTGGCCGGCATCGCCCGCCAGCTGGATCTTGGCGACTATCTGCGACTGGGATCCGGCGAACTGAAAAGTGGTGGTTTCCGGCGTGATTCGATTCTTTCAGATGCCCTGGAAGCGGTGTTGGGAGCTATCTACCTGGATGGCGGTTTCGAGGCCTGTAAGGCGATGATACGCACACTGTTCGCCGACCGGCTCGGCGAGTTGTCCTCACTGGACGAGCACAAGGACCCCAAGACCCGGCTGCAGGAGTATTTGCAATCACGCAAGCTCGTGCTGCCGGTCTACGAAGTACTGGGTGTCAGCGGCAAGGCACACCGTCAGCATTTCGTGGTGGAGTGCAGGGTAGATGCCACCGGAGAGCACGTAGTGCGCGGCGAAGGCAGCAGTCGTCGTCGCGCCGAACAATCTGCAGCGGAAAACATGTTGATGCAGCTCGATGCCAAAGCCTGATTTTCACTGCGGACTGGTCGCGCTGGTTGGCCGGCCGAATGTCGGCAAGTCCACGATTCTCAATCGTCTGATTGGCCAGAAAATCAGCATTACCTCACGCCGTCCGCAGACCACCCGTCACCGTATTCTCGGTATCAAGACGGAAGAAAATACCCAGATCATTTTTGTCGATACGCCCGGCCTGCACGTTCAGCAACCACGTGCCATGAATCGCTACCTGAACCGCACAGCATCGGACAGCTTGCGTGATGTCGATGTGGTTATTTTCGTGGTTGAAGGCACGCGCTGGAAAAAGGACGATGACTGGATAGTGGAGAAGCTGCAGCGCCTGAAAGTTCCGGTCGTCCTGGCGGTCAACAAGATCGATCTTGTGGCCAACAAGGAGAATCTGCTGCCACAACTGGATATGTTGGCGAAGAAAATGGCTTTTGTTGACCTGATTCCGGTCTGTGCGCGCAGCGGCGCAAATCTGAATTTGCTGGAACAGGCGGTCATCCAGCGTCTGCCGCTATCACCGCCGTTCTACCCCGAAGACCAGGTTACCGACCGCAGTGAACGATTTCTGGCGGCGGAGCTGGTGCGTGAGAAACTGTTCCGCCGGCTGGGCGAAGAGGTTCCCTATGGCCTGACCGTCGAGATCGAGAGTTTCAAGGAAGAAAAAGGCGTGCTGCACATCCACGCCTTGATCTGGGTGGAAAAGACCAGTCACAAACCGATCGTCATTGGTAGCAAGGGTGAGCTCCTGAAACAGGTGGGACGGGATGCTCGAATCGACATGCAGAAGGCATTCGATCACAAGGTATTTCTGCAGCTCTGGGTCAAGGTCAAGGAAGGCTGGGCCGACGACGACCGCGCCTTGCGCAGTCTCGGTTACGATAGCTAGCTGAAACTGCGTACCATGTAAGCGGTATGTAAGTTCCATTGTGCTATTAAGGACGCGGCTAAATAACAAATTAGCCCGTTTGTATGCTTCGGGCTGAGGAGAAGAGCACATGAAAGCACCTTTATTGGGTGCAGTTGGCGCCTGTATGATCACTCTGGTGGCTTCTGCCTCTGTTTCGGCAGCAGTTACCACGTACGTTTCCAGGTCTGCATTTGAAACCGCGATCGCGGGGCTCACCAGTAGCACCGTTGATTTTGACAGTGCGACCGTCGGGGATACCATTGCTTCCGGCGACACCTTCGATGATCTGACCTTTACTTACGCCCTGACAGACTTTGGTGGTGGCTCGCTGACCATGGTGGTCGATAATACTTTTGATACCACCTCGCCACCCAATTACCTGGGGCTGCAGACCGATGCGGAGCAGAAGGTAAACTTTCTGACCGGGGATGCCTTCACGGTCGGTTTTGCTCAACCAGTGCAGGCCTTTGGCCTCAATTTCGTTACCAACGATGTACTGATCGACGGAGACAGCTTCTCGCTGGATGGCGAGGGACTGGGGCAACCGGCCACCCTTAGTGGTCCTGCCGATCCATCGGATACACTTGGAGACGGTGGAGAAGTTTATTTCCTCGGGATGGTATCGGACCAGGCATTCAATTCCGTCGTGTTCAGTTCTCTGGATACCGGACTTGAATTTACCGTGGATGACATTACCTCCGCCTATGCCGTCGTTCCATTGCCTTCGGCGCTGTGGCTGATGGGGGCCGGCCTGCTGTCGATGGCCGGTGTTGCACGTCGTGCCAGGGGGCTGCAAGCGGAGGCCTGAATTCCGGGGATGATGGAAATCAAGGGAGAGAAACCATGCAGGCAAGACAACTTGTACATGGCGTACTGGCAGCCGCGCTGCTGGTATCGATTCCGGTCAAACAGGCAATCGCCGGGGCAGAGCCATTCGTCGGTGAGATTATGTGGGTAGGCTTTGGATTTTGTCCCCGTGGCTGGGCCAGTGCGGATGGTCAGTTGCTGCCGATTTCATCAAACAGTGCTTTATTTTCCCTGTACGGGACTACCTACGGAGGTGATGGCCGCACAACGTTTGCCTTGCCCGATCTGCGCGGACGGGTAGCGGTGCATACGGGAGCGGGAGCGGGGCTGACTCACAGGGCGCAGGGTTCAGCAGGCGGAGCAGAAACGGAGGCACTCTCCATGAACCAGATGCCGGCGCATTCACACGTGCTCAATGCCAGTCAGGGCGCCAGCGATAATGATGCATCCGGAAGCTATCCAGGCAGTCCCGGCCGAACCCGGATTTACGATTCAGTTGTGAATACCACCATGTCACCAGCTGCGATCGCCAATACAGGCGGCGGTGCTGCGCACAATACGATGCAGCCGTTTCTCACCCTGCGTGCCTGCGTTGCCCTGACGGGTGTGTTTCCGTCGCGCCCCTAGCCTGGATTTTCCGGTCCGCTACTGTCACCGGAGCATATGAGCTCAACTTCCCGTGTCCAGCTGGTTCCCGGTTTCGTGCTGCACCAGCGTCCCTACCGGGAAAGCAGTGCCGTGCTGGAGGCGTTCACTTCTGCCCACGGGCGGGTCGGACTGGTAGCACGGGGAATACGCGGTTCCCGCTCACGACAGCGCAGCGACCTGCAACTGTTCCGGCCGTTACTGTTATCGTGGAGTGCGCGTGGTGAGCTGGGCACACTGACCGGTGTGGAAGCAGATGGTGCGGCGCGCAAATTGACTGGCCGGGCCCTGTTCAGCGCCTTTTATCTCAACGAATTGCTGGTACGATTGCTGGCGCGCCAGGATCCGCATCCCGAGCTGTATAGCCGCTATCGGGACGATCTGCAGGCGCTGGCCGAAGGTGCGGACATCGAGCCGGTGCTGCGGATATTCGAAAAGTGCCTGCTGGAGGAAACCGGCTACGGCCTGTTGCTCGACCACGAAGTGGAGCAGGGCGCAGGCGTGCAGCCGGATCGCTATTACGATTATCATCTCGAGTCCGGGCCTGTCGAGGTGGACGGGCCGGACTGCCGGGGTTTTATTATCCAGGGAGCCAGTTTGCTGGCCATTGCGCGTGAAGAGCTGCATGAGCCACGGGTGCTGCAGGACGCCAAGCGTCTGATGCGGGCCGCGCTGAATCTCTACCTGGGCGGCAAGCCGCTCAAGTCGCGCGAATTATTCAGGAGCATCGGAAAGTGAACAGGGAAGAGCTTATGAATCCGATACTGCTCGGAGTCAATATCGATCATGTCGCCACGCTGCGCCAGGCACGCGGAACCCGCTACCCGGACCCGGTGCAGGCAGCCATCGAGTCCGAACAGGCCGGTGCCGATGCGATTACCCTGCACCTGCGCGAGGACCGGCGGCATATCCAGGAGCGGGATGTCGAAATACTCCGCGACGTCTTGCAGACCCGTATGAACCTGGAAATGGCGGTTACCGACGAAATGCTGGAGTTCGCCTGCCGTATACAGCCGGCAGACTGTTGCCTGGTGCCGGAAAAGCGCGAGGAACTGACCACCGAAGGTGGCCTGGATGTGGCCGGGCAGGCTACTCGCATGCACGGGGCCTGTCAGCAACTGGCGGAGGCCGGTATACGGGTATCGTTGTTTATCGACGCCGACCCGGACCAGATCGAGGCCTCGCTGGAGGCCGGGGCACCCTGTATCGAGATCCATACCGGCCACTTTGCCGATGCCGGCCGGGAACAGGAAGCGGAACTGCAACGCATCCGGGCAGCGGTCGAGCTGGGTGAGCGCCTGGGGCTGCACGTGAATGCCGGGCACGGCCTGCACTACCATAACGTGCAGGCCATCGCCGTCATGCCGCAAGTACGCGAACTGAATATCGGCCATGCTATTATCGCCAGGGCAATATTTACCGGCCTGGGACCAGCCGTTGCCGAAATGAAGCAGCTAATGCTCCAGACCCGACCCGGTTGAGCAAACTGTGATGAACCACTGAGTCCGGGGCATGGCTGGTCGTTCGTTTCAGGACCGTCGGCCGCACGGATGCGGCCGCCGAGCGTACAGGGAAGTATTTACAGCGTGTCCTGCAATGCCATACCA
>JAUXGZ010000073.1 GCA_030621785.1 Gammaproteobacteria bacterium | reverse complement strand
CACCGATTCGAGCCACTCGTTTTCGTCAAGGCGCTCACTGGTCACCCGAACCAGGAAGCTCTTCAGGTTCATGTCTGCGGCCTCAGGAAGAATGGCGGTGGCACGCTCGCTCAGCTCGGAACGTAGGGGCCCAAGGCTTGCCGGCAATGCGTAGCTCTCCGCTATGCGAGTCTTCACGTCGGTGAGGAGCTGAGGGTAGGCACCGGTTAGCTCCTTCAATGCAGAGCGTAGCTTGGCGGCGAACCCCCGCCTCTCCTGCCAGCTTCCCCAGGTCGCGGCTACCGCCGACATTAACGATTCTGTACCGACGGTCATCCACTTCGTTGCCGGGCATGGCGTGCGCAATACCGGCCAGGTGAAACACCACATCAACTCCCTGCAGCAGCGCGGCCGGGAGCGTTGTATTGCCAAGTTCAGCCTGCAGAGACTCATCCCAGGGGCCATCGACCGGTCGGTGCAACAATGCACGAACCGAACAGCCCCTTGTTTTCAGAAACGAGCACAATACACGCCCGACGAATCCGGATGCTCCTGTTACCAGCGCACTCTGCATCACGGTCAATGTGATTCTTCTCTGTGTAAAAACTTGTGGTACAGCTCCAGAGTCTGCTCGACCACATGCTTTTCCGTAAGATCCCGTTCGATCAATTCACGTCCCCTTCGTCCCATTTCCCGCCGAAGTTCCGGGTCACGGACAAGGATCTCCAGCGCCTCCGCCAGTGCCTGCGCATTACGAGGGGCCACCAGGAACCCCGTCACGCCGGGATCAACCACTTCCCTGCAGCCCGGCATATCCGTAGTGACCACGGCTCGACCACAGGCGGCTGCTTCCAGAAGACTACGTGGTATCCCTTCGTTGTAATAGGAAGGCAACACCGCGATGCTGGATTGCCGCCAGATCCCGGGAATATCATCACGATGCCCCAACCACTCCACCTCACCAGCGGCCACCCACTCATGGAGTCTGGCTTCCGGTATTGCCAGACTGCTGGACGAGTCCGGTGTTCCTACCAGCTGGATCCTGACCCGGTTACCGCGCTTTCTCAAAAGACGCCCGGCTTCCACCAGTTCGGCTGCGCCCTTTGGCCACAGCAGGCGCGAAACCATCGTTATCGTGACCTCCTGATTCCCGGACACCGGTTGTTCTTCGCTATAACAGAACCGATCGGGGTCCACACCGATACCGCGAATCAACACCACGGCATGCTGTGGAATACCGATATCCTCTATCAGAAAATCACGATCATCGGCATTCTCGACAATCGTGCAGGTATTCCTGCGCCGGAACAGCCATCGGGAAACACCGGCGAGTACCCGCCTGATCACCCCTCCCGGAATGCCTTTGCCTGAAAAACCCTGGCCAAGCCCGGCCAGATTATTAATTACCGGCGATCGCAACGAGATCAATGCAGCGATGCTTCCATACAAACTCGGCTTCAGCGCAATGTGATGAACCAGATCGGGTCGATAACGGCGGTAAATTCTCGTTATGCGAAAGATCTCGATGAATGCCCGAAATGGATTCAGTGATTCGCGGCGCCAGTCCAGGGGCAGCACCTCAAAACCTTCGCTCTCGAGCTGTTGCACATGGTCTCTGGTGCGCGTTGCTACATACACCCGGAAACCGGCATCTCGCGCGGCCCGGGCTATCGGCATCCGGTGCAGGCAGAAATACCAGTCTTCCGTTACCAGAAAAAGTATCGACCGACTCAAGAGATCAGGATGCCGGCACTCTGTTGTACACATCTTCGAAGCGCACAATATCGTCCTCGCCCAGATAGCTGCCCGACTGTACTTCGATAATTTCCAGCGGTATTGAGCCGGGATTTTCCAGCCGGTGCTTTACACCCAGGGGAATATAGGTCGATTCGTTCTCGGAAAGTATGAACACGTCTTCACCGCGGGTCACACGTGCCGTACCGGCTACCACAACCCAGTGTTCGGCCCGATGATGGTGCATCTGCAAGGACAGCTTGGCACCAGGTTTAACCGTAAGCCGTTTAACCTGATAGCGTGGCCCGTGATCGATGCCCTCGTAATCACCCCAGGGACGAAACACCCGGCGGTGGAACTGGTGCTCCTCGCGATCACTTTCCTTGAGCTGGCTAACAATCTCCTTTACTTCCTGGCAGCGGCGCTTATCGGTAACGAGCACTGCGTCCGCGGTTTCAACCACGATGACATTTTCCAGGCCTACCGTAGCCACGCATCGACTCTCTGCAAACACAAGTGAGTTCTTCGTATCATGGATCAGTATATCGCCACGGGATACATTGCCTGATTCGTCGCGTTCAGAAACCTCCCATATGGAGGACCAGCAACCCACATCGGACCAGGCTGTCTGTAGCGGAACCACCGCTGCGCGGTCGGTTTTCTCCATCACGGCATAGTCAATGGAGTCTGAAGGATTTGCCAGAAAAGCATCCCGACCCACCCGCAGAAAATTGCTGTCTGTCGTTGCCTCTGCCATGGCCTGCCTGCAAGCCGCGAGAATCCCGGGCTGAAACTTGCCGATCTCCTCCAGCCAACGATCAGCCCGCAACAGGAATATCCCTGCATTCCAGTAGTATTCACCGGAATCAACGTATCGTTTCGCGGTATCGAGATCAGGTTTTTCGACAAAACCGTCGACTCGAAAATTGCCGCTGTCCCCGATAGCATCGCCACGGTGAATATACCCATAACCGGTTTCCGGCAGACTGGCTACCACACCGAAGGTGACCAGGTAGCCATCCTGTGCCAGTGCCCCGCCGTGCTGGACTGCTTCGGCAAAGGCGTAACGGTCAGGGATAACGTGATCGGCCGGCATTACCGCCATTAGTGCGTCCGGTTCTTTATCAGCCAGGTGCAGTGCAGCAAGCGTGAGTGCCGGCGCTGTATTGCGGCCTTCGGGCTCCAGCAGAATCATTTCCGGGCGCTTATCGAGTTCCAGCACCTGCTCGGCAACCAGGAAGCGGTGCTCCTCGTTGCAGACGAATACGGGATCGCCCACGCCCTCGACAGAATCCAGACGCGTGGCCGTATCCTGCAACAGCGTCCGTTCCCCGAACATCGCCAGCAAGGGTTTGGGATAGTATTCACGCGACACGGGCCACAGGCGACTGCCGGCACCGCCGCTCAGGATAACGGGATAATATTTCATCATATCGAGCCGGATTGTTGGTTTCCTGATCGTTTACACCAGCCGGTAACGATACTCAAATCTCCCCGCTCCGTCAATAATACATTGAATCAGATAATGATTATAACTCTTTAAAATTGAAAGACTTATGCAAATGGGAACAGACTGCTGTGCGCCCGCACAGGCTAGCGAGATACCACCGTCCCGGAGGTCTGGCCTGGAGCCAGGAAAAACAAGTGGATATGCCTCTGCAAGGAACGCTTCGCCAATCCCTGTCGACCACCGCTGGCATCCTTGCCACCACCGCCCCACAGAGGCATAACCACTTGTTTCTAATTATATAAAAAAACGCCTCCCCCCGTAGTGTACCCCGGCGGAAACCACCGACAGGGAAAGGCGTACCAGGTTACTGTTGCTGCCCCTTCTCTCCTTCCGTGGATTCGGCAACCGTCATCCTTGATCGGTTCTGTTCAACGGTCTTCGGGCCGATACCATCTACCAACGCCAGATCCTCAACTTGCTGGAAAGGACCATGCTGCCGGCGGTACTGGACAATGGCCATGGCTTTTTGCGGGCCAATACCGACCAGTTCGTCTACCAGAATCTCCGAGTCCGCGGTATTGATGTCTACCGTGGGGCCGGAGATCGCTGCCAGCGGGGTCAGACCCAGCCAGAACAACAACAGAGTTTTACGCAGTATTTTCATTATTCCTCCTTGAATGCCTGTTATACGGGGCAGTCCTTTCCCCCGCCTGCTGTCCCGACCAAATCGCCGGAACAGGACGCATCTTACCGGTTTCACGCCCTGGTACAATTGGCAAAATTCGTAAATTCCTGTAGGAATTTTGCTACCGGGTTGTAAGCATTTTCCTAACTGCGCGGGTCAGGAGAGGTCCCGGTTGATCTGCTCCAGTGCTGCCGCCGGGTCCGGCGCCTGGGTAATGGGGCGCCCGATCACCAGGTAGTCAGCCCCATCGCGCACCGCATCAACCGGAGTCGCCACCCTGGACTGGTCATCTTTCGACGCGCCTCTCGGTCGCACGCCGGGCGTCACCAGCAGAAAATCAGAACCCAGCTCGGCACGCAGCCGTGATGCCTCCCGGGGCGAACAGACGACTCCATCCAGACCGGAAGCCTGTGCCAGTCTTGCCAGTCGCAGCACCTGCTCTTCCGGGTCCGTATCCAGCCCGACCTCGGCAAGGTCATCCCGGTTCATACTGGTCAGAACCGTCACCCCGATCAGCAAGGGCCGGCGACCCTCAGCCCCGTCAAGCGCTTCTCTCGCGGCACGCATCATTCTGCCGCCACCGGAGGTATGTACGTTTATCATCCACACGTCGAGCGCCGCGGCAGCTGCGCACGCATGCGCCACCGTATTGGGAATGTCGTGGTACTTGAGATCGAGAAAAACATCGTATCCCTGCCCGCCAAGAAAACGAACCAGTGCCGGCCCTTCCCGGGTAAACAGTTCCTTGCCAATCTTGAGACGACAACTGCCAGGCTGTAGCTTTCCCACCAGCTCCAGTGCCTGTTGCCCATTGGAAAAATCCAGCGCGACAATCACTCTAGTCATATTCATCTACCCGTTTACCTGAATCGGTTTTACACTCGACCACTGCCCGCATCCCGGGCATTTCCAGAACAGTTTCCTGCTTTTGAATCCGCAGGCAACACAGCGGTAGCGTGCCTGCTGCTTCAGCAGCTGCCTTAGCTGTGATTCGATGATGCACTCATCGGATACCACCAGTTCCCGGTATCGCTGATGCAGCCCTTCAATATAACGTTCACCGGCCGCATCATCGTCCAGTGCACGGTAACAGAATCGCAGCGCATCCAGCGTCTCGGTCAATAACCCTGGCTCCTGCTGCTCGACCTGTTTGTAGATCCGGATCGCTGACTCGAATTCACCGTTCTGTTGCAATATCCGGCCTTGTAGCAAAGTGGCACGCACACAATCGGGAAAGACTCCGATAGCCTGGCTCACCTGCCCTGCCGCCTGCTCCGGGTTATGCGCCTGTATGGACAGTTCTGCCAGTTCACAGTAATACTGTGCAATACGCTGCTGCCACACGACGGGGTCACTGGTGACGAGGAATTGTGCTGCTTCGATGGCCAGTGGCCATTCACGCTGCTGCTGATACAGGTCCACGAGATGCTCACTGACTGCCACAGCATGTTCGCCTTGATCGAGCAGCTTCCGAAACAGCTGTTCGGCACGATCCAGAAGCCCGGCACGCAGAAAATCGCGCCCCAGTTCCAGGCTCGCCTGGGATCGCAAATCACTGCTCAACCCTGAGCGCTCGATGATATTTTCGTGAATGCGTATAGCCCGGTCTACCTCGCCGCGGCGGCGAAACAGGCTGCCCAGCGCCAGATGCAGTTCGACCGTCTCGGGGGCGACCTCAACCATGCGCACCAGCACCTCGGTCGCCTTGTCGGGTTCTTCATTAAGCAGATGATTCAGCCCCTGGCCATAAGCTGAATTGAGACGCGAGTGCGCCTTCAGTTTCCTTTTCTGGCTCAAAACCGCGGCCCACCAGCCCGACGCCGCCGCAACCGGCAGGAGCAACCACAGTAACGAGTACACTTCGCTGGTTCCTGTTACCTACTCCCGCGCCGGCAGGACACTCAGCCCGGCGGTGTTCTTTCGCAGCGTGTCGATCTGCTTCTGCAATTTTCTTGCACGGTGCCTGAGTCGCAGGATCACCCCCATGCTGACCAGAAGACTGATCAGAACGCCGACTATCAACGACAGCACAACCAGCAGGGACACTGGCGTATCAATTACGCCGAAATAATAATTCAGGGGTACATTGCCGGAATTGAGCACGGCAAAGGAAATGCCGGCTACCACCAGGACGACCAGGAAGATAAACCCCAATAGGCGAGCCATTGTCGCTCCTCGTTTCAGTTATTCAGGAACGGAGATTATGGTCGTTTTTGAGGGCAGCGGTAAAGGCCGCTGTCACTGGAAGCGAAAAGAAAAGAAGATAGAACTAGAACGGATTGCTGTTGCCAGCCGACGGGATGCCGGCGTTGTCTCCGCTAGCTGCTGAAGATTCGCTGTCCCGGCCTTCCCGGGCATAAACATTCACACGTTCCCGGAGCTCCTTGCCCGGCTTGAAATGCGGTACATATTTCGCAGCCAGCGCAACTGCATCACCGGTCTTGGGATTACGCCCCATCCGCGGCGGGCGATAGTGCAACGAGAAACTGCCAAAGCCCCTGATTTCTATACGTTGGCCAGTGGATAATGACTGGCTCATCTGTTCCAGAAGGCTTTTCACCGCAAGTTCTACGTCCTTGTGGTTCAAATGACTGTTTTTAGCCGCGAGCAATTCGATCAACTCTGACTTCGTCATAAATCCGTCCCCGGTCCTGGTTGTTAAGGGAGGCCAAACCTGGCCTCCCTCGCTATCACCTTGGCATACAACGGGTTACAAGTCCTGCTCAGTCCCCGTTGTTGCCCAGCTGTTCCTTAAGTGCATCAAGGGCATCACCGAGCTTGGCCCCCATGGCCGTACCCGAACTGCGAGCATAATCTTCCACGGCAGCCGCTTCCTCATCGTTATCCTTGGCCTTGATGGACAAGGAAATGGTGCGGTTCTTGCGATCCACACCGAGGTACTTGGCCTCGATCTCCTGACCGACCGTCAGCACGGTGCGCGCATCTTCCACGCGGTCCCGAGCCAGCTCGGAGGCACGTAATATGCCTTCGATGCCGTTACCAAGATCTACTACTGCAGCTTTGGCATCTACTTCCTTGATAACGCCCTTAACAATACTTCCTTTAGCATTTTCTCCCGAGAAACTGGAAAAAGGATCTTTCTCAAGCTGCTTGATACCAAGGGAAATTCGCTCGCGCTCGGCATCCACCGACAGCACGACAGCTTCAATCTCTTCGCCCTTCTTGTAGGCGCGAACCGCATCCTCACCCTGCTCGTCCCAGGAAATATCGGACAGGTGAACGAGTCCGTCGATGCCACCATCCAGTCCGATAAAGATGCCGAAATCCGTAATCGACTTGATGGTGCCCTTGACGTGATCGCTCTTGTTGCGGGTCGCTGAAAACTCTTCCCACGGATTGGTATGACACTGTTTCATGCCCAGCGAGATACGCCGGCGCTCCTCATCGATATCCAGCACCATGACCTCGACTTCCTGGCCAATATGCACCATCTTGCCGGGGTTCACGTTCTTGTTGGTCCAGTCCATCTCGGAAACGTGTACCAGTCCCTCGACGCCATCCTCGATTTCGACAAAACAACCGTAGTCCGCAATGTTGGTAACATGCCCAAACAGACGGGTGTTTTCCGGATAACGACGAGCCAGATCGGCCCACGGATCCTGACCGAGTTGCTTCAGGCCCAGCGACACGCGGTTACGTTCACGGTCAAACTTGAGCACCTTGACGTCGATCTCCTGACCGACCTCGACAATTTCTGAAGGATGCTTGACGCGCTTCCAGGCCATGTCGGTAATGTGCAGCAGGCCGTCGATACCACCCAGATCCACGAACACGCCGTAATCGGTAAGGTTCTTGACGATACCCTTGACCTGCGCGCCTTCCTGCAGACTTTCCAGCAGCGCTTCGCGTTCAGCGCTGTACTCGGTCTCGACCACAGCCCGGCGCGAAACAACCACGTTGTTACGACGCTGATCCAGCTTGATGACCTTGAATTCCAGCTCCTTGCCTTCCAGGTAGGTGGTATCACGCACGGGGCGCACATCCACCAACGAACCAGGAAGGAATGCACGGATATCTTCTATATCGACGGTGAAACCACCCTTCACCTTGCTGCTGATTACACCCTTGACCGTTTCGCTTTCCTCGAAAGCCACTTCCAGACGTTTCCAGACCTGTGCGCGTTTGGCTTTTTCGCGCGACAACCTGGTAGCACCAAAGCCATCCTCGACCGCATCGAGAGAGACTTCAACCGCATCACCTACCTCGACTTCCAGTTCGCCCTGGGCGTTGTAGAATTGCCCGATCGGAATAACACCTTCCGATTTCAGTCCCGCATTGACGATAACGGAATCAGGCTGGATATCCACAACGGTACCCGTGACAATGGTGCCCGGACGCATTTCTTTATTCGCCAGGCTTTCTTCAAAGAGTTCAGCAAAACTTTCAGACATGAGTAATTAAATCCTTCCGCTGCATCTACACAACGGCCATAAACAACCGTTCAACCGGAGACCGGTGACGGGTCAGATTAAAAGACAAGCGCGGGCGCCATACCGGACGCCCGCACCATGCAGAAGATCATTATAGCCTTATATTCCTTGAAATTCACGGGTTTAGGCGATTTTTTATAAAATCGCCTACGCGCCCCGCTGTAGCCTCGATATCAAGACCTGATGTATCAAGCTCAAAAGCATCGTCTGCCGACCTCAGCGGCGCTACGCTACGACTGGAATCACGCTCGTCGCGGGCCTGTATTTCCGCGAGAATCTGATTGTAATCGGCAGGAAGACCCTTTTCTTTCAGCTGTTTACAGCGCCGCTGCGCTCGCACTCCCGCGCTGGCGGTGAGAAAGATCTTGGCACCGGCAGCGGGAAATACCACGGTGCCCATATCGCGCCCGTCCGCCACCAGGCCCGGGGCAACGGCAAAATCGCGCTGGCGCTGCAGCAGCGCCAGACGCACGCCCGGCAGAACAGCAACTCGCGACGCACCGGCGCCGGCTTGCTCGCTACGAATTTCTGTACTGACATCCTGAGCTTCGAGCAACACCTGCTCCGAGTCGGTGTCGGCGGGAAAACGGATATCCATCCCCGCCGCCAGCACTGACAGCGCCGGCTCATCATCCAGCGCCACTCCCTGGCGCGAAGCCAGCAGGGCCAGCACCCGGTACAGGGCGCCGCTGTCGAGAAACTGGTAACCCAGTTGGCGAGCAATCAGGCGCGCGATAGTACCCTTGCCTGAACCGCCGGGGCCATCGATGGTGATGACCGGGATGCGTTGATCGTCTGCCACGATATTACTCCAGTTCAAGGCCGGTGCCGGTCGCCAGCTCGACGAAACCGGGAAAGGAAGTCCCCACATTGGCACAATCATCAATCGTAATGATATCGGCAGCGCGTAAGGCTGCCATAGCAAACGACATGGCAATGCGATGATCACCGTGGCTGTCGATCCGGCCACCGCCCATGGGGCCACCCTCGATCACCATACCGTCGAGGGTGGGCTGTGCCTGAATACCCAGCGTCTGCAGACCGTCTGCCATAACCTGGATCCGATCACTTTCCTTGACGCGCAGTTCTTTCGCACCGGTCAGCACGGTGCGCCCGCTGGCACAGGCAGCCGCAACAAAAATGGCCGGAAACTCATCGATGGCTAACGGCACCAGTGCTTCCGGAATCTCGATCCCGTGCAGGGGCGCTGATCGCACCCGAAGATCGGCCACCGGCTCACCACCAACTTCACGCCGATCAAGTATCTCGATATCAGCGCCCATGCGCTGCAGAATTCCCAGTACGCCGGTACGCGTCGGGTTGATGCCGACGTGTTCCAGAAGCAGCTCGGAACCGGGCGCAATACTTGCACCCACCAGGAAAAAAGCCGCTGATGAGATATCCGCCGGCACATCGATTCCGGTAGCTTGCAGTCGTCCACCGCCGTGCAGACAGGCCCTGGCGTCCTGGCGCTCAAGCGGATAACCCATCCCGGCCAACATACGCTCCGTATGGTCACGGGTCGGCGCCGGCTCGTGCACACAGGTTTGCCCACTGGCATACAGACCGGCCAGTAACACACAGGATTTGACCTGCGCGCTGGCAACCGGCATATCATAATCAAACCCTGTCAGTGACTGCCCGCCATGAATACGCAGCGGCGCAGTGCCCTGCTCCGTCGTTTCGATGCGCGCGTTCATCTGCATCAACGGCTCGGTAACACGCCGCATGGGACGCCCTGTCAGCGAGTCATCACCCACCAGCTCGACATCGAATGCCTGGCCGGCCAGCAGGCCTGACAGCAGGCGCATGGAAGTGCCCGAGTTACCGAGATCCAGCGAATCGTCCGGGGCAGAAAGGCCATGCATGCCCACCCCGTGAACGACTACCTCGCCATTGTCCGGACCTTCGATCTGCACACCCATGGCACGAAAGGCCTTCAGCGTGGCCAGACTATCCTCACCTTCCAGAAAACCGGTGATCCGCGTGGTTCCCTCGGCAATCGAGCCCAGCATGATAGAGCGATGGGATATCGACTTATCGCCCGGCACCCGAATGCGGCCACTCAGGCTGCCACCGGGCCGTACCACGAATTGTTGTCTGGGGACTGTAACCATGTCGCTCTCTCTTTAGGGCTCGCCCCTAGTCCGCGAAGGCGTCGCGGGCAGATTTGGCCTGCTGAAAAATCTGTAGAATCCTGGTTTCATCGCGGTCACGAATGGCATTGCCAAGCACCGCCATATCGGCCTGAAAACGCTCCATGACTAACAGCAAGGCTTCCCGGTTAGCCAGACAAATGTCACGCCACATCACCGGGTCACTGGAAGCAATACGGGTAAAGTCGCGGAAACCGCCGGCGGCATATTCAAAGATTTCGCGCTGTTCACTCATGCGGGCCAGACTTTCGACCAGCGCAAAGGCCAGCATGTGCGGCAGATGACTGGTTGCGGCCAGTATTTCATCATGGTGAACGACTTCCATTTCGCTGACCACCGCACCGGCAGCCTCCCACATACTGCGCACCATCTGCAACGCTTCGTCGTCGGTTTCCGGTAATGGCGTCAGAATGACACGCCGGCCGCGATACAGGTCGGCAAAGGAAGCCTCGACACCACTGTTTTCCGTCCCGGCAATCGGGTGGCCAGGGACAAAAGCCGCGGGCACCTTGCCGAAAACCTGTTTGACATCGGCAACGACACCGCCCTTGGCACTGCCGGCATCGGTCAGTACGGCGCCAGGCTCCAGGCTATCGCGGAGCAATGCAAACACATTGCGCATGGCACCCAGCGGTACCGAAACGAAAACCATGTCGGCACCGCGTACTGCCTCGGACAGGTCCGTATCGAAACTGTCGATGACACCCAGATCGACCGCACGCTGCAGATGCTCCGCATTGCGGCTGCTACCGACGATTTCCTTTACCGTTCCGGCCTCGCGCAGGGCGCGCGCCAGCGAACCGCCGATCAGGCCGACGCCGACAATACACAGACGCCCGATCATGTAGCCAGCACCTTGTCGAGTGCCTGCAACAGACGCTGGTTCTCGCTAGCCAGGCCAATACTGACGCGCAGATAACCGGGCATGGCATAGTTACCCACCGGGCGCACGATCACGCCCTCGTGCAACAGGGCCTCGTACACAGCATCCGCACTGGCACCGACCTGCACCGAAACGAAGTTACCAACCGACGGGATATACGCCAGCCCCAGTGCCTCGAAACCCTGTGTCAGCTGCGCCATGCCGTCACAATTGAGTCGCACACTTTCCTGCAGGTGCGTCTCATCATCCAGCGCAGCCACCGCGGCCAGCTGCGCAAAGCTGTTGACGTTGAATGGCTGGCGCACACGATTGAGCAGGTCCGCAAGTTCGGGTTGCGATACGCCGTAACCCACTCGCAGTGAAGCCAGTCCGTACGCCTTGGAGAAGGTGCGGGTAACCAGCAGGTTGGGAAATTCCCCGACCCAACGCATGGCATTCGGGTAGTCCGGCTCATTCACATATTCGAAATAGGCTTCATCAACGACCAGGATCACATCCGCAGGTATGCGCTCCACGAAGTTGCGCAACCCGGCCCCGGTAACCCGGGTGCCCGTCGGATTATTGGGATTGGCGACAAATACCACTCGCGTTGTTGCATTGACCGCCGCCAGCATGGCCTCGAGGTCGTGTCCGAACGCCGGACCGTGGCTACCGTCATGCGCTGCCGCCACACGGGACTGCGCACCAATAGCCTGGGTCACAATCGGGTACACCGCAAAGGCGTGTGCGGAAAATACTGCCGAGGCCCCGGGGGAAAGAAACGCCCTGGCGACCAGTTCCAGTACATCGTTGGATCCGTTCCCCAGGGTAATCCATTCGACCGGAACGTCGAGCTTGCGGGATAACGCTACCTTCAGCGCATAACCATTGCCGTCTGGATAACGCGCCAGCTCGTCGAATCCGGAGCGTAATGCCTCGAGCACGTTGCGGCCGGGACCCAGCGGGTTCTCGTTGGAGGCCAGCTTGACCGCGCTGCGTATCCCGTATTCGCGTTCCAGCTCGCACAGTGGCTTGCCGGGAGCATAGGGCTGCAGTGCCTGTACGCCGGGCACGGCAAGCCGCAGAATCTCAGT
>JAUXGZ010000008.1 GCA_030621785.1 Gammaproteobacteria bacterium | reverse complement strand
ATGAAAAATGGAAAGATATCATATTGATAAGTGGCCCTGATGGGTTGAGGCAAATTAGAGGATTCAGGGATGAAGCTCTTCGTGGTGAATGGAAAGGGCATCGTTCGTGCCGTCTAAATATTCAGTATCGCGTCATCTATAAAATCGAGAAGGATCTTGTTTTAGTCCAGGTGGTTAACGTGACTCCGCATGATTATCGGAGGAAGTAAGATGAAAGATTATCGCAAAGCGAAAAAGGTGGTGGACGTTTCGGTCGGAGAGTCAGTTCGTATTCTTCGAGAGTTGCAGGAGATGAGCCAGAATGAGCTCTTTGAACTGACAGGTATCCCTCAATCTACCATCTCTGCTATTGAAAATGATCGGGTCAACCTTGGAGTAGAGCGGGCCAAGATTCTTGCCAGGGCGCTCAAGTGTCATCCCGCAGTTCTCGTCTTCCCTGGTTGGGATGTTCGTCAGGAATCTGCGGCATAACCAATCATTTGAACCGGCGTTAAAAATCAACGCGGCTCAATTCAATCGTTATATTCCTTGACGAACCTCAAAGTATGACTAACAATCATACTATTGGAGGTTTCCTATGAGCAGTAGCAAAATCGCAATTACCCTCGAATCCGGCATGTTAGCCGAGGTTGATGCCTTGGTGAAAAAACGCATGTTTCCCAATCGCAGTAGAGCCATCCAAGCAGCGGTTGAAGAGAAATTAAATCGCCTGAATCGAAGCCTTTTGGCGCAGGAATGCGCAAATTTGGATCCCAATTTTGAAAAGGCGTTGGCGGAGGAAGGTTTAACTGAGGACCTGTCTGAATGGCCCGAATATTAAGGGGTGAGGTGCGTTGGGCGGAATTAAGCCCAACCCGCGGTCACGAACAGGCCGGCCTAAGGCCTGTGGTTATTTTAAGTCACGATATATTCAACAAGCGTTCTGGTACTGTGATCGCTATGGCGTTAACCAGACAACCTCAAAAGGCTCGCTTCCCGCTTACCTATTCGCTTGAACCCAGGCAACTACAAAAACCATCTTGGGTTAAGATCAGCCAAATACGCACTTTATCGGTAGAACGAATTGGAAAGAAGTTAGGAACTATTGAGCCTGAGCCGTTGGCAGAAATCGTAGATGGATTGAATCAGATAATCGGAATATAACAATGGCTCCAGGCGACGCATAAATGTGCGCCTGAGCCGGAACGTTTGGCAATGAATAAAGAGAGAAGCATCATCGATGATTGATTTACCACCGTGTCCACAGTGCAATTCACTATATACGTACGAAGATGGTATGTCGCTGGTATGTCCGGAATGTGGTCCGAATGGGTGTTAAATGACGAAGGAAATGTGCGAGAAGAAGAAAGTAATATCAAAGATGCCAATGGCACAGTTTTGAATGATGGTGATGTGGTTGTTGTGGTAAAAGATTTAAAAGTTAAAGGATCATCCTCGGTCGTTAAAGTGGACACTAAGGTGAAGAATATTCGACTAGTTGAGGGTGATCATAACATCAATTGTAAAATACCAGGTATTGGCGCGATGCAACTAAAATCGGAATTTGTAAAAAAAGCATGAGTGAGTATAAATCTCGTTAGAATCAGGTGCGCCATTTTTCCCAATGGACAAAGAAGAAGCGAGCTTACTTTATCGGCTCTTCCCCTAACGATTACATTAATCCATCATGGATGACGGTGGTTTTTGCCCGGGGAAGTACCATTTCTCATAAGAAGTATATTAATTTTTCTTGAAAATTTGAGGAAATTCGCCTATACAGGGTCTGCGTCTACAGATTTTGTTACTGGTGGTTTCAGGTGTTGCATTCATTGTATTCCATAATGTATGAATTTCCCGTGTCATTAGCTGTACGCAGCAATCCGTTTGTTCAATTGACTCAAGGTAAAAAGTGATATGGCTACAGGCACGGTAAAATGGTTTAACGAGGCCAAGGGATTTGGTTTTATTTCTCAGGATGCCGGAGGCGATGACGTATTCGTGCATTTCAATGCGATTCAGGGCTCGGGCTTCAAAACACTGGCTGAAGGTCAGTCGGTTAACTATGAGGTGGAAAAAGGTCCTAAAGGACTTCAGGCAGCCAATGTTACTGCCGCCTGACCCGCACTTCTTGCCGCGGGACGAAATGCAGCTCAGGCAAGATCTTATCGGATAGGCCGATACAAGGAACCCCGCTCTGGCGGGGTTCTTTTTTGCGGTATCGATTGTGGATGAACGGTTACAGACCGTGACGGGCAAATGGAGAAAAAAATGGGCGCTGGTGTAATCCCCTTTGCTACAAACAATCGCAAGGTGCACTTTTTGTTCCAAAAGACCTTTAGCGGGAGAAAGGCGGGCTATCTGGTCGACTTCGGCGGTGGTTTGGGTGAGAGCGAGGATTACCGGGAGACCGCTATACGGGAGTTCATCGAGGAAACTGAAACGATGTATTTCGCTGATGATCTGCGGCTGGCAAGCCGCGGTGCTGACGGGGTCAGGAACCAGATTCCAGTAGTTGAAGCCCTGTTTGATGCAACACTTGGTGCTCATCCCGACTGGTGGTGTAGACGGGCGCCGGGTAATCCTCTTCACCCGAAGCAGTGGAAGACATTCTTTATCGAATTTCCCTACCGGGACGTTGAGACGCTGAACCGGGAATGGGAGAATGACACGGTTGGTCGGTTCAAAAAACGGCGTGAAATCGTCTGGATAGCGGCGGGTGAACTACTGGCCATCTATGCAACGACACCCGACAAGCTCTGGAAGCGTGTACGGCAACTGGAAAATGCCACCGGTACCATTCGCTCGATCCAGCAGAGCAAACTGGAGTCCAGACCGGAGTAGGAGCTGAAGATATGCGTCGCAGCCTGCGCAAGCTACGCCACCTGGCCGTCAGTGCAACCCCGGGACTGGTTGCACTGGCTCATTACCGACGTTCCTGGTTACCAAGAGATCTCGCCGCCGGCCTGTCGGTGGCAGCAATCGCGTTGCCGGTCGGGATTGCCTACGCTGATCTCGCCGGTGTGCCGGCGGTGGTCGGCATGTATTCAGCGATTTTCCCGTTGTTCGTCTATGCATTGTTCGGTTCCTCGCGGCAATTGATGACCGGGCCGGATGCGGCTACCTGCATCATCGTCGCAGCGGCGCTGGGGCCGTTGGCAGGTGGCGATCCGGTGCGTTATGTCATGCTGCTGGAGCTGTTGACCGTGATGACCGGGTTGTTGTACCTGCTCGCCGGAGGGCTGCGCCTGGGGTTCATTGCCAACTTCCTGTCGCAACCGATTCTGACCGGCTATCTGAATGGTATTGCGTTGTTGATCATTGTCGGTCAGTTACCGAAGTTGTTCGGTTATGTTGCGCATGAAAAAGAGTTTTTCATGCAAGCCCTTGAATTCCTTGAGCGGGCCGGAGATGGCCATCCGCCGACCATGGCGCTCGGTGGTGCGATGCTGGTGCTGTTGATGCTGATTATGCGCTTTCTGCCGCGTTTGCCGGGTGCCCTGGTGGTGGTGTTGACGAGCATTGGTCTGGTTACCTGGCTGGGCCTGGATGCTCGCGGAGTCCTGGTATTGGGACAGGTGCCGGCGGGACTGCCGTCTCTGGCGTGGCAGGGCTTCGACCCCAGTGTCGCCAAGGAGATTATGACCGATGCCGCTGGCATTATGCTGGTGAGTTTTACCAGTGGCGTGCTGACCTCCAAGAGTTTCGCGCGGCGTAACGGCTACGATGTCGATGCCAACCAGGAGCTGATTGGTTTTGGCGCCAGTAATGTTGTGACCGGATTTCTGCAGGGTTTTCCGGTGACCGGCGCGGATTCGCGGACCGCAGTCAACAATGCGATGGGGGGCAAGACGCAGCTGGTCGGTATTGTCGCCGGTAGTGCAATGCTGCTGGTCCTGCTGTTTCTGACCTCGCCGCTGGCTTATGTGCCGATTACTGCGCTTGCGGCGGTGATCCTGGTATCGGCGATTGGTCTGTTCGATCTGGCCGCATTGCGTTTGCTGTTGCGGATGAGCCGGCGGGAGTTTCTGATGTCGGTCGGCACCACCCTCGGGGTGCTGGTGCTCGGTGTCCTGCCGGGGGTTCTGCTGGCAGTGGCGATGTCTCTTCTGTGGTTGCTATCGGCGACATCGCGCCCCAACGATGCGGTCCTGGGCAAGGTGCATGGCCGCAAGGGATACTACGACGTAGTTGACTTTCCCGATGCCAAAACGATCCCGGGTCTGCTGTTGTACCGCTTCGAGGCGAATGTGGTGTTTTACAATGCCGACTGGTTCAAGATGCGAATACGGGAAGTCATCGCCGCCCAGACGACGCCGGTGGAATGGGTGGTGATCGACGCCAGTCCGATCAATGTGGTTGATGTTACTGCAATACAGAAAGTCGGGGAATTGCGCGAAGAATTGGCGGCACAGGGGATTAAGCTTCACTTTGCCCGGGCGGGGCACAATTTGGCGCGCTTTTTCAATCCCTCGTATGTCCGCGAGCGGGAGAAAGCCGGGGATATGCCACGTTTCCAGACCCTCAAACCGGCAATACGCGCTTATCTGAAGTATCAGAGGGCGAGGGGGCGGGTGCTGATCGACCCGGATCAGGTCGATCCGGAAGCCGATAGCAGTGCCTGGCAGGAGCCGGTCAAGGTGCCGCGCAAGAAAAAGAAGAAGGCCAGGGCGGTGCCTTTGCCACAGGAGCCTGCACCAACAAAGGAAGCAGTGTCTCAGGAGGAGGATGCGCCGCCATCGTCCGGCTAGTGCGAATTACCTATTATCGATTGTGGTACCTGCAATCATCTGATAGTTATTGATTACCGGTGGTCTATACTCCCTACATGAAGATACTGGTGTTACTCGGAGTGTTGCTGTGTTCCTGGGCACAGGCCGGCGACGGCCCGGAATTTGTACAAACGCCTTACAGCGAACAGCAGGTATTGTTTGATTTCTACTTTGACGACCCGCAGAAGATCAACAGTGCGCTGTACTGGATACGCTCACTGATGAATCCCCTGATGGATACTCCCTACGACATGGCGCCGGAATTTCTGGATATAAAAGTCATTATCCATGGCACAGAAATTGTGACGGTCGCGAAAAAGAACTATGAAAAATACCGGGATGCGGTCGATCGTATGCGCTACTACGCAGCGCTGGGCGTCGAATTTCGAGTGTGTGGCCTGGCGGCCGGGGACTACGGCTACCGTACGGAGGATTTTCAGGACTTCATCAAAGTGACACCCTCAGCGATTACTGAAATCGCTCATTGGCAATTGCAGGGTTACGCTGTCATTGCACCGCGTGTGATGGAAAAGAAGCTCTCCATCGAAGAGATACGCTGATAGTCAACGTTGCCGAAGAGACTCTGCAGATCATACGACTGATTACAGCACCCTGTTGTGAGCGGACGCTCATCGAAAACGGCCGTATACCACAATTTCCACGTCATCACTGACGGCTGCCCGGAAGCCGTCCAGTCCGAAGTCGGTGCGCTTGATGGTCGTGTATGCCGCGTAGTCATCTGCATGCGTCTTGCCGCGCTTGCGGTTCCGATCAACCGGCGCAAGTTCAAATACAACCGCTTGCGTCATGCCGTGCAATGTCAGGTTGCCGTACAGTTGTTTACGGCCGTTTCTACCGTTTGATATCTGCACCTGTGAAAGATGGATGGTGGGAAACCGGTCGACATCGAAGAAGGCCGGGCTTCTGAGAAAATGGTCTCGCAAGGAATGGCGGGTATCGACGCTTTGGACTTCGATGGTGATATCAGGATTGAGGTCAGCCTTCCGGTTCGGGTCGGCAATCGATTCGTACACGTTATGGAACCAGCCGGTAACCTGGATTATACCCAGGACTTTTACCTTGAATTCCACCAACGCCCGGGAAAGGGTCATCTGCGGTTGTGGTGGCGTCACGGGTTCTGCCAGCGTTATTCCATTGGCGCACAGCGCTGCAATGAGTAACGCCGGGAATAGCGGCGCTCGAAGCCTGATATCCATATCGTCTGCCTCGCGAACTTCTGTGATTCGATGAATACAGAATACTCAGAGGCGGTCTGGATCGATAGGAAGTAATGACTGGCAAAACTGTGCAATATTCACACCCTGAATTTCCGGCGGGAATCACGGGCAGCATCGGCCCACAGTCGCTCGCATCGGGTTCAGGTAAAGCGCATCGAGAGGTCGATGGCGCGCACATCCTTGGTCAGGGCGCCGATAGAGAGGTAGTCCACACCGGTAGCGGCGTAGTCGTGCAGATTTTCCAGTGTAATGCTGCCGGAAGCTTCCAGTTCGGCACGGCCGGCATTGGTGAGCACGGCGGCACGAACCTGCTCCGGTGTGAAATTGTCGAGCAGGATGCGGTCAGCGCCCGCGTCCAGGGCCTGTGCCAGCTGGCCGGTATTTTCGACTTCCACCTCGACCAGTAGCTCACTGCGCAGCCGGCGCGCATTCTGGATGGCGGTGGCAATCGAACCGGCGGCGATAATATGGTTTTCCTTGATCAGGAAAGCATCATAGAGCCCCAGGCGGTGGTTATGGCAACCACCACAGTGTACGGCGTACTTCTGCGCGTGGCGCAGGCCGGGAATGGTCTTGCGGGTATCCAGGATACGGGTATGCATGCCCTTGACCTGTCCGGCGTACTGCGCGGCCTGTGTGGCGGTACCGGATAAGGTTTGCAGAAAGTTGAGCGCCGTCCGCTCGCCACTCAACAGGGCGCGCGCCGGGCCCTTGAGGGTACACAGCACCTGGTCAGGCTCCACCCGGTCAGCGTCCTGCGCGTTCCAGCGGACATCCACCTGGCTGTCGATGTGAGCGAAGACCGCATCGAACCAGTTGCGGCCACAGAGTACGGCAGCCTCGCGGCTGATGACACGCGCTTTCCATACCCGGTTTTCCGGAATCAGCAGGGCGGTTACATCGCCACTGCCCAGATCTTCTTCCAGCGCCTGCCGGATGTCGTGTCCGACGCGCGCCTCCAGTACCTCGAGCAGCATTTATTCGGAAATTTCCAGCAGTTCGATTTCGAAGCTCAGCGTGGCGCCTGGCGGGATTGCGTTGCCGGCACCCTGTTCGCCGTAGCCGAGTTCTGGAGGTATGGTGAGTCTGCGTATTCCGCCGACTTTCATGCCCACCACGCCCTGGTCCCAGCCCGGAATTACGTAGCTGCAATCGATCGGAAAGCTGAACGGGTCGTTGCGGTCCTTACTGGAATCGAATTTGGTTCCATCCTCGAGCCAGCCGGTGTAGTGCACGATAGCGGTCTGGCCGCGACCGGTACACAGGGTGCCATCACCGATGTTGAGGTCTTCGTATTTCAGTCCGCTGTCGGTCGTGATTTCACTCATGGTTCTGCCTTGGTGCGGGAGAATGGCCGTGAAAAATACTCGTTCTTGAGCTTTTGTGCCACTCCGGCCAGCAGCGCCAGGCTGAGCAGGTTGGGCAGGGCCATGAGAATATTGGTGATATCGGCAAGATTCCATACCAGTTCAAGGGGTACTGCGGCGCCGACCACAACCAGCAACGTGTACAGCACGCGGTACGGTTGCACCGCCTTGTCACCAAACAGAAAGCGTGCCGAACGGTCGCCGTAGTAGGACCAGGCGATCATGGTCGAAAAGGCAAACAGGCTTAGACCGATGCCGACCACGCCGGCGCCGGCGACGCCGATAGAGCTTTTGAAGGCGTGTGCAGTCAACGCTGCGCCGACCAGGTTGTCCTGCTGCAAGGTCCACGCTCCGGTAACCACGATCACCAGCCCGGTCATGGTACAGATGACCAGGGTATCGATGAACGGCTCCATCATGGCGACCAGTCCTTCGCGTACCGGTTCGTTGGTGCGTGCCGCGGCGTGTGCCATTGGTGAGGATCCCAGTCCGGCCTCGTTGGAGAACAGGCCGCGTGCCACACCCCAGCGAATGGCTTCGCCCACGGCCGCCCCGCCGACGGCCCAGGGATTGAGGGCATGGTTGAATATGGTCTCGAATGCCGCCGGGATCCGGTCAGCAAGGTTGATCAGCACCAGCAATGCGGCGCTGATGTACAGGACCGCCATGACCGGCACGATGGCACTGGCCACCCGTGCAATGCGCTGTACTCCACCGAGGATAACCAGTCCCACCAGCAAGGCCAGGACAAGTCCTGCCGCCCAGGCATTATCACGCACCTCCGGTATCAGGTAGCCGAGGCCATCCACTACCGAGTTGGCCTGCACCATGTTGCCGATGCCGAAAGAGGCGATCAGCGCAAAGCTGGCAAACAGCACGGCGGTTCGCTTCATGTGCAGGCCGTTGAACAGGGTATACATCGGGCCGCCGGAGACCTCGTGGTCGATGCCGACTTCCCTGAATTTCAGCGCCAGTGTGCATTCGGTGAACTTGGTCGCCATGCCCAGAAATGCGGTTACCCACATCCAGAACAGGGCGCCCGGCCCGCCCAGTGAGATGGCAGTGGCGACGCCGGCAATATTACCCGTGCCGACGGTCGCCGACAGGGCCGTGGAGAGCGCCTGGAAATGCGAAATCTGGCCTTCGTGATCGGGGCAGTCGTAACGTCCGGAGATCAGCGCCAGTGAATGGCGAAAGCCCCGCACCTGCACCAGTCCCATGCGGATGGTCAGGTACAGGCCCATGCCCAGCAGAATGAGCAGGGTCAGCCCGTTGCTCCATAGCAGGCCTGACAACTGCCCGCTAAGCTCGGTAAGTCGCTCGATCGGGCTACTGTTCATAGGGGCGCAGTATCAGGGTGTCGCCGCGCTGGGTGAATTCGATATGTTTGAGGACGCTCATGCCCAGCAGAATTTCCATATCCTGCATCGACGGATTAATGCTGGCGGGTACTCCACGGATTTCGAGAGGGCCGATGGACAGACTGTCGAGTGTAGTTCGGTAAGCTGTGACCAGTCCATTGGCGGTACGGTACTGAACCGGTGGCCCGCGTCGCAGACCGAGTCGGTCGGCGAGTCCGGCCGGGATGGCCACGTCACTGGCCCCGGTATCCAGCATGAATTCCACCTGGTGGCCGTTAATCTCGCCGTCGGTAATATAGTGGCCGTAGTGGTTGCGTTTTAGCATCACTTCCAGGTTGCCGCTGTCGTCGACCCGGCTATATACGGTCTGGTTCGGGTTGCGTTGCTTTTCCAGCAAATGGTTGAAGAACCAGGAAAGCAGCAGCAGGGCGATGACCCATGCAGCAATGGTCATGCCTCTGCCGATACGATGGGTGGACTGTTTATCGGTCGTGTTATTCATAGGTTGGCCGGGACATGTCGTAATGAAACTGTAACACTTCTCGTTGTACCATAGAACCGAAGGCGTCATTAATCTGTCATTCCCTGGGCGCAGCCGGCGCGAATCGTCGTGCCGCGTGCCTCCCTGCGAGATTGAGTAGTATCCATGCAAAAAATTTTGTTGGTAGAGGATGAGAAAGACATCGGCGAAATGGTTGGTTTTGCGCTGGAAAAGGCCGGTTTCAGTTTCAGGCTGGTGGCGGACGCGGAACAGGCGCTACTGGAGATTGCTGCGGACCTTCCGGACCTGGTATTGCTGGACTGGATGCTGCCCGGCATGAGTGGTATCGACCTGGCGCGGCGCCTGCGCAAGGAAGAACTGACCTCGGCACTGCCGATTATCCTGTTGACTGCCCGAGGTGAGGAGAATGATCGTGTTCGCGGGCTGGAATCGGGAGCTGACGATTATGTCACCAAGCCGTTTTCTCCGCGTGAACTGATCGCCCGTATCCAGGCCGTGCTGCGCCGAAGTACGGCGCAGGGTGGCGAGGATGCACTCGAGTTCGACGGCCTGTCACTGGACCCCGTCAGCCACCGGGTCAGTATGAGCGGTGAACCGGTAGATCTGGCGCCCACCGAATTTCGCCTGCTGTATTTCTTCATGAGTCATCCGGAGCGGGTGTACAGCCGGGAGCAGTTGCTGGATCATGTCTGGGGCAGGGGCGTATTTGTCGAGGAGCGAACGGTTGATGTGCATATACGTCGTCTGCGCAAGGCGCTTGGCAAACAGGACTATGATCGTTATATACAGACCGTTCGCAGTGCCGGTTACCGTTTCTCCGCAAGGCACTGAGTGTGGCTGATCCCTGGAGAGCCGAGCGCTGGCGTATTGCAGTCCTGCTGCTCTCGGGTTTGCTGGTGGGTACCCTGACGGGATACCCGGCACTCGGGCTGATACTGGTCCTTGCCTTCGGCCTGGGCTGGTATGTCTATAACACCTGCCGGCTGTTGAAGTGGCTTCGTGAAGGCAAGAAGTTCCAGCCGGCAGATACCAGAGGGATCTGGGGTGCGGTGTTCGAAAACATCCTGCGCTTGCAGCAGCGCAACCGCAAGCGCAAGAAAAACCTGCGTAGTATGCTGAAGCGCTTCCACAAGATGATCCTGGCCCTGCCTGATGCGACGGTTGAGCTGCAACCCGACAGCGAGGCAATCGACTGGTGGAACCAGGCAGCCGGCCATCACCTCGGACTCCAGTACCCGCGTGACAGTGGCAAGCGCATCGGCGACTTGCTTCGTTATCCTGACTTTCAGGAATACCTGCGTAACGAGGACTATGCGGGTGCGGTCGAGATGCCGTCGCCGGTGGATGACAATATTACCCTGTTAGTGCGCATTATTCCCTACTGGAGCGGGCGGCGGCTGGTAGTTGCGCATGATATGACGCGTATGCAGATCCTCGAGAAAACCCGGCAGAATTTTATTGCCAATGTGTCGCACGAGCTGCGCAGCCCCCTGACTGTGGTGTCCGGTTATCTTGAAACCATTCTGGACGATCCGGAACTCGATGAGCGCTATGGTTCCCGGCTGCAGAGCATGCAGGTTCAGACCGAGCGCATGAATCGAATCATAAAGGACCTGCTGGCGCTGTCGCAGCTGGAGTCGGGAAATATTTCGTATGATGACAAGCCGGTTGCGGTACCGGGCCTGATTGATTTTATTGCTCGCGATGCGCGGGATATGGATGGTGGTGACGCTCACGTCTTCGAGCTGGATATTGACTACAGCCTGTGTATCAAGGGGCGCGAATCCGAAATCTACAGTGCCCTGTCCAACCTTGTATTCAACGCGGTTCGCTATACGCCGCCGGGTGGCCGGATCAGTATTCGATGGGCAGACACGGATACCGGTCCGGAATTTACCGTGGAGGATACCGGCGTGGGTATTGCCGCTCGGCATATTGCGCGTATCACTGAACGCTTTTACCGTGTGGATGCCGGTCGTTCACGTGAGCATGGAGGAACCGGGCTCGGGCTGGCGATTGTCAAACATGTTTTGTTACGGCACCAGGCTCGCCTGAAGATCGAAAGCGAACCTGAGCAAGGTAGTATTTTTTGCTGCTGTTTTCCGCCGGAGCTTCGTGCGGACTGCGGGTTGGGCTGAGCCTGCCGTCTCGTTCAGGCGACATTCAGCATGTAGCGCAAGGCATCGAATTCGCCATGGCCCACATGCTGCAACATAAGGCCTACACCACCATCCCGGCAGTGGATAACGTAGGCGGGCATGCGGTGTTCGATCTGCCGTCCACAGCTTTCGGTAAAGAATGAGACTTCCAGACGAGCCTGGGGAGGTATAGTGACGCCCCTGGTGTCAATATACATGCCTTCCAGACTAATGTTACGGGTAGTCCCGTTCACCACCCCGACAGGCGGGTAGTAAAGACTTACATCGATTGAAATGTCTTTGCGCTGACTCCAACGGTGTTCAACGGCCATGCTTTACTTTCTCCCGGTGTGCTTATATCAGGCGTCATGAATCGGTGGTCGAAAGTATTTTAAGCAATTACGATGCCATCGCCATTGGATGGCCCGGGGTGTGCGGGTTAGGCCAGCAGAAATTCCAGCAGTGCTTTCTGCGCATGTAGCCGGTTTTCAGCCTCGTCCCACACCACGCTCTGCGGGCCGTCGATAACCTCGGCGCTTACTTCTTCACCACGGTGTGCCGGCAGGCAGTGCATGAACAGGGCATCCTTGCCGGCCTGTCGCATGAGGTCTGCGTTGACCTGGAAGCCGGCAAAACTTTTTTCGCGTTCACGCTGTTCTTCTTCCTGTCCCATGCTGGCCCATACATCGGTAACCACCAGATCGCTGTCCCGCGAAGCTTCCACGGGGTCCTCGAACAGTCGTACGCAGTCTGCGGCACCGGCGACAATGTCGGGATCCGGATGGTAGCCGGCCGGTGCGGCAACATGCAGTGTGAAATCGAATTGCCGTGCGGCATTGATATACGAATGGCACATATTGTTGCCATCGCCGATAAAGGTAACGGTAGCCCCGCGAATGTCACCGCGGTGCTCAAACCAGGTTTGCATGTCTGCCAGTAACTGGCAAGGATGGAACTGGTCGGTCAGTGCATTGATAACGGGTGCGGTCGAGAACTCGCTAAAGCGTTCGATCTTGTCGTGTTCAAAGGTGCGGATCATGATGGCGTCTACCATGCGCGACAGTACCCGGGCACTGTCTTCCGCTGGCTCTCCACGTCCGATCTGGGTGTCGCGCGCCGACAGGAACATGGCATGGCCACCGAGTTGCACCATGCCGGTTTCGAAGGAGACACGCGTACGGGTGGATGATTTCTCGAAGATCATGGCCAGCACCCGGTTCTTCAGGGGCTCATATATACGGCCGTTTTTTTGCCAGTTCTTGAGCTCGACTGCACGCCCGATGAGCTGGTGAAGTTCTTCACTCGACAGATCCAGCAAGGTAAGAAAGTGTCGCAGGCTCATTGTTCGTTACCCAGAAAGTCTTCGATGAGGCCACAGGTCAGGGCGACAATTTCGTCTGCCTGTTCATTGGCGAGTATTAGTGGCGGCAGCAGACGTACCACCCGCTCGGCAGTTACATTGAGCAGCAGTTTCCGGTCCAGTGCCTGTTGCATCAGGGCGACGCAGGGTCGGTCCAGTTCGATGCCCAGCATGAGTCCGGCGCTGCGGATAGCGACCACCCCGGCCAGTCCTTGCAGACGCTCCTCGAAGCCCTGCCGCATGCGTTTGCCCAGACGTTCGGCAGCAGCCACCAGCTGATCCTTCTTCATGGTTTCAATAACGGCCAGTGCCGCGCAGGTCGATAGCGGGTTGCCACCAAAGGTCGAGCCATGCTTGCCCGGAGAAAAAACTTCAGCGGCTTCCCCGTGCGCCAGGCAGGCACCGATCGGGACGCCATTGCCGAGTCCCTTGGCCAGCGTCATGACATCCGGGCGGACATCAACGTGCTGACAGGCAAACCAGCGTCCGGTACGACCCATGCCGGTCTGGATTTCGTCCAGCATCAGGAGCCAGCCTTGCCGGTCGCAGATTTCGCGTAGTTTGGGCAGGTAGTCTTCAGACGGAATTCGAATGCCGGCTTCTCCCGTTATCGGCTCTACCAGGATAGCGACCACCCCGGGACTGTTGTCGGCGATGGTCTGTATGGCGTCCAGGTCGTCGTAGGGTGCGCGCAGGAAACCGGGTACCAGCGGTTCGAAGCCGGCCTGGATCTTGCGGTTGCCGGTTGCGGTGAGTGTGGCCATGGTGCGTCCGTGAAAACTGCCCTCGGTTACGATGACCTGTGGTGCATCGATACCCTTGCGGTGACCATACAGACGCGCCAGCTTCAGGGCTGCCTCGTTGGCTTCGGCGCCGGAATTGCTGAAAAAAACCCGGTCCATTCCGGCAACCTGGCACAGGCTGGTGGCCAGTGTTTCCTGGTGGCTGATACGGTACAGATTGGAGGTATGCAGCAGGCGGCCGGCCTGCGTGCAGATGGCTTTGCTGACGGCCGGATGGGCGTGGCCCAGCCCGCAAACGGCGATACCCGACAGGGCGTCCAGGTAACATTCACCGGCAGTGTCATACAGGTAAACGCCTTCACCGCGTTCGAAGCAGACCGGCAGCGGGCTGTAGGTGTTCATCAGGTGTTCGGCCATCTTTAAAGGACTTCCAAAAATAAAAGGCAGCCCCGATGGAGCCGCCACAGCAAAGGCGGGATTTTATAGTGCTTGTTGGTGGTTTGGCAATAAAAAACCCGGCCGGAGCCGGGTTTCCGGACGTACCCGGGTTCTTTGTATCAGAACGGCAGTCCGTGCCCGTAGGCGGTCATGCACATCAGCATGGGGATCGACAGCAGGGTATTGGTGCGGGATGCCATCAGGGCGACCTTCTTGGCGGCGGCGATCTGCTCGGGACTGGCGTCTACCATGCCGAGGATCTTCTTCTGGTTTGGCCAGATGAGCACCCAGACGTTGAACAGCATGATGGTGCCCAGCCAGGCGCCGATGCCGATGACCACCATGCCGTCGCTCAGCATGAAGGCTTTCATGGCGCCGCCTTCGGCCAGGTGCTGCAAGGCACCGACACCGCTCAGCCAGGTTGCCACGGCACCCCAGCGGAACCACAGCAGCGCGCGTGGAGCCACGTACTTGTTGATGGCGGCAGGGCCGGGGCCACCCTTGTCTTTCTCGGCGAGGGCCTGGCCAACAGCCGGAACCTGGACAAAGTTGAAGTAGTACAGCAGGCCAATCCATACCACGCCGGAAAGTACGTGGAACCAGACCTCGAGTTCGAGCGCGTTGACGCTGGTTGTGCCCAGCGCGAAGACGATAATAATCGCCAGGATAAATCCGGAGATAATGGTGCCCCAGATGGATGTTAATGGGTTCATTTTGTTACTGCTCCTCGGAGTAGAAAAGGTTGAATCATGATTATGGCCGGGTAATAGTCGACCAAATTACTCAGGATTGGGGAGTTTACGGGCCGCAAACCCGGAATGCAATATGGGAGCAAGTACACAATCTCGGGCATAATAGGGTGCATGGATGCTATACAGCTCAGCCTGTTCGCCAACCGGATTGCTGCTATCTGTGACGAAATGGGGGCGGTTCTCAGGCGTGCTGCGTTCTCGCCCAACATCCGCGACCGGCTTGATTATTCCTGTGCCGTGTTCGATGTCGAGGGACAACTGTGTGCCCAGGCCGCCCATATTCCGGTGCATCTCGGCAGTATGGCGTACGCCATGTCCGGCCTGGTAAATGAACGAAGCTGGACGCACGGTGATATGCTGCTGCTCAATGATCCCTTCCAGGGCGGGACACACCTGCCGGATGTTACCCTGATCGCCCCGGTGTTCGTGCGGGGGCAATGTGTCGGTTTTGTTGTAAATCGTGCTCACCACGCTGATATCGGTGCAGAAAGCCCCGGGTCCATGCCGATTGCCGGCACGCTGGATGAGGAGGGGCTGCGGATTCCGCCCGTGCTGCTGGTCGAGGGGGGGGCGGTCAATGAGCAGGTGCTCGATGACATTATCGCTTGCACCCACAATGCGGCGATTACCCGGGGAGACTTTTCCGCCCAGATCAGCGCCAATCGTACCGGGGTTCGGCGGATTACCGAGCTGGTCGAAGTCATGGGAACCGAGGCTTATGCGGTGGCACTTCGGGAGCTGAACGAGTACGGCGAGCGGATGGCCCGGCAGGCACTGGAGCAGTTGCCGGACGGCCGTTACCGGTTTACCGACTATCTGGACGATGATGGTCTGGGTACCCGGGATATTCGCCTTTGTGTCGAGTTACTGATTCAGGGCAGTAGCGTCAATGTGGATTTTTCCGGCACTGCGTCCCAGGTGGCCGGCAATATCAACTGTCCCGTGCCGGTCGTAGCCGCTGCCGTGTTTTATGTATTCCGTTGCCTTATGGATGAGCGCACGCCGGCCTGTTCCGGCAGTTTCCGCCCGGTCTGTCTGCAGGTTCCCGAAGGTTGCTTGCTGAACGCCCGCTATCCGGCCGCCGTGGCCGCCGGTAATGTGGAAACCAGCAGTCGTGTGGTCGACCTGTTGCTGGGTGCGCTGTCGGAGGCAGTACCCGATCTCATTCCGGCCGCCAGCCAGGGCAGTATGAATAACCTTGCCATGGGTGCTCGCGGTGCCGGTGGCAGCTGGGATTACTACGAGACCGTCGGTGGCGGCATGGGCGCGGGGCCGCATGGCGGTGGTCTGGATGCCGTGCAGACGCATATGACCAATACCCTCAATACCCCGGTTGAAGTCGTCGAAAGCATGTTTCCGCTGCGTATCTGCCGTTACCGGATCCGCCGGGGTTCCGGCGGTGTGGGTCGGCGTAATGGTGGCAACGGCCTGCTGCGGGAATACCGGTTTTTATCGCCGGCGCAGGTGACCCTGATCACTGAACGTCGCGAGCGTGCCCCCTGGGGGCTTGCCGGTGGTGCTGCCGGTAAACCTGGTCGCAACGAACTGAACGGCACCGTCGTGGCCGCAAAAACGGCGCTTGATGTCGATGCCGGGGATCATCTGCTGATACGGACCCCTGGTGGTGGTGGCTTTGGTCGCCGGACTTCCGGTCAACTGTGAAAATCTGCTAACGGTCCTGATTTGATATGTGTGGAATCTGTGGTGAATTACGTCTGGATGGACAGGCACCCGATAATGGTGTGCTGCAACGCATGCTTTCCAGGCTGGAGAAGCGTGGCCCCGATCACGAAGGTCGATACAGGCGCGATGCACTGGCTATGGGACATCGTCGTCTGTCGGTTATCGATCTTTCCCACGCTTCCGACCAGCCGTGGGTGGACGAGGCACTGGGGCTGGTGTTGGTGTTCAACGGCGCCATTTACAACTACCGGGAATTGCGCGCCGAGCTGATCAGCAAAGGCTATGAATTTAAAAGTGAAGGTGATACCGAGGTTGTTCTCAAGGCCTGGGCAGCCTGGGGTGAAGGCTTTGCGGCAAGATTACACGGTATGTTCGCGGCCGCCATCTGGGATCGCCGGCAGCACAAATTGATCCTGGTGCGGGATCGTTTCGGTATCAAGCCGCTGTACTACAGTCAGACACGTGAGCGCTTCCGCTTTGCTTCCACTTCACAGGCATTGCTGGCGGCCGGTGATGTGGATACGAGCATCGACAGTGTTGCGTTACACCACCATTTTACGCTGCACGCCGTGGTGCCGGCGCCGCGCACCCTGCTGCGCGGTATTCGCAAGCTGCCGCCTGCACACCTGATGATCGTCGACGCCAGCGGGCACGATCGCGTGTTCCCCTACTGGCAGCTCGATGCCGGCCCGGATGGTGTCAAGCGCAGTGAACAGGACTGGCTGGAGGAAACACGTGCTGCATTGCTGCGTGCGGTACAGCGGCGGCGCGTGATTGCCGATGTCCCGGTGGGTGTGCTGCTGTCCGGCGGGCTGGACAGCAGCCTGTTGGTAGCGCTGCTTGCGCAGGATGGCGGTAGTGACCTGCGTACCTTTTCGGTTGGTTTCGAGGATCATCCGGACGAGCGAGGCAGCGAGTTCGAGTTTTCCGACCAGATCGTGGAACGCTATGGCACCCGCCATGAAAAAATCCATGTACCCGATGCCGAGGTGCTTCAGCGCCTGCCCGAGGCGATCGACAGTATGGCCGAGCCGATGGTGGGGCAGGATGCTGTCGCTTTCTATCTGCTTGCCGAGCGCGTTTCCCGGCACGTAAAGGTGGTGCAAAGCGGGCAGGGTGCGGACGAGGTTTTTGCCGGTTACTTCTGGTACCCCCACATGCAGCACGGCGTCGACAGCGATGTGGAACGTTTCCGTTCCTGGTACTTCGATCGAGACCATGCAGAATACCTGTCCATGGTGTCGCAGGCCTACGCCGGTCCGGACTATACCGAAGCATTGGTGGCAGAACGATTGAAATCCGCGGGAGCGAAACAGTACCTGAACCGGGTGCTGCATTTCGACGTAACTACCCTGATTGTCGATGACCCGGTCAAGCGGGTGGATAATATGACCATGGCCTGGGGACTGGAAGCACGCGTTCCCTTCCTGGATCACGAACTGGTAGAACTGGTCATCAGGATGCCTCCGCAACTGAAATTGCGTGAGGGCGGCAAGTTTCCTCTCAAGGCCATTGCGCGAGGCCTGATACCGGATGCTGTAATCGATCGGCCCAAAGGGTATTTTCCGGTGCCCGCGCTCAAATATATTCGTGGTGAGTTTCTGGATTTCATGCGCGATATCCTGGACTCGACGGCCTGTCGCGAACGTGGTTTATACCGCAGGGAATATGTTCAGGCGATACTGAATGATCCCGAACACCAGTTGACCCGGTTACAGGGCAGCAAGCTCTGGCACCTCGCGGCGCTCGAGTTCTGGCTGCAGCGAAATGTAGACTCAATTGCCTGATAGTGGCGGATAACCACTTTAAAATTGACTTTTTGTTCACCCGGTTGCCGGGTACACTCCACGCAGGTATAAAAATCGGATCAATAGCAGAGGCAGGTAACGATGGATGTAATGGAGCGAATAAAACAGGCGGTTGACTCCGACCCTGTCGTGATTTTCATGAAAGGTACGCCGCAGATGCCCATGTGCGGTTATTCCAGCAGAACTGCGCAGATGTTGCAGGCCTGTGAAGTGGACTTTGGACATGTAAATGTGCTGGCTGATCCGGAAATTTTTGAAAACCTGCCGCGTTTTGCCAACTGGCCCACCTTCCCGCAGGTATACGTGAAAGGCGAGCTGGTCGGTGGCCACGATATCGTGCTGGAGCTGTACCAGAAGGGCGAGTTGAAACCGATGCTGCAGGAAGCCGCCAGCGGTTCTTAGGCTCGTGTTGTACTACTCAGAATCCAGTCTGGAGAGTTCCACCAGGATTGCCTGAAGCAGTTCTTCACCTTTATCGGACATGCCACGGGTCAGTATCCCGGGTTCGCGCTCGCCCTGGATCATCGGGCGCAGAACGGCCGCCAGACGGGCCATATCGCCACCGGCCTGCATCATCTGCTGCGCCATATCCGATAACAGTTTGAGCGTTTCCAGGTTGCCCTTGCGGGAGCCGTGAATCATGGCCGCCAGGCCGGGTGCAGCCATTCCGGCATCGAATCCCTTTTGGAGATCCGGCAGGGTTGCAGCGTTCTGCAGGCCGCGCAGGATGGTGCTGACGATCAGGCGATCCTCCTCGTCCAGTGCGAACAGCATGGACTCATCGCGTTTTCCCGCCAGGATCTGGCGAATGGCCGCAACCAGGGAGGCCCAGTCATTCTGTTCTGCCTGCTTCAGGATTTCTTCCAGGTCGGGTACCAGCTGGGGGTTCTCGCAGGCGATTACCACCCGGTGTATCAGTCCGGTGTGGGCGTCGATGATTTGTTGGTCTTTTTCCGGAAGTGTGCTCATACGGGCATCTACCCTTGATTTTTCTGGTTGAAAAAAAGATAATTTAGATTGATTCTAAGCCGAAAGACCTAAATCCGCTAAAACTTCAAGGAATTGATGTTATGAAACTGAAAACAGCTCTATTGTCTCTCGTTATCAGCCTTGCGACAAATGCCGCGATGGCCTACGAATGGCAGGCTCTGCCCGACAAGGCGCCGGAGCCGGCTGACAATCCCGTGACGGCTGAAAAAGTCGAGCTGGGTAAACGGTTGTATTTCGACCCCCGCTTTTCCGAGACCGGCACAGTGTCCTGCAATTCCTGCCACAACCTGATGCTGGGTGGTGATGACAACCGCTCGTTTTCCATGGGCGTACACGGCAAAACCGGCGGCCGCAGTGCGCCGACCGTCTGGAACGCGGCCTTCGCTTCTTCCCAGTTCTGGGATGGACGCGCCGCTACTCTCGAGGATCAGGCTAAAGGCCCGGTCGTGAATCCGGTTGAAATGGGTATGAGCGATCTCGAGGTTGCCATGAACCGGGTGCGGGCAATACCCGGCTATGAAGCCCTGTTCGTGAGCGCGTTCGGCAAGGATGACGCCATGACGGTGGAAAATGCAGCCCGGGCCGTGGCCGCTTTCGAACGCACGCTGATCACGCCGAACAGTCGTTATGACGGTCACGTCAACGGCAACAAGGATGCACTCAGCGAACAGGAATTGCGTGGCATGACGCTGTTTGACGAGACCGGCTGTACCGGTTGCCATTCAGGTCCGGCTTTCAATGGCCCGGCGATGGCAGCGGGCACCGGCTTCTTTATGAAGTTCCCGACCTACACCGATAACGATTATGTCGCTACCTACGATCTGGCTTCGGACAAGGGCCGTGACGGCAAGCATATGTGGAAGGTGCCCACGTTGAGGAATATCGCTCTGACCGCTCCCTATTTTCACAATGGTTCGGTCCAGACGCTGGATGATGCCGTACGAGTGATGGCAAAAGTGCAGCTTAACAAGGATCTGGACGAAAATCAGGTGAAGGATATAGTCGCTTTTCTCGGTGCGCTGACGGGTGAATTTCCTGTCATGGATCTTCCACGGCTGCCAGCGACCGCTGGCTGGAGCATTATCGACAGCAAGTAGCGGTCGATAACAGAGGTCAGGGGGCGCTCCTACCGGTTGGATGCGTCCCAGCGATTCACGATGCCGCAGAACAGTTCAGCCGTGCGTTCGGCATCGTATTTTGCCGAGTGCGCCTGTTCCTGGTCCCAATCGAGTCCGGCCGTGATGGCGGCGCGTGCCAGAACGGTTTGCCCGTAGGCCAGCCCGGCCAGTGTCGCGGTGTCAAAACTACTGAACGGGTGGAACGGGTTGCGTTTGATTTTGTTGCGTTCGGCCGCTGCATTGATGAAACCCAGGTCGAAGGAGGCGTTGTGGCCAACCAGGATGGCGCGCGTGCATCCGCTGGCCTTGACCGCCTTGCGTATGGGCGAAAAAACAGTTCCCAGTGCTTCTTCTTCCGGTTTGGCAAAGCGGAACGGATGCCAGGGGTCGATGCCGGTGAATTCCAGCGACTTCTCGTCCAGATTGGCACCCTTGAAGGGAAGTACGTTGCAGGCGATGGTTTCGGTCAGTTGCAGTTGTCCGTCACTGTCGAAATCGACCATCACCGCAGCAATTTCCAGCAGGGCATCTTTCCTGGCATTAAAGCCTGCTGTTTCGACGTCGACAATTACCGGTAGAAAGCCACGAAAGCGCCCGGCCAGCTTTTTTGGTATATCTTCTTCATCCATGGACAGAGAGCATACCGGAACGCCTGCATGAACGTGAATAAAACCGCATTTTCAGTTAACCGTGGCTGCCGCCTCGTCATGTTGATGGCCTGCCTGCTGGCCAGCCTTGCCTTGCAAGCCGGCGAATTCTCAACCGGATTGTTGTGGAAGCTGGAACGCAATGACAGCATGGCAAGCTACCTGTTCGGTACCATGCACAGTGATGATCCGGCTGTTGTTCAGCTGCCCCCCGCGGTACAGAATGCTTTCGACCAGGCGCAGGGTGTAACCCTGGAGGTGGTGCTGGACAGAGCCGCACTGATGTCCATGGTGACCGCCCTTCTGCTCGAAGATGGAACGACGCTGGAATCCATTATTGGTGCCGGACTCTACAAACGTACTGCAGACGTGATGGCGCAACAGGGTGTTCCGGAAATACTGCTGGCCAGAATGAAACCCTGGGCGGTAGCGGTAACCCTGATGACGCCGCCGTCGGAAAACGGGCAGGTACTGGACCTGATGCTCTATCAGCAGGCGGTCCGGCAGGACAAGGAGGTCGATGGCCTGGAGACGGTGGAAGAACAGATGGAGCTGTTCGATACGCTGTCGGAACAGGATCAGGTGGCGTTACTGGAGGACACGCTGGATAACCTGCCGGAAATCGGGCGGATGCTGGAACAGCTGCGCGATGCCTACGTGGATCGGGATCTGGATCGCCTGGTAGCGCTGAACGAGGCCTCCATGGAAGGTAGCGACCCTCAGCTGGTGGAGACCGTTAACCGGATGATCATTGTCGAGCGAAATCATCGCATGGCCGAACGGATGGAAACCCGTCTGCGCAAGGGGCGGCGATTCATTGCCGTGGGTGCACTGCATCTTCCCGGTGAAGAAGGCCTGCTGAACCTGCTCAGTCAGCGTGGTTACCGGGTAACGCGGGTGTACTGAGCCGCGCCGGCCCGCACGCTCATTGCGCGCCAAGTCGCCAGTGGACGACTTCCCCTGCTCGCATGGGGACCAGCTCTGCACTGCCCAGCGGGTAACTTTCCGGTACCTGCCAATCCTCTTTTAACAGGGTGATCTGCGTTTCGTTGTGTGGCAAACCGTAAAAATCCGCGCCGAACACACTTGCAAAGCCTTCCAGCCGGTCCAGTCGGTCGAGCTGTTCGAAAGCTTCTGCATATAGCTCAATGGCGGCATGAGAGGTGTAGAGACCCGCACAGCCACAGGCGCTTTCCTTGGCGTGCCGGGCGTGCGGTGCACTGTCGGTGCCGAGAAAAAATTTCGGGTTGCCTCCGGTCGCAGCTTCCAGCAATGCTTCGCGGTGTGCCTCACGTTTCAGGATGGGCAGGCAGTAGTGGTGTGGCCGGATGCCGCCGGCAAAAATCGCATTCCGGTTCAGTAACAGGTGGTGGGCGGTCAGGGTGCCTGCGACCTGGTCACCGCCACGTAGCACAAACTCGATGCCCTGTCGGGTGGTGATGTGTTCCAGGACCAGTTTCAGTGTCGGGAAACGCCTGAGCAGCGGTTCCAGTATCTTGTCGATGAACACCATCTCGCGATCGAACACATCGACCTCCGGCGCGGTGACCTCGCCATGCACCAGTAGCGGCATGCCGCAGTCCTGCATGGCCTCCAGGGCCGACCAGGTATTTTCCATGCGCGTCACCCCGGCCGCAGAATTGGTGGTGGCACCAGCCGGGTACAGTTTTACTGCGTGGATATAACCGCTTTCATGTGCGCGGATGATTTCTGCGGCATCGGTATTGTCGGTGAGGTAGAGCGTCATCAGGGGCCGGAAGCCTGCGTTTGCCGGCAGCGCGTCCAGTATGCGTTGCCGGTAGTCGCGGGCGGCCCCGGTGTCGGTAACCGGAGTTCGCAAATTCGGCATGATGATGGCACGGCCAAACCGGGCGGCTGTGTGCGCCAGCACCGAGTGCATGGCCTCCCGGTCGCGCAGGTGCAGGTGCCAGTCGTCAGGTTGCTTCAGTACCAGTTTCATACCTTCTTTCCTACACCGTGATTTTGCTATAGTTTTGCATTGATTTCCCGACGCTTTCACCGCAATTCAAGACATTTTGCACCTTGACCTGCTGCGGTAAAAGAAACATCATACCGGGCCTGATTTCTACCGTCTTCCCGGATTGCGGGCGGAACGGAAGTTCGGCTTCGGCAGGTTGCTGGATGAGTCCGGATCATGCTGAAATTTTCCTGTAATTTCAATAGTTTCAAACCAATAATGGACTCCGCTTACGGGTCCTGGAGCTGCAAGGAGCCTCATGAACGTTGCCGACAAGAAACGCCTGCTGCGCGAAATGCTGTTTGCCCGGCGCTTTGAAGAGCGCTGCTACGAAGCCTACGTGGAACGAAAAATTGGTGGTTTCCTGCACCTGTATTCGGGTGAGGAAGCCTGTGCATTCGGGGTGCTGGAAGCGGCAAAGCCCGGCCACGATTACGTGGTGACCAGCTATCGTGATCACGTGCACGCTATCAAGGCCGGCGCGGACCCGCGCAAGGTGATGGCTGAGCTGTATGCCAGGGAGACCGGTTCTTCGAAGGGGCGCGGTGGCTCGATGCATATCTTCGACGTGGAACACCGCTTCATGGGCGGCTACGCACTGGTCGGCGGACCGTTCCCGCTGGCTGCCGGTATGGCCAAGGCCGTCAAGATGAAGGGTGGTGACGAGATCGTGGTGTGCTTCCTCGGTGATGCAGCCAACAACCAGGGCACCTTCCACGAATCGCTGAACATGGCCAAGTTGTGGGATCTGCCGGTACTGTACGTGTGCGAGAACAATCTGTATGGAATCGGTACCCGTATCGATCGCTCTACCGCAGTGATCGATCAGTACAAGCGTGTGTCCGGTTACAACATCCCGTCTGCACAGGAAGACGGCCAGGATGTGGAAAAGGTGTACCAGGCGGCTCAGAAGGCGGTCAAGCATGTGCGCTCTGGCAAGGGGCCGTATTTCCTGGAACTGATGACCTATCGCTATCGCGGTCATTCCATGTCGGATTCCAACGCCTATCGCTCCAAGACCGAGGAACGTATGTGGTCCAGGCGTGACCCGGTCATCATGTTGCGCGATCGCCTGATCGAAGCGGGTGAAATCACCAGGGACGATTACAAGAATATGGATACCGAAATTCTCGACGAGATCGAAAACGAGGTCATCGCGTTCGCCGAGTCGTCTCCCGAGCCGCGTGTCGAGGAACTGGAAAAATACATCCTCGCAGAGAACGACCCCTGGGTATACGGAGGTGGCCGCTAATGGCAGAAATAATGTACTGGGAAGCGCTGCGGCGCGCCCACGATGAAGAGATGGCCAACGATCCGCTGGTGATCGTTATGGGTGAGGATATCGGTGTGGCCGGTGGCACCTACAAGGCGACACAGGGACTTTTCGATAAATATGGTCCGGAGCGAGTAATCGATACGCCAATCTCCGAAAACGGCTACACCGGCCTGGGTATTGGCGCCTCGTTCCTGGGTGTGCGTCCGATAATCGAAATCATGTCGGTCAACTTTGCCTGGCTGGCCATGGATCAGTTGTTCAACTCGGCGGCCAAGGTGCGTTACATGTCCGGTGGTCAGCTGCAGGCGCCGGTGGTGGTTCGCTCCGCGGGCGGTACCGCGCATCAGCTCGGTGCCCAGCATTCGGCCCGCATGGAAAAGGTATTCATGGGGATTGCCGGTTTGCGCGTGGTGACACCGAGTAACCCCAGACAGGCTTACGGACTGCTCAAGTCTGCGGTGCGTTGCAATGACCCGGTGTACATTAACGAGCACGAGCTGATGTACAACCTGAAGGGCGAAGTGCCGGACGAAGAGTATTTCCATCCGCTGGTAGGTTCCGAGGTGGCGCGCGAGGGAAGTGATGTTTCGTTGTTCGGCTATAATATTTCGGTGCATTGGTGTCTGCAGGCGGCGGAAACGCTGTCAAAGCAGTTCGGTATAGAGGCGGAGGTCATCGATCTCTATGCGCTGAGTCCGATTGATCGCGCGGGAATCGTTAGCTCGGTACGCAAGACGCACCGCGCGGTGGTGGTCGAGGAGGCCGAGGCACCTGTCGGTGTCGGTGCCGAGGTGATTGCCATTATCAACGAGGAATGTTTCTTTGAACTGGATACTGCGCCACAGCGCGTGTCGGCGGTCAATGTGCCGATCCCCTATAACCATACCCTCGAGAAAGCGGCTATACCGAATGCCGGTGATGTCGTCGAAAGGGTGCGCAGGATGTTCGGGAAGTAACAAGCCATGGCTGAACCTTATGTAATCAAGATGCCCCAGCTTTCGGACACCATGACCGAAGGTGTGGTGGTCAGCTGGGAAAAGAACATCGGCGACAAGGTCGAGCGTGGAGATATCGTGGCCACCGTCGAGACCGACAAGGCCATCATGGATGTCGAGATATTCCGCGAGGGGTATCTTTCCGGTCCGCTGGCGCCGCTTGATAGCACCATTCCGGTTGGCGAGGCCATGGGGTATATCGCGGCGTCAGCAGACGAAGTACGGCAGAGTGATGCGGCAGCACCGGCTCCGGCCGCCGCAGCCAGCGCCGAAAGATCAGCGGCTCCGGCCAGCCCGGCGGCTGAACCGGAAACGGCTCAGGACAGCGCGCCTGCGGAAGCAGTCAGCGCGGCACCGGAAGGCGCGAGCTACACGATTGCCATGCCGCAGCTTTCGGACACCATGACCGAAGGCATGCTGGTTAGCTGGGAAAAGAATATCGGTGACCGGATCGAGCGCGGTACGGTGGTGGCGACGGTCGAGACCGACAAGGCCATCATGGACGTCGAGGTGTTTCGGGAGGGCTACCTCTCCGGCCCGCTGGCGCCCGTGGATGCCACGGTCGCGGTGGGTGGTGCATTGGCCTACCTGGTGGAAAATGCGGATCAGGTAGTCGACGAGGAAGCCGCGCCGGCGGCCGTAAAGAAAGCACCTGCAAATGCAGCGGAGACTGCTGCTACGCCCGCGGCTTCGACACCTTCTGCAGTTTCATCTGGTGGTGCACCGGCTGCGCGGCCGCATGGTCGTGGTGCGACGCCACAGGCCCGGGCGATTGCCGGGCAGCGTGGTATGGATCTGAATGCCATCGGTGGTACGGGGCCGGGCGGGGTGATTGTGGCTGCCGATGTGGCATCGAGGCCAGCGGCGGTGGTGCCGGCCGCCGCCGGTTTCCCGCAGGTCGATGTGCCGGGTGACGGTCGTCCCATGAGCAAGCTTGAAAAAGCGACCAGCGATGCGATGGCCGCCTCGTTGAGTATGCCGACTTTCCACGTTACCACCAGTATCAGCCTGGGACGCCTGATCAAGGCTTCCAGGGCCCAGGGTGCATCGGTTACCGTGGCCATTGCCCGGGCCTGTGCGCTCGCCATGCGTGATTTTCCCAACATGAACTGGTGCTACCAGCCGCAGGACAAGCTGGTAGAACGCAGTAGTGTTGATATCGGTATGGCGGTGTCTGCGGATGGTGGCGGACTGGTGGTGCCGGTACTGCGCGGTTGTGAGTCGCGTGAACTTGACGCGCTGAACGAAGACTGGAAGGACCTGGTCGAGCGCGCCCGCAAGCGGCGCCTGAAGCCCGATGAATACACCGGCTCCACGTTCCAGATTTCCAATATGGGCATGTTCGGTGTGAGTCATTTCGATGCCATTGCGACACCGGGTATTGCGGCGATTCTGGCTATTTCGGCCAATACCGATGCTGGTAGTCCGTTTACCATTACGGCCGATCATCGGGTGGTCAATGGTGCCGATGTCGCCATGTACCTGCAAGGCCTGAAGGACCTGGTCGAACAGCCGGAAAGCTGGATGGGGCCGACCGGTCCCGCCATACCGGAAGGTGACTGGGACTACGACGTAGTGGTCGTCGGTGGTGGGCCGGGTGGTGAAGATTGTGCCCGCGATCTCGCTGCGCACGGACTCAAGGTGGCACTGGTGAACGATGCACCACTGCCGGGTGGTGAGTGCCTGTGGCGCGGCTGCATTCCGTCCAAGGCCTGGCGCGCAGCCGCCGACCGCATTCGTGATCGTCTGGATGACGGGCATCTGGGTGTCAGCACCGGCAAGGCAAGCCTGGACTGGGGCCAGCTCGATGCCACGCGCCGCAAGATACTGGAGACCCGTGGCGATATGGCGCTGAAGACCGACAAGGGCGTCAAGATTAACTACGTGCAGGGTTTCGGCCGCTTCGTCGATGAACATACCTTGCTTATCGACACCTCCGGTAACCAGGAAGATCCGCACACGCGTGCGCCGAACGGCGATCAGCCGGCAGGGGAAAAAGTCCGCTTCGGTTGTGCGGTAATCGCTACCGGTGCACCGCCGTTCGTGCCGCCGATCCCGGGTGCTATCGAAGGACTGGTCGAGGGCGGCGGTGTGTTGACCTCTGACACGGTCTGGGCACTCGACAAGCAGCCGAAAAAGCTGGTGGTCATTGGTGGTGGTGCAATTGGACTGGAGATGGCGCAGATCTTCCAGGACTTCGGTTCCAGTGTCACGGTGCTGGAGGCAAAAGATCGTATTCTCGCGGAAGTGGAGCCGGAGATTGCACGCCAGTTGACGGCAGTGCTGAACGATGACCCGCGCCTGACCGTGCACACCTCGGTACAGATCGACGGGATCTCCGGCAAGGCCGGTGCAGTGACGGTCAAGTACAAGGATGCAGACGGCAAGGCACACAGCAGCAAGGTGGACTATGTCATCATGGGTACCGGCAAGCGTCCGGTACTGGATGGCCTGGGTCTCGACAAGGCGGGTGTTGCCAGCGAGCACAGCATCATCAAGGCAGATGCCCGTTGCCGCACCAGCGTAGCGCATATTTTCGCCATCGGCGATGTCATCGGTGGTCTCATGCTGGCGCATACTGCTGCCCAGCAGGGTCGCGTCGCGGCCGCAACCATCCTCGGCGAGGACATGAAGTACGACCAGGACAAGGACTGCGGGGTGATCTTTACCCGTCCGGAAGCGGCCTTTGTGGGTCTGTCGATGGACGAGGCAAAAGCCAGGGGCATCGATGCAGCCGAGGTCAAGGTGCCGATGAGTATCGATGCCAAGGCCATGATCAACAATGAGCTGCACGGCGTGATCAAGATCGTGGCGGACAAGAAGACGCAGCGGATTATTGGCGTGCATCTGCTGGCAGATCATGCGGATACCCTGATCGGTGAGGCGGTGATGATGGTCTCTGGCAATATGACACTGGAGCAGGTGGGGCAAGCGATTCATCCGCACCCGACGCAGACGGAATTGTTTGGCGAACTGGCGCGGCGGCTCGGTGCACGATTGCGGCGTAGCGCGAAGATGAAGTCCAGGGCGAAGTCTTAGATTTGGCAGGTTAAACAAAGGTTCAAACTCATGTCCAAGATTAACAAAGTGGTTCTTGCCTATTCCGGCGGACTGGATACGTCCATTATTCTAAAGTGGCTGGAAGACACTTACGGCTGTGAGGTGGTGACTTTCACCGCGGATATCGGTCAGGGTGAGGAAGTCGAACCGGCGCGCGCCAAGGCCCAGGCTATGGGTGTGAAGGAAATATACATCGAGGATCTGCGCGAGGATTTTGCGCGCGATTACGTGTTTCCGATGTTTCGTGCCAATGCGATCTATGAGGGCGAATACCTGCTCGGGACTTCGATTGCCCGGCCGCTGATTTCCAGACGCCTGATCGAAATTGCCAACGAGACCGGTGCCGATGCGATTTCCCATGGCGCCACCGGCAAGGGCAATGACCAGGTGCGTTTTGAGCTGGGGGCTTATGCGTTGAAGCCGGATGTGAAGATCATTGCGCCCTGGCGTGAGTGGGACCTGAGTTCGCGCGAATCACTGATGGCGTATGCCAGGAAGCACGCTATACCGGTTGACTACGGGAAGGGCAAAAAATCGCCCTATTCGATGGACGCGAATTCACTGCATATTTCCTACGAGGGCGATATCCTCGAAGATCCCTGGGCCGAGCCTGAAGAAGATATGTGGCGCTGGACCGTGTCTCCGGAAAAAGCACCGGACGAGCCTCTGTATGTGGAACTGGGCTACGCAAAAGGCGATATCGTCGAGATCGATGGCAGCCCTGTAAGCGCCGGGCAGGTCATGGAGATACTCAACAAGGCGGGCGGCGACAACGGAGTCGGCCGGGATGATATCGTCGAGAATCGCTACGTGGGCATGAAGTCACGCGGTTGCTATGAAACACCGGCCGGGACCATCATGCTCAAGGCGCACCGGGCCATGGAATCCCTGACCCTGGACCGGGAGGTGGCCCACCTCAAGGACGAACTGATGCCGCGCTATGCCGAGCTGGTCTACAACGGTTACTGGTGGAGTCCCGAGCGCGAGATGTTGCAGCAGATGATTGATGCCTCGCAGGAAAATGTGAATGGCAAGGTGCGCGTGAAGCTGTACAAGGGCAACGTTATTGTCGTCGGGCGTATGTCGGAAGCAGACTCGCTGTTCGATGAACGCATCGCTACCTTCGAGGATGACGAAGGTGCCTACGACCAGAAGGATGCCGAAGGCTTCATCAAGCTGAATGCGCTGCGGCTGCGGATTGCCGCAAGGAAAAAAGCCGCCCGTCAGTAATACTTAGGTGGTGCGCATACCGGTCAGCTTGCACACATGTTCAAATGATTGTCGGTCGAGCAGGTTTCCAGGAGGAGAACAGGATTATGCGAATACTACACACTATGTTGCGCGTCGGTGACCTGGACCGTTCTATCACTTTCTATACTGAAGTGCTGGGTATGAAGCTGTTGCGGCAGAAAGATTATCCGGATGGAAAGTTTACGCTGGCCTTTGTTGGTTACGGTGACGAGTCGGAGAATACCGTGCTCGAGCTGACCTTTAACTGGGATACCGATCATTATGAAGCGGGTACCGGTTTCGGGCACATCGCGCTGGAAGTCGACGACGTTTACCAGGCTACGCAGGAGATTCGCGACCGTGGCGGCAGAATTCTGCGTGATGCCGGACCCATGAATGCCGGTACCACCATCATCGCCTTTGTGGAAGATCCCGACGGCTACCCGATTGAGTTGATCGGCAAAAAGTCCTGAGTTACGATCCGTTACACCGGTCGGCTTAAGCCTGTTTTGCCGGTAGTCGGCATATGTTGGCACCCAGCTGGGAGAGTTTTTCCTCGATACACTCGTAACCACGATCCAGGTGGTAGATGCGGTCGATCACCGTTTCACCTTCGGCGGCCAGGCCCGCAATTACCAGGCAGGCGGAGGCGCGCAGATCCGTTGCCATGACGGGTGCGCCTTGCAGGGACTGCACGCCACGCACAATGGCTGTGTTGCCCTGCAATTCGATATCGGCTCCCATGCGTTGCAGTTCCTGCACGTGCATAAAGCGGTTCTCGAAGATAGTTTCCTTGATGGTTGCCGTGCCGTCGGCGATGCTGTTGAGGGCGACAAACTGTGCCTGCATGTCGGTCGGGAAGGCGGGGTGCGGTGCGGTGGTGATGTTGACCGCATGCGGACGCCGGCCTTGCATGTCCAGCTCGATACAATGATCTCCGGTCTCGATACGGGCACCGGCATCGCGCAGTTTTTCCAGTACCGCATCCAGGTAAGCCGGTTCGGTTTTGCGCAGCCGGACCCGGCCACCGGTGGCCGCCGCGGCCACCAGGAAGGTGCCGGTTTCGATACGATCAGGAATGATGTCGTGACGTCCACCGTGCAGTCGTTCCACTCCTTCTATGGTAATGGTGTCGGTGCCTGCACCGCTGATCCTGGCGCCCATGCTGGTCAGGCAGTCGGCCAGATCGATGATTTCCGGTTCCCGGGCGGCGTTTTCTATAACCGAGATTCCGTCGGCCAGGGTTGCGGCCATCATCAGGTTCTCGGTGCCGGTTACCGATATGATATCGAGAACGATTCTGGCGCCGTGCAGGCGTTGTGCCCGCGCCTTAATATAACCGTCCTCGATATCGATTTCGGCTCCCATGGCCTTCAGCCCCTGAATATGCAGGTTGACCGGTCGTGACCCGATGGCACAGCCGCCGGGCAGAGATACATTGGCTTCACCGAAACGTGCCAGCAGGGGGCCAAGCACCAGAATGGATGCGCGCATGGTCTTGACCAGTTCGTAGGGTGCGCGTACCGAAACGATGTCGCTGCTATCGGCGATCAGCTCCATATGCTCGTTGAGTTCGATACGGGTGCCCAGCTGTCCAAGCAGTTCCAGTGTGGTAGTAATGTCACGCAGGTGTGGAACATTGCGGATATGAACCGGGTCCGGACTCAGCAGGGTGGAAGCGAGTACCGGCAGTGCCGCATTTTTGGCCCCGGATATATTGATCTCGCCATCCAGCGGTCCGTTGCCGGTAATGCTGAGTTTATTCATTCGGTATTGCCGAGGCTGGCGAAGGCATCCAGAATACTGTCGATTTGTACGCTGCTGTGGGCGGCACTCACGCTGCAACGCAGCAGGCTGTAGTCGCCGGGTGAGGCGGGCGGCATGACCAGGTTTACGTAGGCGCCCGCTTGCAGGAGCCGGGCCCACCAGGCAATCGACTGGTCACGATCTTCGATGGTGACGGCAACTACCGGGCTGACCTCCGGGCTGACCTTGAAACCCAGTTGTTTGAGACCGGCGTAGAGTCGGTGTGCATTCTCCCACAGCCGGTCGCGTAGTTCCGGTCGTTCCTGCATCAGGCGCAACGCAACGCGGGTAGACGCAACCACCGAAGGTGATGGAGATGCAGTGAAAATATAGGATCGTATAGCGAAGCGTACGGCTTCCAGCTCGGCGTGGTTGCTGACGCAGTAACCGCCGGTGGCGCCCAGGCTTTTGCTGAAAGTGCCGACCACGAAGTCGACTGCATCCTCTACGCCGGCGGCCTCGGCGACACCGCGTCCGTGTTTACCGAGCATGCCCAGTGAGTGGGCCTCGTCCACCAGCAGCATGCCACCATAGCGTTGTTTTACCTCGGCGATGTCTGCCAGCGGTGCCTGGTCTCCAAGCATGCTGTACATACCTTCGACAATGATCAGGGTGTTTTCCACCCGTTCGCCGAGTCGCCGCAGGCGCTTTTCGAGGTCTGCGACATCATTGTGGCGAAAGCGGACGATATCGGCGCCACCCAGTCGAACACCGTCATAGATACTTGCATGGCTGTCGGCATCGAGCACGATGACGTCGCCGGGGCCGGCCAGGGTCGAACCCATGCCCATGGTGGCGGCATAACCTGTGGAAAATACGATTGCGTGACCGCGGTCAAAGAACTGTGCCAGTTCCTGCTCCAGCCTGACGTGGTCAATGAAGGTGCCGTTTGCCATGCGTGAACCGGTGGTTCCCGTGCCGAGTTCGTCGATGGCCTGCTTGGCGGCGGCAATGCACTCCGGGTCGAAGGTAAGCCCCAGGTAGTTGTTGGTGCCGGCGAGGATAACCTTGCGCCCATTTACGATGGCCTCGGTTGGAGAGAGTATTTTCTCCGTGACCGCGCCAAAAGGCATGACACCGACGGCCTCCAGCTCGGCGCGGATATCTACGATCGGCTGGAATTTTTCGAACAGGCTCATGGTATCAGGCGGTTATAGTTTCCAGTTTCACGGCCAGGTCGCGTACAGTGCGGATATCTGGCAGGATATTCAGCGGAATACAGATATCGAAGTGATCTTCAATCTGTTCGATCAGCTCCATGACCTGCAGCGAGGTGAGTCCCAGCTCGGTGACGAGCTCGCTGTTCTCGTTGAGAATCAGTCCCCGCTTGGCGTAGGGTTTCAGTATGTCGAAGATATGGGCAAGAAATTCGTTATATTCAGGCATGGGATGGCTCGGATCCAGCGCAGAGTTGAATGACAGATGGACTAAGAATCGGTTGATTTTACTTGTGTTTGGCCGATGTTGCCACGGCAAGCGGCATTTTTGAGGAAATTCCTCCTGGTTTGTGGAGCAGGGTGCTGAAAAAAACGACGAAAACGGGCCGGGCCGGGCCGCAGTACAACGGGTCTGAGCCCCGGGTATGGGTGGTCACCGGCTACCGGGCCGGTGAGCGGAGTCAGTTGATCGCCCTGGCGGACCTGTTGGGATGGCCCTGTGAAATCAAGGAGTTGTCGTACCGGAAGACCGAGTTCACCACCAGTCTGTTTCGCGGCAGTGACCTGCGTGGTATCCGCCAGCAGAGGTCCAGCCCGCTGACGCCACCCTGGCCCGACCTGGTGCTTTCTGCCGGCATGCGCAACGAGCCGGTCGGTCGCTGGATACGTAATCAGTCCGGAGGCAAAACCCGACTGGTTCATGTCGGTCGGCCCTGGGCCGACCCGGAATGCTTCGATCTGGTTATTACCACCCCCCAGTATCCGCTTCCCCGGCGTGACAATGTCCTGTGCAACACCATGACCCTGAGCCTGGTATCTCCGCAGTGGCTGGAGGAGCAGGCATTGCAATGGCGCGGGCGTTATACCGCGCTATCCGGACCCTTCACCGGGATGCTGCTGGGCGGGGACAGTGGCCCCTACACCTTTGGCAGGAAGACCGCCCTGCGTCTGGCACGCGAAGCGAACCACCTGGTGCGCAACAGCGGTGGCTCGCTGTTGATTACCACCAGTGCCCGCACCTCTCCGGAAGTCACGGATGTGCTGGAACAGGAACTCGAGGTGCCGTTTGATCTGTATCGCTGGAAAAAGAGCGACGGTGTGAATCCCTATACCGGTATCCTGGCCCTTAGTGACCAACTGATTGTCTCTGCGGACAGCATTTCGATGCTGAGCGAGGCCTGTACAACATGCAAGCCCGTGTACATGCTCGATATCGGTTCCAGGCAGTACCCGATGCGGACGCCAATTGATGCTGGCACGGGGGTGGATCATCGTCTGCGGGGGCTTTCCTACAGCCAGTTGATACGTTTCGGTCCCCGGCGCCTTGGCCGTGATATTCGCCTGGTTCACCGGCAATTGCTGGCCGAAGGCCGCGCGGTCTGGCTGGGTGAAAACTTTCCGGAAAAAATGCCGGAACCGATTACTGATATTCAGCGTGCGCTGGAGCGAGTCAGGCAGTTGTTTGCCCGCGGACCCCGGATTCCAGGTAGTCAATAAACCGGGTTTGCGGCAGGGCTTTACTGAAGTAGTATCCCTGGTAGAAATGGCAACCTCTATCGTCCAGGAAGTGAACCTGCTCACTGGTTTCCACACCTTTGAGATAATGGTATCCACGATGATGGCATCATTGGGGTCAGTCGCGATATCCCTGACAAAGTCGTTGCTAAAAATTTTTCATGCTGTCCGCAGCAGGTCAGCCTATTCCGGGACAGGCTCCTGGCGATCAACCAGCAGGGCCTGGCCATCCTGAAGGCGATATACATGGTCGGCGGCGTCAACCAGTCGCTTCTGGTGGGAGATGGCGAGTATCGTCAACTGGCCACCGCGTAGTTCCTCGATTGATCTGGCAATGGCGGCTTCGCTGGCCGGGTCCAGTGCGCTGGTGGCTTCGTCAAGAATCAGCAGTTTGGGCCGATGCACCAGTGCCCGTGCGATCACCACGCGCTGGCGCTGGCCGCCAGAGAGTCTTCCGCCACGTTCTCCGACCACGCTATGTATGCCTTGCGGAAGTGCGGCCACGAATTCCCAGGCACCGGCGGCTCGCAGTGCAGCCTCGGCGTCCCGGTCACTGTATTCCGGGTCACCCAGGGTGACATTGTGCAGTATGCTGTCGTGTAGCAGGATGGTTTCCTGGGGGACGTAGCCGATCATGCGGCGCCACTCCCTGAGTTCCAGTGAACCCAGTGGCATGTTGTCGATAAGAATTTCTCCGGACTGCTGTTTCAGCAGACCGATGATCAGATCGATTATGGTCGTTTTTCCAGCGCCCGAAGGACCGGTAAGTGTGGTCAGCGAGCCTCCGGGAATATCCAGTGACAGCTTGTTCAGTACCTGGTTTTCGCCGTATGCAAACGATACCTCCTGCATCCGTATGCCGGACTTCAGTGGTGGCGGCATCGTGCCGTGTCCGAGATGTTCTTCGGCGTTTCTGGCGGTGTCGATAGTTTCTTTCATGGACCAGAATGCGCTCTCCAGCGTCATCATTTTCTGGTACTGCTTCTGGACCTTGCCGAACTGGTTTAACATGCGCCCCAGCGCAACTACCAGGATCATGACCGTTGGCATCGGCATATCAAAACGGACCAGTGCCAGGTACATGCCGAGCGCGATGACGATGGTAAAAAGCAGTTCCTGTACGGAGTTGAGTACTGCGGCACTGAGAACCTGTTTTTGCAGTGTGCTGTTGAGCCGGTTGGTTTTGGCGCGCAGCGAGCTATCCGCAAGGTGCTCTCGCGCCATGGCCTTCAGGGGTTTGACCGACTGCAAGGTGTCGTTGAGCTGGATTAGCAGCGATTTAAGCAGCCTGGTCTGTTTCTTGCCAGCCTTGCGAGCCATTCGAACCAGTGAATGTGACAGTGCAACGATCAGCACACCGACACCGAGGCTGACCAGGGTGGCTTTCCATGAGACTGCGATCGCGACCGAGCCGTAGATGAATGCATAGATTACGTAAGTGATCAGTGTTATGCCACCCACGAAGGCGCTCGACGAGCGATTGGCTTCGGTAGCCAGGCTATTGGACAGCTTGCCGAGCGGCTGGCTGAGAAAGAACTCCCACTTGCTGCGCAGGATGGCATGCAACAGCTGCAGGCGCAGGTCGGTGGTAACCCGTGCAGCCGTATAGCCGACCTGCCTGGTCGCAATCAGCAACAGGACCGTCTTCAGTGCTACTGCGACTACTATGACGGACAGCAACGCCCCGATGGTGGGCGACAGTCCGATCTGGGCCATCAGGTCAATGACGGTTTGTTCAAAATCGCCCGCAGGCCCCTGTCCGCCATCCTGGACATGACGTGTTCCCTGGTTCAATGCCAGGTTGAGTAGTGGTAGCAGCGCTGACAGACCGACGCCCTCGGCTATGCCGGAAAGCAGCAGCGAGATCACTGTGATCAGGGATTGCCAGGGGTGGGCCCGGAAAAAGAAGAGCATTAACTGCATGGGCGGGTATCGGGTTTTCCATTGAGACCATGGATCTGGTCAGGTCGCGAAATTATCGCGTGAAACGGCGGTCGGGGCAATCAGCGCATGCGTTGCAGGAGCAGCAGTGCGGATACCAGGATCAACACCAGGGGCAGGCTTGCGGTGATGACCGCCGGCAGGCCGATTACCAGACCCAGAGTGTGGATGATGCGTGTGGCCAGGTAGAAGGCAATGCCGACAAGGGCGCCGATGGCCAGTCTTTTTGCATATTCGGTATTGCGTTGTGATCCGAGGCTGGTGCCGATCGGTATGGCCAGCAGGATCATGAGCCCGGCAGAAAGCGGCAGTGTCGCTTTCTGCCAGAAGCTCAGCTCCAGTTTTTTGGTTGGCTGTCCTGTGGACCGAAGGTACTTGATGTAGCCATACAGGTTGACAAGCGGCATGGTCGAAGTTGGCAGTGGTAAAACCGGAAGTTCGTCCGGTGCCCAGAATGGGCCAATTATCATGGTCTTCTGCCGTTTCGTCCGCATGACACCCTGTTTTCCCATGCGTTTGCGCAATACCTTATGCAGGGCCCATCTACGGTCCTCTCCGGCGTCGGCTCTCTGGGCATGGATGAATTCTGCCAGTCGTCCTTCGTTGTCCAGCTGATATACGCTCACTGCTGCCGGCAGGGCATCCTGGCGCAATTTGCTGACATTCAGAAATTGCTCGCCGTCGGTCATCCACAGTCCCCTGCCTTTCAGGATGTTGCCTTTTCCGGAACGCTGTACCGAGCGTTGCTCTTCTGCCTGTTGTTGCACCGGCGCGGCGACGAATTCTCCGAACAGGTAAAGCGCAACAATCAGGCCGAGGGAGGGGATGGCTACGGCGCCGATCACCCGGTTGCTGGAAATACCCGCGCTCCGCATGGCTATTATTTCGTTGTTCCTTGCCAGGCTGGCAAGCGCAATCATCGTTCCCAGCAGGGCGATAATCGGTGCCAGGTCCATGGTGATCTGCGGTAGCGTACCGGCGACATACAGGAATGCGTCAATGGCCTGGTAGCGTGCGCGGACACGATCGAGTTCCTCGACGAATGCCAGCAGCCCGAAGATAGATGTCAGGACGGTCAGTACGATTATCCAGCCCTTGAACAGGGCCAGGCTGATGTATCGGTCCAGTATGTTCATGGGGGCTAACCGTGATTCCGTTTTAGTTGCAGGTAGGGCCAGGCCAGCAGGGACACCAGTACGAGCACCCAGAGGACGAACACCCACCATACACCGGGGAATGCGCCTACTTCGCCATTTTTCACCCAGTTTATGGTCATGTTCATCAGGTTGAAGAATCCCACGTAGACCAGGATGGCGACAAAAAAGTTCTTGTGCCCGCCCTGACGGGGAGCTGCCCGGCTGAGTGGTACTGCCAGCATGGCAAGCAGGAGGGTTGCCAGTGAAGTGGACATTCTACCCTGGAACTCCGCGATCTCTTTCGGCTGGGTAGAGTTTATCAGTAGTGATGTAGGGATAGATTTTCGCTTGTACCCCAACTGCAGCTCATCTTTTCCCAGGTGTACGGTCAGGGTGTCGAAACGCAGTGTGGTGTCGCGTTTGCCGCGCAGGTCCAGCTGGTAGGCATGGCCATGGTAAAACACCACCGATCGTGCTTCTCCCAGTTTTACCGGCGGTAAGCGGGCTTCCTGTGCAACGATGAGCTTTGATTTCCCAGGAATGTCATTTTGCAGGAATACGTCGAGCAACAAGCCCTTTTTGCGATTGATGTCGCGGGTATAGAGTACATAGTCGCTGTTGGTGAACTCGGTAAAGTGACCGGCCTGTATCTGGTCGATGTTGAAATCGACAATGGCCTCTGCTTCCAGCAGGTAGCTCTGGTGGTAAGCCCAGGGGCGCCCGTATATGGAGATAAGGCCGACAATAACGGCAATCAGCAGGGAATAAAGAAACACAGATTGCAGGATACGTGTTTCACTGATCCCCGCGGCGCGCATAGCGGCCATCTCGGATTCCCGGTAGAGGCGCCCGATGGCTGATATGACGGAGAAATACAGTGCCGTCGGCAGCAGGATCTCCATGACGATCATGGTCTGGAGAAACATCATGTAGGCAATAGTGGCGGGTTGTACGACGCCGCCGGATGTAGCCGCGAGCCTGATGCCAAGGCTGTAGGCAATAAACACCACGATCAACAGGCCGCAGCCCAGCAGCATCGGCCTGAAAATTTCTCCGAAGATGTAACGATCGATTATCAAACTGTCTGCGCCGCCCGATGCACTGGATTTTTGAGTGGCCCATTGTACAGGGGAACGGCTGTATTGCGCAGGTGACTGTTTCTGGTCAGGCTGCTTTCCGGTACCCTGTGGCCAGGCTGATGATCTCATTTGATTCACATCGTTCCGTAGTCGCTGCCGGTGATCCGGGTGCCGTTCCGCGCGTGTGGCTGTTGTTTGGCCACAAGGCTGGTGACAATACCCAGGTGCAGGCGCTGGCGGATGCGGTTGGCTGGCCCCGGGAGATCAAACGGATGAGCTACCGCGCCTGGGAACTGCTGTCCAACCGTCTGGCCGGTGCGACACTGGCGGGGATCGATATGCGCAGATCCAGTCCGTTGCGGGCGCCCTGGCCGGACCTGGTGATTACTGCCGGGCGCCGCAATGAACCGGTTGCTCGCTGGATCTGCCGGCAGTCAGGCGGCAAGACCCGGCTGGTACATATCGGACGTCCGTGGGCGCCACTGGAATGTTTCGATCTGATCGTGACCACGCCACAGTATTTTTTGCCGGTACAACCGAACGTTGTGCATAACCGGCTGCCGCTGCATCGGGTCGATGCCGAACAGCTAAAAGTCGCGGCGCGCACCTGGTCGGGGCACTTCGATAGTCTACAGAAACCCTGGATAGCGGTTCTGATCGGCGGCGACAGCGGGCCTTTTGTCTTTAGCCGGGAAAAGGCGGTTTTGCTGGGGCAACAGGTAAACCAGCGTGCGACCGGAATCGGCGCCAGCCTGCTGATTTCCAGCAGCGCCCGGACCCCGGCGCAAGCGCTGGAAGGTTTCCGGGAGCAGATTAGCGTTCCCTGCCATCTATATCAGTGGGGTAAGCGCGAACCAAACCCCTATACCGGTTACCTTGCCCTGGCCGACGAACTTGTCGTTACCGGGGAGAGTATTTCGATGATGGCCGAGGCCGCTGCTACCGGCAAGCCATTGTCTATATTTGATATGAGTGATGCGGCTCTCGACCGGGCGACCGGGGTGCACCGGCCGTGGTGGCGTTATGCGCATAACTTCCGTTACAAACCATTGACCCACCGTCTGGCGATGCGTTTTGGTCCGCAACGCATGCGACGTGACATCGGCAATATTCAACGCGAGCTGGTGGCATCGGGGCAGGCCGTATGGCTGGGGCAGGAACCACGACAACCAGATCCGGGACTGTCAATCGACGAGGCGCAGCAGACCGCAATACACGTACGTGCCCTGTTTGAGCATCCCGCGGCCAGCCGATCCGCTCGCGACGGGTTTATTTGACGTCATGCGGCAGCCTGCCGGGTTATTACCGACAGCGGATGTTGCGGGCCCGGCGGGAGATCCGGCGTACGGTCGAGCACTTCAAAGGCATCGTGACGCACGTGGTTCTGGCGCATCTCCTCACGTACGAAATCTTCTGAAATGATGCCCTTGTTGACACACTCTTTTAGCAGACCGAAGAAGAAGTTTTCCTGATTCTTGTCCGGGTGCACCTTGTAGTTACCCAGCAACGCGTATTCGCCGAACAGGCGGCGGCGTGCCCGCATGACCCAGGCTGCGGGCGGAAACAGGCGGAAGCGCTCGGCCGGACGCCAGTCGATCGGCAGGCCCGCTTTCCAGGGCTGGGTCTTGCGGCGCGTCGTATGCAGCATCCTGGTTTGTGGCGTCAACTTGTCGAAATCGTTCCACTCGTTTTCAAACAGCCCGATGTTATCGCGGTCTTCGTAACGCAGGCAGATCCAGGGCATGTAGTCACGTTTTTGCTCGAACATTTCATTGAACCACTGCTCGACTTTCCAGTGGTGAAGTTTCGCGCAATCCAGCAGCATGACACTGCTGGCCAGGCAACGGTCGATGATACCCTTGGTGCCGGAGCGGGGGCGGCACATGAGGGACTTGCCCTGCATATCCCGTGACAGCAGATCCCAGGTATCTGAAGACGGAAAGACATCGGGGTCGATGACCACTGCGCGACCCTCGTAGCCCATCAACTCCGGCGGCATGAAACGGGTCAGCGTGAAGGACTGGAGGTCGTTGTTGAGCCACTTGCGCCGGACGCCATCACGCAGGTACATCTGACCTTCACGATCATCGAACCAGGAATAGTCTTTTTTCTCGATAATGTGCACATCGAACTTGTCATTGTTGCGGGAGTAACGCCGTATGGCGTATTCGGCAACGATGGCACCGGTAATCTGTTTGTGATTGGTCTGGATGTAGACTGCGTGTTTCATGGTATTTACCTGATTGCTCCGGGTGTGCGGCCCTGAAATCGACCGTGGAGACGCGCTCCATTGTAACTTGCTGATAAAAAAGAATATTGGAGCAGAATACAAGCAGTTTTGGTCGGCGGCAATCGACCCCCGAGGTTGAAAGCAGGGGCTGTTCGAGTGCTATGCCGCAGAGAGATTAAGCGGCGGGTTGCCGGGCGGGGCCAGGTCCGGAGTGCGATCGAGGACCTCGAGAGCATCATGCCGGACGTGATTATGGCGCATCTCCTCGCGCAGCATATCTTCGCTGACAAGGCCTTCATTGATGCATTCTTTCAGCAGTCCAAAGAACAGGTTGGTCTGGTTGCGGTCGGGATGTTCCTTGTAGTTGCCCAGTAGCCCGTATTCACCGAACAGGTGTCGTCTGGCCCGCATTACCCAGGCGACCGGCGGGAACAGGCGGAAACGTTCCGCCGGACGCCAGTCGATCGGCAGACCGGCTTTCCAGGGCTGGGTTTTGCGCCGCGTGACGTGCAGCATCTTCGTTTGCGGGGTCAGCTTGTCGAAGTCGTTCCATTCGGGCTCGAACAGGCCGATGGTTTCGCGATCCTCCATGCGCAGGCAGATCCAGGGCATATAGTCGCGCTTGAACTCGAACATTTCGTTGAAGGCCTGTTCAACTTTCCAGTGACCAAGTTTTGCGCAGTCGAGTAGCATGACGCTACTGGCAAAGCAGCGATCGACAATGCCCTTGGGCCCGGAACGTCGCCGGCACATGACAGCCTTGCCCTGCATGTCCCGCGTCAGCAGTTCCATGATATCGCCGACGGCAAAGATATCGGGGTCAATGACCACTGCGTGACCCTGGTAGCCCATCAGCTCCGGTGGCATGAAACGGGTTGGCGTGAAGGACTGCAGGTCATCGTTCAGCCAGGTACGTTTGACGCCATCGCGCAGATACAGCTGCCCCTCGCGTTCCTTGAAGAACGGGTAGTCCCGGGTATGCATGATATGCACGTCGAACTGATCCGCCTGCGGCGAGTTGCGGCGCAGGGCGTACTCGGCCACCAGCGCGCCGACAATCTGCTTGTGGTTGGTCTGGATAAAAACGCTGTGTTTCATGGTGGGGAGGAGCTCCGTCCGGGATTGCGCAAAGTGTAGCAGAAAACGGGGGGAGGGCAGATTTTGAAATGCCTGCGACTCTAACCGTCAGGTGTGCACCGGGCTCGTATCGGCCAGGTAAGCGGAAGAGGGCGTCGATATTGCTGTGAGAATATGGAAGAATGTCCACCCGATGCACTGCTTTGCCGGACTCGGTTGCGGGCTGGTTAAAAGTGAATAAACCGGAGTTGCTTCGGCATGAAAAAGAATTGGGAATAGACCCGTACGACGTCCAGTGGATGGAGTATGCCATGTACCTGGCTCGCTGTGCCGCTGAACAGGACGAGGTCCCGGTGGGTTCGGTGGTCGTCGATGCTCGCGGCGAACTGCTTGGCGAAGGCTGGAATCAGCCGATTTCAAATTGTGATCCGACCGCGCATGCCGAGATTGTTGCTATCCGCGCAGCTGCACAGCGACTTGATAATTACCGTCTTACCGGTACTACGCTGTATGTTACGCTCGAACCCTGCCAGATGTGTGCCGGCGCCATGGTTCATGCGCGCATCGAGCGTCTGATATTCGGGGCTCGTGATCCCAAACGCGGGGCCGTGGAAAGTGTCGTCAACAGCTTCGAAGCCCCGGGACTGAACCACAGGGTGATCGTGCAAGGCGGTGTCAGGGAGCGCGACTGCGCAGGGCAGTTGCAGGAATTCTTTCGTTCGCGGCGTGGCCGATAAGCGCTCAGTTGCCCGTTTCTGATATTATGCATAAGCCGCTATGCGGTATATGGACTTACAGAGAATGCACATGTAGGCGAAAAACCAACCGGTTTTTATCAACCGATATGAGCAACATGATCCCCCCAAACTCTGTCTGTTCCGCTTTCATTCTGTTTTTGGCGGTCGGCCATTGTGTGCTATGCGGACTTGCAGAAAGCTTACTTTATGTGAGGTGGTTCAGATTTATTTTTTTGGGGTCTGGCAGAAGGGTGTGGGAAAGGCTAAAGAAAAACCCCGGGGAAAAGCCCCCGGGGGAGTAAGGAGGAGGAATATTACTCTGGAGGAAGTCTAGTTTCACAGCGCCTCATAAATCGCGAGGGTTTCGCGGCAGGGGCTGATGTGCAGATGGTTCTGCAGTATGTCGTTGCAATGAAGATAGGTTGCCAGCGCTTCTGCAGTACGGCCGTTTTCCTTGTAGCAGATCATCATGCGCTGGTAGAAAATTTCGATGCGGGGGTCTATCTCCAGGCCTTTGCGGTACAGGCGAATGGCGATGTCCCAGTCCTTGCGGCTTTCCCACACGTGGCCGGCATCCAGTACGTAGCGCAGCAGCTTGCTACGAAGTCGCTCGCGCAGTCCTAACGTCCAGCCATTCATGGCTTCGCGTTCCAGGAAATGGCCCTGGTACACCTGGAGCAAACGATTGCTGTTGACCGCCAGCTGCTCGGCGATGTCGGGTGCGTAGCCATGATTGAGCAGACGTTCGCCGTGGTTCACCAGTCTCTCGAACTCCCAGGCGTCTACCCAGGCGAATTCGCTGTTGAGGGTCAGACGGCGGTCCTGAATTATAAAGAGTTCCTTCAGCCCGAAAGCGCGTCGCAGCCGGTACAGGGTGACGTCGAAGGAGTTTTGCGCTACATCGCCTTCGGCATCTGGCCATAACGCCTGACACAGTAGTTCAGCGTGTACTTCACGCCCGCCGAAGGCCAGCAGGGCTTTCAGCATCTCGAAGGGGCGCTGTTTGCGGCCCTGT
>JAUXGZ010000026.1 GCA_030621785.1 Gammaproteobacteria bacterium | reverse complement strand
CCGCTTGGCCTCCGACTTGTTTTCTTCGCCTTTGTCAGTTCACAACCGGCTTCCCAGGGCCGGCGGCGTTTATTCTTCCTATGCGTTAGTGCGATTGAAGCCACTTACGCTTGCTTACGCCGGGCTATGCCAGCCAGACCCAGCAGACCGGAGCCAAACAGCCATGCAGCGGCCGGAACCGGGACCATGGATGTTTTGTAGTTATCAATGCCGGCTTCCATACTCGTACTTCCCAGGATGCGAACTTCAGAATTGAACACGTCGTCCCACAAATCACTGAAAGAGGGCGTTGCCAATACCCCGTCAGCTTCTTTTACCCACCCGTTGGCCATAGCCATCGCGTCGTTCCAGGTGGTGTCAAAAGTAACTGAATAGGACTGCCATACCGGGTTAAAAACCGTATCTTCCAGTGAAATATGCCAGCCGTTAGCGGTAGGGTCCCTGAAACGATAACGCAGCCATGAATCCGTAAATGTTCCTCTGGTGAAATTCAGGTCAACCGAAATTGTCCAGATGCCGTCTGCGAAAACACCTGAATAGTTGTCGCTGACATTCTGTGCGCCAACGGCTTCGAAGAAACCCTGGGATGACAGGTTGTCTGTCGTCATGTAACCCCCGGGGTTACCTCCGGCAGCGGAATGACCCACCGTGGTTTGTATCGTATTTTGTATCCAGCTGCCGATGTCAGCGTCAAACGTGTCAACTACAGCGGTTGCAGCCTGTAGCGTATTGGAAAAACAGACGGGTAATAGCAGGCAGGTATATTTGATGAAATGATGCATGGTTCCCTCCATCCTGTGACGGGCGGCCTGGCTGCGTGTGTAGCTTCATGAAGCGTAACTTACAGTTGGCTTACGCAGCGCACTGGCAATATGGCCGGTTCGGGTAAATCCTTGCCGGTAGATATCAGTGTAGACCATATCCAGCCTGAATCCACTGAAGGTCCGGGGCGTTTCAGCGGAAAGGGAATGGCCGTCACTTGTCTTTTCCGCACAATGGAAACGTCGGCTCGAAGGCCGACGTCCTGTGGGAAGAAGGAAGGCGTATCTGCGGGCTAGAAGTCGGCCTCTTCTATTTGCAGGTAAGCCAGACTGATATGCCGGCCGAGCTGTTCGTCGAAGCCTGACCAGGCTGTGTATGCGGCCAGCTGTTCGGCCACCTGGTCTTTCATTTCAAAATCACTCAGTCCTTCGTCGTAGTATTGTTTGACCGTGACATACAGAATATCCAGATACCGCCGGAAGGTTTCCGGAACAGCCGCATCGCCGGTTGGGCCATGGCCGGGTACATAAACATGACTACCGGTTTCCATGATGTGTGTGCAGGCTTCGATGTTGCCCTGGATATCGCCATCGTCGATACGTGGAATGCGGTCATTCAATACGTTATCGCCAAGAAATACGATGGAGCGCTCGGGAATCTCGATCATAAGATCCGAGGTGGTATGGGCCTTGCCGTAGTGATGAACCTTGAAAGTCAGGCCTCCATGACTGAAGCTGTCACCATGATCGACGGCCTTGTCGGGCCGGGTAACGATGGTGCCGGCCGTTTTGCCATCGGTCAGACGTTCCATGCGCTCAACCCAGGCCTGGCCTTCGCCGGCTTCGATCAGTGCAATCATGTTCGGGTGACCGTAGATCGGGACATCCGGGTAGCCGGCCCTGATCGCCTGGTTCCCCAGCCAGTGATCGCCATGAATATGCGTATTGAACACTGCGATTACCGGTTTGTCCGAACTCTTTTTTATCACGCGCAGCAGCATTTCGCCGGCCTGAACGCTGGCGCCTGGATCGATGACAACAATGCCGTCATCGGTTATAACAAATGCCGGGTTGTTCATAAATCCCTGGTTTTCGGGGCTGGGTGTGCCCAGGGGGCCGTGAATAACATGGACGTTATCGGCTACCTGCACGGCAGGGTAGTCCTTGATGGCGGGACCCTTGTCCGCCAGGCCGGGCGGGGCGAACAAGAATGTAACCATCAGTAGCAGGGTGGTGATACCAGGCTTCATGCCAAATCTCCTCAACGGTTGTCTATTGTATTACTTTCTGCGCGGGTTTCTCGCGCCCATACTGGTAACCAGTTTCCGGTAGTTATCGAGTCGCTGCTGGCTGATTGTGTCTGCGCGCGCAGCATCCTGTATTGCACAGCCGGGCTCCCCGGTATGCCGGCAGTTATGAAAGCGGCATTGGCCGATATACGGGCGAAATTCCCTGAAGCCATGATGCAGTTCCTCTACCGCGATGTCTGCGGGGGAGAAGTCGCGTACTCCCGGCGAATCGATCAGGTCGCCGCCATCGGGCAGGTGATACAGCATGGCCACGGTGGTGGTGTGGCGGCCAAGGCCGGTTACCTGTGAGAGGCTGCCGATACGAATGTCGAGATCCGGTAACAGGGCCTGTATCAGTGAAGACTTGCCTACGCCCGATTGCCCGACCAGGATGCTGGTGTGGTCCCGGAGTTGCTGGTGGAGATTCTTCAGGCCATCCGTGGTCAGGGTGCTGATGAACCACAGGGGGTAGCCGATTCTGGTGTAAACCGACAGGCGTTGTTCAAGTTTGTCGCGGCTCTCGGTATCCAGCAGGTCAGATTTGTTGACGACAATAACCGGCCTGGCTCCGATCAGTTCGGCTGCCACCAGATAGCTGTCCAGCATGACATACTCGAAGCTCGGACGACTGGCAATTACTACCACGATCTGGTCCATGTTGGCCGCCACCGGGCGCACCTGGTTGTGATGGTCGGGGCGCAGCAATATGGTGTCGCGCTCTTCGATGCCGGTGATTACGCCTTCCCGGGGGTTGCTCGCCTGCCAGCGGACCCGGTCACCGCATACGGTGCGCGGCAAATTCTTGCGCGTGGAGCACCGGTAGATTTCCCCGTCGTCGTCCTGCAGCAGACTGATCTGGCCGTAGTGAGCGAGAATCCGGCCCGGCTGGCCGTGCGGCGCTTCGGGTCTGGAGGTTCTGGGTTTGCGGGTGCCCACGAGCTCCTAGTTCGTATTCATTACGAGTGCATCGATTTTTGCAGCACAGATAAAGTCGTTATCGGACAGGCCGCCGACTGAATGGGTGCTGAAACGGAGTGTACAGCGGTTGTATCCGGCTTCCAGGTCCGGATGATGATCTTCCCGGTGGACGATCCAGGCCTGTGCATTGACGAAAGCGATGGTCTGGTAATAGTTGCTGAAACCGAAGCGGCGCTGGAGTGCCAGACCATCTGCGCTGATCGACCAGTCAGGGTGCAGTTCAGCGAGCAGTGACTGTGCCTGGCTTGCGTCCAGTTGACTGGTTTCGCGTTTACAGTGCCTGTCGCCCAACGGGGTGCCGGTCATGAATTCGCCTACTTGAAATGATAGTAGGTTTTGTTGAGGTAGTTGGTCACGTCATCGACATCGGTGTCGAACCACTGTGTACCGGTATTGAGATGGCAGCGATCCACCTGTTTCCGCAGTGCGGCCTCGCTGGTAACGAAGCGGTCCGGGCGTTTATATACGCTGTCATCGTGACACTTTGTGCAGTGCTCCTGAAGCAACTGTTTGCCGTTGGCCAGATCAGCAACTGCGGTTGAAGCGAGTGGCAGCAGGCACAGGATGGTCAGTGCTCTTAACATGTTTATCCCCTTTGTTATGTCGTCTACAGTTTAGCTGACAAATGCGCTACCCGCACTGGTGCCGGTGGATGAGTGTCATAAAACGCCGAATACAGGGGGTCCGGAGTCAGGGTGCTGGCGTTTTCCTGGTAGAGTTTTACCAGTGCGTGTATGAGATCAGCGGCGCTGGCCTGGCTGGCGGCGTAGTCATCGGCCTCAAATTCGTGCTTGCGGGAAAACCACGCCGAAATCGGCTGCAGGAAGAAGGTGAATGCCGGTGAGACCAGAAGGAAAAGCAGCAGTGCCATGTGATTGGAAGGGTTTTGCAGGCCGAGTCCGTGGTAGAACCAGGTTTGCTGGGCCAGCCAGCCGAGCAGGGCCAGTCCGGCCAGGCTCATGAGCATCATGGTGACGATGCGTTTGGTTACGTGCCGGCGTTTGAAATGACCCAGTTCGTGCGCCAGCACGGCTTCGATTTCATCCGCATCAAGGCTTTTCAGCAGGGTGTCGAAAAATACGATGCGCTTGTTCCGGCCCATGCCGGTGAAATAGGCATTGCCGTGCCCCGAACGTCTGGAGCCGTCCATTACGTAAATGCCCTTGCTTCTGAAGCCGCAGCGGTCGAGCAGGGCCTGGATGCGCTGTTGAAGCTCGGCATTGTCGAGTAGCGTGAACTTGTTGAATAGCGGGGCGATGACGGTCGGGTAAAGCCACAACATCAACAGGCTGAAGCCGGCCCACAGCAGCCATAGGTAAAACCACCACAGCGGTCCGGATTCATTCATCAACCAGAGTGCCGCCCACGCCAGTGGCACGCCGAGCAGCATCATCAGCAGGGTCTGTTTGAGCATGTCGCCAATGAACAGGGGCAGCGTGGTTTTATTGAAGCCGAAGCGCTCTTCGATGACGAAGGTGTGGTACAGGGAGAACGGCAATTCCAGCAGGGCCATGATCATGAACGCGCTGATCAGCACGGCAACCCCCATGGGGATGCTGCCCCAGCCGGCTTGATGCCACAGCTCGTCCAGCCATTGTAATCCACCACCCAGCGTCCAGCCGAGCAGCAGCAGGCTGTTGTAGACCAGCTCCAGGCGCCCCTGCCGGGTATTGACCAGTGTGTAGTCGGCGGCTTTCTGGTGCGCGTCCAGTGTGATTTTGTCGGCGAAGGCTTCCGGTACAAGGCTACGCCTGGACTGCACATGACGGATGTGGCGCTGTGCCAGCCACAGCTTGACAGACAGCGATGCGGCCAGTGCCAGCAGGAAAACCCAGGAGAAACTGTTCATGGAGATCTTCTGTCCCGATTTGAATGGTTGGTGTGAGGTTAGCCTTTGCTACAATGCAACACAACCATATGGAGCATCAGGAATGTCAGATAAAAAAACCAATCTCATCTGGATCGATCTGGAAATGACCGGTCTGGATACCAATGCGGATAAAATCATTGAAATCGCCACTATTGTGACGAATTCCACACTGAATGTGCTGGCCGAAGGGCCGGTACTGGCAGTCCACCAGCCAGACGCGGTGCTGGATGCCATGGATGAGTGGAATACCCGCCAGCACGGCGGTTCGGGGCTGGTCAAGCGGGTGCGCGAAAGTACCTTGACGGTGCAGGATGCCGAGTGCCGGACGCTGGACTTCCTCGCTCAGCATGTTGACAAGGGTGCGTCACCGATGTGTGGTAACTCGATCTGCCAGGACCGTCGTTTCATGGCCCGCTTGATGCCGGACCTGGAAGCTTTTTTCCACTACCGCAACCTGGATGTCAGTACCCTGAAGGAACTGGGGAAGCGCTGGGCGCCGCAGCTCGTCGCCGGCTTCCGGAAAAGCTCGTCGCATCTGGCGCTGGATGACACGAAGGATTCTATCCGCGAACTGGAATACTATCGTGAGCATCTGTTCAAGCCGTTTCCTGCGTGACGACGGATAATCCCGCGCGCGGTGCCCTGCTGGTGACGGGCGCGGCACTGATGTTTGCTTCCATGGGGATGCTGGTGCGATTTGCCTCAGCGCAGCTTGCCTACGAGCAGGTGGTATTTTTTCGTAATCTGTTCGGTTTTCTGGTTCTTGTGCCGATTGTGCTGCAACAGGGCACGGTGAAGACCCTGCGAACCGAACGCCTGGTACTGCACGTGGCGCGTAGTCTGTTTGGCCTGGCAGCTATGTACTGCTTCTTTTACGCCATTGCGCACCTGCCGTTGTCGGATGCCGTGTTGCTGAATTTCACGGCACCGCTGTTTATTCCTTTCATTGCCATTTTCTGGTTGCGTGAACAGGTAACCGCACGAGTGGCAGTTGCCATCCTGATCGGTTTCCTGGGCGTGTTGATCATTCTCCAGCCGGGTAGTGGAGTGTATTCGCCTGCGGCGCTGGTCGGCCTGGCGTCGGGCGCCTTTGCCGCGGTGGCCATGGTGTCATTGCGTGGTTTGTCGAGTACTGAACCGCCACTGCGAGTGGTAGCCTGGTTCGCCATTACCGGTACACTGGTGTCTATATTGCCGGTGTTGTTTGCCTGGCAGATCCCGCTGTGGAAGCCGGTGCTGGTAACCGCAGGAGCGGGCATGTTTGCAACTGCGGGCCAGTATTTACTGTCGAAAGGCTACGGGTATGCGCCGGCTGCCCAGATTGGGCCATTCACCTATGTTTCCGTGGTGTTTGCCGCGGTCTATGGCTGGTACTTCTGGCAGGAGGTGCCGAGTCTGTGGTCGATTGCCGGAGCCGTGTTGATCGCCATTGCCGGTGTACTGGCCATGCGTCGACAAAACAGCCGTGCTAATGAGGTCGCAGAGATGGAAATACCGTGAACAAGTTCAGTACCTCTACAGGGTCGAAGAATGACGCATGACCGCAGATGGACTGTACCGGCCAGCATGTTTCTGACCGGTCTGCTGCTGGCCGGGTGTGATGATCCACCGGATAATTTCATACCACCGGGGACAGCATTCAATCCGCCCGCCAGCGAGCCGACGGATGCACGCAAAAAGGTCGATGTGCTGCCAGAACGGAAGGAAGACAGGAAACAGGGAGAAGTTGCTCCGGGTGCCGTGAAGCGGCAAACGCGCAAGCCACTGGACCTTAGTCTGCCAGCACAGCCAACGATAGTCCCGCGTTCTGTGGATGATGCTGTCCCGCCGGAGCCTGTATTGCCTGACCTGTTTGAACCGCAACAGGAGCTGGACGATGACCGCTCCATGCACCTTAAAGGACGGGTATTGATGGAGCAGGGTGCCGAACAAGACCTCAAATCCATGGAGGGCGGTCAGGTAATCTTCGAGAAGAAGACCTGGTAGGGATTCCGGTGATTATCCCGGTCACGGGTGCTCTCCGTCGAAACTACCCAGTGCGGCGTACAGGTCCGGACGGCGGTCGCGAAACAGGCCCCAGCCACTGCGTGCAAGGTCGATCGTATCGAGGTCGAATGTCGCAGTGAGTATTTCTCTCTCCTTGCGTCCTGCGCAGGCCACCAGTTCTCCGGTCGGCCCGGCAATGAAGGAGCTTCCGTAGAAGGTGAGTGAGCAGGATTCACCAACTTCGGTACCAACACGATTGGAGGCAATCACGGGAACCATATTGGCCGCCGCATGGCCCTGCATGGTTCGCTGCCAGTGTCCGCTGGAGTCCAGTTCGGCCGCGTGCGGTTCGGAGCCGATTGCAGTCGGGTATAGCAGTAGTTCCGCACCCTGCAGGACCATGGCGCGCGCCGCTTCGGGAAACCATTGATCCCAGCAAATCGCAGCACCTATCCGTCCATAGCGCGTGTGGCATACCCGGAAGCCGGTGTCACCGGGAGAAAAGTAGAACTTTTCCTGGTAGCCCGGGCCATCGGGTATATGGGATTTTCGGTACACCGGAAAGCGGCTTCCGTCTGCATCGATGGTAACCAGCGAATTGAAATAGCTGTTTCCTGCGCGCTCGAAAAAGCTGATTGGCAATACTACATTCAGTTCGGCCGCCAGCTGACTCATACTCTTCAGCAGGGGGTTTTCATCGACCGGCCGGGCGAGTTCGAAATATGTCGCCTTCTGATCCTTGCAGAAGTACAGGGTCTGGAAGAGTTCCTGCAGCAGGATGACCTGTGCCCCTGCGGCGGCGGCTTCGCGTACCAGCTCACCAGCCCGTTCGACATTCTGCTGTGCATTATCGGTGCAGGCTATCTGGGTTGCGGCGACAGTGATGTTCCGAGGCATGGATTCTTCTCCGTGCTAACCATGTCCCGCTGTCCGGGCAGGGTTGTTTTCAGATGGCGCAGTGTGCCTGGCCGGCGTATCGTGCGCATTCGCTTCCGATACCTTGCCACCGATTGCATCAGGATGCATCAGTTTCTGTTTGCGTCGATATTGAAGTCACCTTGAATTACGCACATTTAGGTACTAGTCTTCGTATAGCGCCGCTTCAATGGACTGGAGGTGGGTATGAGGCAGTTTTTTGTCGTCTACGGAGCACGATTGGTTCTCGGGCTGTTGTTGTGTGGTGCCGTTTCCCCGTCATATGCGGTAACTCCCGTATCAGGTTATTACCAGGGCGACGCCGGCCTGACTGCATCGCAACGCGCCGGTCGTGAGATCTGGTACAAGGCGACCGCCGGTAACGACCGTTTCCACACCTACGTGTTCCAGCAACGTCTCGGCATATTGATCGACTGGTACCGGGTGCTGAACAGCGAGGAACGTGACGACCGTTTTGCGGCCTGGGGGCTCATCAATGACCCGGATTGTTGCCAGCCCGGCAGTGATGGCTGTCCGGCAAAGAACTTGTCGGAAACCTATGGACTCGACTGGTGTCCGGGCGATGACGATCTGCTGGCGCATGTCGGCAAGACCGGTTACTGGGATCCCGCCTGTGATTTTCAGGAAGCGGAGGATATCGAGAATCCGTTCGCCGAGAATATACCACCTGACCAGCGACAGTCATCGTGTGACCTGAAATTCGGCACATCGACGGGAGCCCTTGGTTTGCGCAAGTTTCCCAATCCGAAATTCGACCAACAACGCTGGCTGGCACTCAACGGCGGTAATGCCGGAACCTGGGAGGGCTTCAACGGCAGACTCAGCGATAATCCCGCGTCATCCGATTACAACCTAAGTCGGCTTGGGGACGGCTCTATCGAACCCCCGTTCCTGGTCGGCATGGCCTGTGGCGCCTGCCATATCGCATTTGACCCGCTTAACCCGCCAGCTGATCCACGTCATCCCGAATGGGCAAACCTGAAAGGTGTAGTCGGCAATCAGTATGCGCGAGTTTCCGAACTCATGGTCTCGGGTATGCCCCTCAACAGTATCGAATGGCAGGTTTTTGCCCATGCCCGACCCGGTGCGACAGATACTTCTGCGGTACCCAACGATCAGGTCAACAACCCGGGCACCCAGAATGTCCTGCTGAACCTCACCCAGCGCCCCCTGTTTGATGAACTGGTCGATCGCTGGCGAAAAACCGATTCCTGCGAGGCAGGTGAAAGTGAAAAGAGTTGCTGGTGCGAGCCGGGGAAACCCGGTAAATGCTGGCGGCGTAGTGAACAGATGCAGCCGGTACACCACATTCTGAAGGGCGGTGGTGACAGTGTGGGAGCAGATATTGCCATCCAGCGCGTCTACATCAATATCGGCTCCTGTTCCGAGGCCTGCTGGGTCAATCACCTGACCGATCTGCGCCAGCTGGATCCGCAGCAGCGGGGTTACGGACAGACGGCTATGGACATCGGCCAGTGCCGGCGTGATTGCCCCGAATTCCGGGCTATCGAGGACCGGGTGGGCAGCGTGCTGGACTTCCTTATTCTGTCGCCGAAGACGCGTGCGACCGACTTGCTTGAAGCGCGTCGCAATGTGAAAAAGAAAGCGGATCCTTCGACGGAGTACGAATACGATGACCTGGTGGAGGACCTGAATGCGGAGTTTGGCGAAAATGCAGTCAGCCGCGGCAAGCTGGTTTATGCGCAGAACTGTGCGCGCTGCCATTCGAGTCAGAAAGGTGAGCCGGAGGCGCTCGATTTTCATGCGGCATCTTCGACCGGCGGTGTGCGTAGTGACTGGCTCGGTGATGACGTTCCCACACCGGCTACAGAAGTTGGCACTTTCCGTTGTCGTGCCCTGCACTCCAATCACATGCAAGGGCATATATGGGATGAGTTTTCGTCTACCACGTACAAGCAGAGGCCGCCCGGACCCGGAATCAGCGAACCTGCCGACGGCGGTCGTGGTTACTACCGGGATATTTCGCTGGTGAGCACCTGGGCGCATGCGCCATTCCTGCACAACAATGCACTGGGGCCGGAACTGTGTGGTAAACCGGAAAACCAGGCGAACGACTTTTATCGACTCACCGCGGTCGACGCAGACGGTGAGCTGCTGCCGGTATCAGAACAACCGCCATGCTGGCAGTACGATCCCTCGGTGGATGGACGCTTCAGGCTGTATACGGCTTCCATGACCGACTTGCTGAATCCGGCAGACCGGACGCCGAAGATTACCCGGCTGAACAGTGACATCGTACTGGATATCGGACCGAAAATCTGGGATGGCGAAAAGGAAACCAAAGTCTTCGGTTTGCAGGTGGTCGTTCCCGAAGGCACCCGTGCGGGCTTGCTGGGTAACTTCCAGTACAAGGATTTTGTCGTGGACCTGGTGCTGGCGAAAACCAGGCCGAAAGAATTGCGTGCGCGTCTTGGCCGTAACCTGGACAAGAAAGAAACGGACCGGGTAGTGGCCGATCTCGAATCGATAATACGGGAAGCACTGGCAGATCCGGCGCAGATGCTCGGGTCGATCAAAAAACGTCCCTACCTGCTGGAACTGTACAGCAGCTGCACGGCGGATATTGAGAACACCGGCCATGATTTTGGCGGTGAACTGAGCGCGTCAGACAAGCAGGCACTCATTGCTTTCCTGGCAACCTTGTAGGTACTCAGGGGAAGGATCATGCATATACACGTTGCCCACCGCCTGCCAGTACTGTTTTTTCTGGCGCTTATGCTGCAGGCATGCAGCGACCAGGAGCCGAAACTGATCGAGTTTGTGGATTACGATGAAGGTTATGCATCAAAACCCGACTTCGCGAACCTGGAGTACGAACATCCGCTGGCCGATACCCGGGAAGCCCGTGCCGATCTCGCACGCATAACCCCGGATTACCTGGAAGGTCTTGATCAGGAACAGGTGGACCAGATCTACGCCCGTCTCAGCGCCGGGTCGATTCCGGATGGTGCCTTTGACGGTGATCTTTTTTTCCCCAGGGGTAGCAGCGGGAAATCACGCAAGGCAGAAATTGTCGGCGGTTTGAAGGGGCTGATAGTAAGTTATAAATCAAAAAAACTGGAATCGTTGGGCGGGATTCTGTGGAAGGGCAAGGTTTTCTACCGGGACGAACGGGTGCTTCGTAACCGCATCGAAGACCTGGTGGTGCTCGCCCCGCTTATTGACGGGTCCGTAACTGATATTCCAAAGATCGATGTGGATCAGAAGGATGCCTGGTTGATGTTTCCGGCGAAGCTGTTTTGTGGTCAAAGTCTGCTGGATGGGCGACGTGAGTCCGTGATTATCGACTATGCCTATACCGATGAAATTGACGGATATCGTGAACGGCCGGATTATCTGGCCGGCAGACGCGGCTTCAAGGTTCGTGACGAAATCCGTATGGTGTATCCGGGCCTGTACCTGGGCCGGGCCTATCTGGGCCGGTTTTTTCTGCTGAACTTCACCCTGTACAACAAGGAGTTTGCAGATCGGGATCGGTCTGCCTGGATAGAGACCGGTGTCGTCACCGAAGACTGTGAGACAGGAACCCAGCGTCTGGCGGCGGCGAGTAACGACGACTGACGGTGTCAGGCGAGCCAGAAATTGTGCGGGCGCTGGTCAGCGCGTTTGTCCTGATCTCGCTGCCCGGTATATTTCTACAGGGACGGGCAGACGGGATGGATGGTGTTGCCAATGTTGCGGCTGTTGCTACCGGGGCCAGGGCTCCTGGCGGCGCTGAGTGGGCATTTGACCCGGATTATACCGGCGAGCAGTTACCCCCGGCCGGACGATCGTTGTTTGATTACCTGTTTACTGCAGACGCTGGCGAGAAACCGGTTTACCGGATCCCGTACCCGTTTTCCGCGCTGCGCGAGATGATCGAAGCCCGCCTGCATCACGATCGGCGGAGCCGCCCGATCCGGCAGGTATTGATCCCGCACGGACGATCACTGCAGCGTGGCCTTGCCGCCCCCGGGTATTTCAACTTTCCCCGCGTGGTTCTCGCGGTGGTTGGCGAGCCGGACTTGCAGGAAGGCGATGCGGGTATGCTGCTCAAGGATCGCCTGTATATCGGCTACCAGGAAAAGGCGGATCTGCTCGAGGTCATCAGTTACAACGAGGCTGCGGCACGCTTTGAGTTCCAGATTGTCCGGAACTATGCGCGGGACCGTGATCCTGAGGTGTTTTATGCCAACCGCTCGGTCTGTCTTGCCTGCCACCAGAACCACGCGCCGATTTTCTCTCGACCTCTCTGGAGCGAGACCGGTGCCAATCCGGAAGTTGCCGCGGCATTGCGACGCGCAGACCGGGATTTCTATGGCATCAAGGTGGAGCAGGGCATTGATATCCCCAACGCCATCGACGATGCCACCGATCGTGCCAACCTTTTCGCTGTTACCCAGGCGTTGTGGCGCAAGGGTTGTGGAACGGACCCGGCTGCCGTTCATTGTCGCGCTTACGCGTTCACCCGGATGCTGCGCTACAGCCTGGCTGGAAAACAGGGCCTGGTACTCGATCCGGCCGACGAGTCTCCCGGGTTCGGTGCAGTGTTCGCTACAAACTGGCAGCAGCACTGGCCGGATGGCATGGCAATCCCGAATCCGGATATCCCCAATCGTAATCCGCTGGAGTCTGCCGGTGTCATCGGCCAGATGGACAAACCACCGCTGGATATAAACGTCGTGGCCAGCGTAGATCCGCTGGCACCCCGCTCGCCACTGGAAACATGGTCCCGGGAGCAGGCCGCAGGCAAAGTGATTACGGGGCTTTCCGCCCTTGTCGCGGGTACGGATATCAGCCGGCTCGATGCGTTCATCTATGAGGCGGCGAAAGACGTGGGTCTGAAAATCACCACCCATAGCTTCGCCTGCGAACTGTCAACAAGGCGATCGGCGCAGCAGGTCTACCGCATCAGTTTCCGCTGCCCCGGTACAGCAGGGCGGGTTTATATCGACCATGACAGGATCCACGGCGGGTCGATTGACCGCTTGCAGTTGGGGAACATTCAGCCCGTCACCAGTCTGGATATTGTCGGCGGCAGCGTATACCGCGATGCAGGACATGAACGAATTACCCTGGATGTTCGCAACGCGAGCCTCCATGCCCGCCTTGCGAACGGTAATGCCATCGATTCGGTTGAACTGTATTTCAAAATTCCTGCCCCGGATGACCTGGCAATAGTGAAAAAAATTACCGGGGAGCTGCGGGTAAACGAGCTCGCGGATTTCGCGCTGGTTCACCAGGCGGTTGGCCGTATGCAGAAATCTGCGGGGCCTGCGGAATTGATGTTATTTTCCGACCAGGCATTCCAGCGATCCCGAATGATGGGTGCGCTTTTCAGAGAGCTGGGTATGCCGGCACTGAACTGGTGTTGTGAATCCGTAGATCGCATGCCTGCCATGACGCAAGCAGCAAGGACGGAAGATCACCCGACCGCGAATTCTGACGGCTCCGGATTTTCCAGTGAGGAAAAGCGCTTTTTTCAGTATTGTGCCAGCTGCCACCAGAGTGGCGATCGTTTTCCACCAAATTTTCTCAACGGTAGCACCGCACAGGTGAGGGCGGCGCTGAATCATTGTGCCCGGCGTATTCAGGTGCGCCTGAAGATGTGGAACTACTTGCCGGAATCGAGAAGCAAGAGTCCGATGCCACCGTTCAGGGCGATACATCAACAGTATCCGGACAGTTCCGCTTGGCAACAGAGTGAAGATCTGCGTGCCTTGCAGGATTACATAAGCCGATTGCCCGGGATGGAAAACCAGCTGTCACCGGAGAGCCGGAGCAACACGGATTATGAAAGCTTGCGGGAATGTCTGCCTGCTGTGAGTCCGTAGCAGCTTCTACCGGGAGAGTAATGAAGTGGCAGCAAAAAATAAAAGCGGCAATGCAACACTGGACCGCCACCCGGTCGGGGCATCAAACACATGATGCCCCAATCGACGTTCATGATTCTCGCGGCGGTTGAGGAAGGCCGGCTGGAACCTCTGGATGCGGTGTTGAAAACTATGAACCGCGCTGCCGGGATGGCAGATCCCGCCAATTCACTGGTTCCATTTGATCAGTTTGATCGTTTGCACGTTGCGCGCTTTGTTATCCTGGAAGCCAATACCGGTTCCGACATAAAAGCGTATGGCGTCACTCCATTCCGATGGCCCGCTACCCTTGTTTTTCTCGGTGACTGCGATGGCTCTGCCGACTCATTCCTGGCGGAACTGGTGGTGCGATCGGGTGCCGGCTTGCGGCAGATATTTTCGCATTGCGAAGGTGCTCCGCTGGATCAGGACGATTTACTGGACTGGCTGAAGCAGCACAATAAAAAGCCGGCAGCTAACTACATCAACTGGATCGGGCGCACCGTGGTCCAGGTCCGCGAGGAAGTTGCACTGCAGAAAGCCTTGAGCGCACATCTCCGGAAACTCGTCGACGAGATTGGCGCGGAGGATACGCGGGCACTTCGACAACGGTTGTTGTCGTATCTCGAGTTTGAAAAACAGAACGGCCGTATCACGCTGACCCCCGCACCGCGAACGCCGCCAGGCTGGTACATTCGTAACCTGCTGCATAAATTTGGCGTGCCGCTGCTCCTGCTGGTGATTTCACCTGCGCTGCTGCTGGCGGCACCTTTCCTCGCCCTGCGCTTGCGCATGCTGGAACGCAGCGACCCCGAGATTGCCCCTCGTCCCGATCGCAAATCCGTGTACGCACTGGCAGAACTCGAAGATCACGATATTACCAACCAGTTCAGTGCCTTTGGCGATATAAAACCCGGGCTGTTCAGGCGCTGTGCGGTCCTCTTTTTTCTGTGGCTGCTGGACTACGCGGCACGCCATATATACAAACGCGGCTACCTTACCCGCGTGCAGACGATTCACTTTGCGCGCTGGGTCATCCTGGATGACAGGAGACGCCTGTTTTTTGCCAGTAATTACGATGGCAGCCTTGAAGCCTACATGGACGATTTTATCAACAAGGTTGGATGGGGGCTGAATCTCGTGTTCAGCAACGGTGTCGGTTACCCGCTAACCCGCTGGCTGATCAAGGATGGTGCCGGGCGAGAACAGGAATTCAAGTATTACCTGCGGCGCCACCAGCTGCCAACCCAGGTCTGGTACAAGGCTTATCCGGGTAAAACCGCGTTCGAACTCGGGCGCAACAGCCGTATTCGATACGGGGTGGAGAACCGGCCGGACAATGACCGGGAGATTCGTGAATGGCTGGGTCTTCTATGAACATGGTGTTTGATGATATCCAGGGTCTGGCCCGTTACGCACACGGAAAACTGAGCGCAACGAGTTTCCTCCTGCTGGATGTGGCCGACGCAACCGCGGCGCGGGCATGGCTTCTGTCGGCCCCGGTAACTACTGCGGTACCGGTGAGTCCTTTGCCGGAAACCGCACTCCAGGTTGCCTTCACGGCAGCCGGCTTGCGGGCACTCGACGTGGATGATGCGATCATCGAGGGATTTTCAGATGAGTTTATTGTCGGGATAGCCGCCGACCAGAGCCGCTCCCGGCGTCTTGGGGACACGGAGGGCAGTGCTCCCGGGAACTGGGCCTGGGGCGGGCAGGCCGGCGATGTTCCGCATCTGTTGCTCATGCTCTATGCGATACCGGGCAAGCTCGACCACTGGCAGACAACTGTTCAGGGGACGGATTTTGAACAGGCGTTTCGGTTACGGCAGGAACTGCCAACCCACAGTCTGGGTGCAATAGAACCGTTCGGCTTTGTCGATGGCATCAGTCAGCCCGACATCGACTGGGAGCACAAGCAAACGACTAACCTCCATGAACGTGACCGGTATGCAAATCTGCTGGTTCCCGGCGAGGTGTTACTGGGTTATCCCAACGAATATGGCCGGTATACCGAACGCCCCCTGATCGACCCGGTGGATGATCCTCGTGCCTCGATATTACCCGCGGCCGAGGATGATCCCGGTGTTCGGGATTTCGGCCGCAACGGTAGTTACCTGGTACTGCGCCAGCTACATCAGGAGGTCCCGAAGTTCTGGCAGTTTGTCGATCGTGAGGCCGGTTCCGATGCCCTGGAGCGCGACCGGCTGGCATCCCTCATGGTTGGACGGCAACGGGATGGAACGCCGCTGATCCCGTCATCGGGCGACCCGGTTTCCAACCGGTTCACTTTTGAGCATGACCCGGATGGCCATCAATGTCCGGTTGGTGCGCATATCCGGCGATCCAATCCGCGTAATGGTGATTTTCCTCCCGGCGTTACCGGGCTCGTATCCCGGCTGATCCGCATTCTGGGCTTTGGTCGTAATCATCCGCGCGAGGATCTGGTCGCCTCGACACGTTTTCATCGCATTCTGCGCCGCGGGCGGACCTATGGCTCCCTGCTGACACCGGAGGACGCGGTAAAACCGGGAGCACCTGAAGAAGACCGGGGCCTGCAATTTATTTGCCTGGTGGCAAATATTTCGCGCCAGTTCGAATTCGTGCAGAACGCCTGGTCCATGAATACAAAATTTGCCGGAGTTCATGATGAGAGCGATCCGCTGCTTGGTGACCGCAAACCACTGGTGGATGGCAGTGCCACCGATGGCTTTGCAATACCCCGGGAAGAGGGGCCGGTTCACTGCCTGCACGGATTGCCTCGCTTTGTGACGGTCCGTGGCGGCGCCTATTTTTTCATGCCCGGCATCCAGGCGCTGCATTACATTGCCGGCCAGGAGTCCGTGCAGCGCGGGGCGGAAGCATGAGAAGAGAAACCCGGCAGGTGCTGAGTGCCATCCACCGCATGCTGGTGGCGGCGATGCACGTTGAACGCAGGCTGGAACCCTGGTTTCGTCCCGCACTGAACCGCGTAATGCGCGAGCCGGCTGCGCGGCTGGTACAGCACCTTATCAATCGCCGGCGTATAAACGATGGCCTCGGTCTGGCAGAAGAAAAGAATTTTCCCTGGGAGGAAGAAGCCCTCAATGACATTATCGATCTGATGGCGGACCAGATGCGCAGCCGCTTCAAGCCCGGCGGTTACGAACGTGGAGGAAATACCAAGACACACGGCATCGTGCGCGCGACGGTAACGGTACGTGACGATCTGCCCGAACAGATGCGCAAGGGCATCTTTGCCAGCGCGCGCAGCTACCCGGCCTATATACGCTATTCAGGACCTGGCCCGGATGTGCCCAGGGATATCCAGGACGTGGGCTTTGTGAGTATGTCCATCAAACTGATGGATGTCCCGGGTCCCAAACTGATGGAAGAGGAAAAACATACCCAGGACATGCCGGCCGTTTGCACGCCCACCTTTGTCACCCCGGACACCCGTGCCAATGCCCGGTTACAATACTGGAGTCTGCTTGACATGCCGATCTACTATTTCCTGGACCCACGGAATTCGCATGTCCTGGATTTCATTATGCAGTCGCTGTGGAACGAAACACAGTATAACCCGCTCGGACAGCGCTACTGGAGTTGTGTGCCCTATTTGCTGGGGGAAGGGCAGGCGATGATCTATTCCTTCGCACCCGGGTCCGAGGTGGTTACCCGTATACCCGGCCTTCCATTCGGAACGCCACCGGATAACTATTTGCGGGAAAACATGATTAAGACACTCGACCGGCAGGATGTCGAGTTTGACCTTCTGGTTCAGGTGCAGACCGACCCGCATCGCATGCCGGTAGAAAATAACGCAGTTCGCTGGCCGGAGAAGCTGCCGCCGTTCATCCCGGCCGCGACCATCCACATTCCCCGCCAGAAATTCGATTCAGCCGCACAGTTCGAGTTCGCCAAACGTCTCAAGATCAATCCCTGGCACTGCCTGCCCGAACATCGGCCTCTCGGCAACCAGAGTCGTGCGCGGCGTCGTATGTATGACGAACTTTCCCGCTTCCGGCAGCAAATGAACCGGACATCCCATATCGAGCCGGACGGCAGTGAGGTGTTTTAACCGGCGATCGTGTTGCGCAGTTCTTCGAGGGCGTCGGCCGCAACGGCACGCACGGCCGCTTCTGGGTCCACTTCGATATTGATATTGAGACGTGCCGAATCTGCGGTGGCGTGGCTAAGGTAATACCCAAAGCACTCGCTGCGCTCGCGGGGCAGGCTCTTGCCTGCATTGAGGATCCCGTCGTCATTCAGAAGATACTGGCGCACCTGGAAGAGAAAGCACCAACGCGAGCCGCGTTCCTGTTGCCAGACAGTCGAGCACCGCCACAGTCCAGCCTATTCGGCTGATTCAAGGTAGCATTCCCGCTCAACCCATGTCAATGTTGCTGCATTGCGCAGATGCAACAGGGTATCGGTTGCCTGGAGGCATGAATTGGCGGGGGAAAGGGTAAAAGAGAGGACACTTTCAGACCAGCGAGGTAAATTCGGGTAAGATTCCGGTGTGATCAGGGTGAAAAACAGTGGCAACGGTAGCTCGATGGGCATGAGTTTTAGTGGAAAGGGCGTTAATCCGTCCTATACTCATTTCTCTATCTTGCAAGGGCGTTATACATTGGCCTATCTGTTCGAGTACCTGGCTACGCTGGGAATGATTGATGTTGCCTACAGCGCCCCACATGGCGTCCGCTCTGATTATCATGGAAATTGGGGGGCGGACGAGTATGGTTATCTGAGCCGTTATGATGGCCTGGGCTGGTTTCGTCTCAATGCCCTTGGTGCCTTCTCTCTGGGGATGGAAGATAAGTATCGACTGAAAACTTCAGAGATGCCGCCGCTGTTGCGGACAATTGATGACCTTGAAACATGAACGACTTCAGTCAGGGATGGCGGCAGTGCGAGGATTATCGGGTGCGCCAGCGAGTCACTGGCAAGGCTCGTTGCGGAGTCTGGCGAAACCGGTAAATATTGCTTTCATGCCGGCGGCAAGTGGGTGGTTGTGGTAGAAAAGTCATGGTGCAATTTCCTTAATGGCCTGCACAAGCTCGGCTATGTTTTGAGTACTGATAGTACAGTGGTTTGACCTGTTTTTTCAGAGTGGCCGTATGACGATGGATCATGAGAACTTCGGAGATACGATGCGTAGTTTTATCGCCCACTACTCCAATGGCAATATTCAATCCTCTCTACCTCTATTGGTGGCGGATGACCCGCGCCAACTGACTCCGGTGCTCGTAGAGGCGGCGCTTTGTTTTGATGAAAGGGTCGTTTCACTCTATGACCTCTGGAGCGAAGATGTATTGCAGGAAGTCATCGATCGCCTTGATCATCCTGGGGATTCACCTGGCAACAAGCTAACACCAAAGGAGTGGGAAGTTCTCCATGCAGAGATCGGATGCTCCATTCTCACCAGGTTGAATGACGCTGAGGATCTGAAGGATATGGAGCAGTGGCTGTTGCAGGATCTATCCGCCCATGGCCTGGCATTGCGTAGTGCAGTGAGTTTTCTCCAGGGTAAATCGGAGTCGACCATCGAGCAGTATGAAGCGGCACTGAAGCTGTTGCGCAAGGAGACGGGCAAGCGCAATGTCGTGATTCCCGGTATCCCGGTACTCTTTTTCGCCCTTGCACTGATCCAGCAGAGGCACGCCAAGGCCCCCTTTAAACGCCTGTTCACGGAGGCGGTTCAAATTGAAAAACTCCATGGCGACGATCCATTTACCGCGGTGTTGCGGATACTGGGTGATTTTATTCGCGTCGCCTGTGGTGAGATCAAATTCAAACAAAGTCCGTGGCTGATCCATGATCCCGTGACGGATAATCCCTGGCTGGATCTCTTCCAGGGGCTGGCACTCTATTGGCTGGATGAGAGACCCGGTGACAGGCAGATACGTCGTCTGTTACGACATATCGACAAGGCAGTGAAAAATGATCTGTACTGGTACGCCGATGAGGCGACAGCCCTGCTGGAGAGGCTAGGTGTGGATACCAATGAGATCGACTATCGATATGAAGGTGATCTGCTGCAGCGGCTGGTTTCGCTTTACCAGGCAAAGCCCCGCTGGGAAGAAAATCTGGCTGCTCTGAATCTGGTCACACAACGTTATGGTGATGCGGGAAAAGAGGGCAGGGATCAGGCGGTGTCCGATCGCCGTATGGTCTGGTGGATTCACGGTGAAGGTAGTTTTGTGACACTGGAGCCACGCGAGCAAAGGCGAAACAAGAAAGGAGCCTGGACCAAAGGGCGCAAGGTGGCGCTCAAGCGGTTGAAGGAAGAACTACAGGACTTTGATTACCTGAACACTGCGGACCTGAAGATCTGCGCCGCCATCCGCAAGGACTATGCGCGCAACTACTCCTACTATATTGAAACTTCCTATGAGCTGCGGGGAGAGCAGGCGCTGCGTGCCGCCATGGGCCACCCCTGTCTCTATCGCGGCGATATGGATGGGCGGGACAGTCAAACGGTGACCCTGGAAGATGTCTCTCCCCGGCTTGAGGTGGTTGAGGACAGGGAAAGAGAGATTATCCACATCCGGATGCACCCCTATCCGGATAGCAGCTTTGATTTCACGCGCGATTTCCTCTGTTACTGGGCTGAACAGCACCGCTTGCAAATGATGACGTTCAGTGAAGGCCAGCTGGAAATCGCCCAAATCCTGACCTCGCAGGGGTTGCTTGCCCCGCTTTCTGCAAAAGAGCAGGTCTTGAACTCGATCACGACGATGGCGCCACTGGTAACGATCCACTCCGACATCGATGGAGGGACGATGGGGGATGCAGAGGAGACGCCCGCCGATACCACCCCGTACATTCACCTGCACCCCATCAAACAGGGTGGTGAATTGGGGATTGAGACGGGGCTGCAGCTCTCGCTCCATTACAAGCCGCTGGGCGAGAAGGGGCCCTCCTTCCATCCGGGAGAGGGGCGGGCGACGTTGTTTGTCGATATCGAGGGCCAAGCGCACAGGACGGTGCGTGACCCGAATGAGGAGCTTGTGCAGGCAACGCAGCTGGTCGATCGACTGCAACTGCCGGCAACGGAAGATCCGTGGCGCTGGACGCTGGATGACCCGGAACAGGCGCTGGAGTTTCTGCTCGCCTTGCAGGGGATGGGTGACGCGGTCGTGGTGGCCTGGCCGCAGGGGAAGAAGATTACACTGACCAGCGAGATCGGCAGTAGCCAGATGCAGGTCAGGATTCGCAAGCAGCGCGACTGGTTTGAGCTCAACGGCGAATTGCAGATCGATGAAGGTCAGGTGGTTGAGATGGAGAAGCTGATCCGGCTGCTGCAGCAGACGCCGGGGCGTTTTCAGCGTCTTGATGATGGACGCATCCTGACCCTGAGCCGGCAGCTGCGGCGCCAGCTCGATACCCTTCATGCCATCGGTGACCAGGGCAAGGTCCACCCGTTGGCTACGACGGTGGTGGAGGAGGTGACGGAAGGGATGGAGGTCAAGGGCGGCAAGCCCTGGCGCGAGCAGCTTGAGCGACTGCGCGAGGCGGAATCTCTGCAGCCGCAGGTGCCGGTCACCCTGCAGGCCGAACTGCGTGACTATCAGATTGATGGTTTTTGCTGGCTGACCCGTCTTGCCCACTGGGGGGCAGGGGCCTGTCTGGCCGATGATATGGGGCTGGGCAAGACGCTGCAGGCACTCGCTCTCATTTTGCAACGGGCCCCCGCAGGGCCAACCCTGGTGGTGGCGCCCACCTCCGTCTGCAGTAACTGGATCGATGAGGCTGAACGCTTTGCCCCGACCCTGCGTCCGCAGCGCTTCGGTAGCGGTGATCGCCAGCAGATGCTCGATGCCGCAGGCCCCTATGATCTCGTCATCTGCAGCTATGGGCTGTTGCAGAGTGAGATCGAGCGGATCAAGAAAATGGATTGGCAGACCATCGTCGCCGATGAAGCGCAGGCCTTCAAGAATGCCAATACCAAGCGTTCAAAGGCGATGATGTCCCTGCAGGGGGCCTGCCGCATTATCACCACCGGCACCCCCATCGAAAACCACCTGGGGGAGCTGTGGAACCTCTACCGATTTATCAATCCCGGGCTGCTGGGCTCTCAGGCGCGTTTCAATGAACGCTTCGCCAACCCAATCGAGTTGCACAACGATGATCAGGCGCGGCTCAGGCTGAAGTCACTGATCCGTCCCTTCATCCTGCGCCGACTCAAGAGCGAAGTCCTGACCGAACTCCCGCCACGGACCGAGATCACCCACACGGTCGAATTCAATGATGATGAGACTGGTTTCTATGAGTCCCTGCGCCGTCAGGCGATGGCACGGATCGCTGAACTGCCGGAACACCCCGGCCAGCAACGCTTCAAGGTGCTCACCGAGATTACGCGTCTGCGCCAAGCTGCGTGTCACCCTCGACTGGTGATTGAGGATTCACCGGTTGGCAGCGCTAAGCTGCGCGCTTTTGTCGAGATTCTCGAAGAGCTGCGTGAGAATCGACATCGATCCCTGGTCTTCAGTCAGTTTGTCAGCCATCTCGCATTGATCCGGGAGTATCTTGATCAGCAGAAGATCGACTATCAGTACCTCGATGGATCGACCAGCGTCAAGAAACGCAAGCAGGCAGTCGATGCCTTTCAACGGGGGGAGGGAGAACTCTTTCTCATCAGCCTTAGGGCGGGTGGCTCAGGGCTCAATCTGACTGCGGCCGACTATGTTATCCACATGGACCCCTGGTGGAACCCGGCGGTTGAGGATCAGGCATCGGACCGCACTCACCGCATGGGGCAGACCCGCCCGGTCACTATCTATCGCCTGGTGGTCAAGAGTACCATCGAAGAGAAGATCGTCGATCTCCACGCCCACAAGCGCGACCTGGCCGATGGTCTGCTCGAAGGCACGGATGCTGGTGTCCGCCTGTCAGTGGATGACCTGGTCGGCCTGATCAGTGGAGAGTCATCGACAGCCCTTAAGGGGAAGTCGCCCAATCAAGGGCCTACGGTCCAACCAGCAGGTAGAAAAAGGAAATAGTCCGCATGACTGACAGAACTCGACGCTTCGGAGATTACCAGAGACTGCTGACCGCAGGACGCAACGAAGTCAGCCTCAATGCCTTCAATCCGAAACTGGAACGGGATGCCGGGGGCAAGCTCATCCCTTATCCGCCGAGGCGCATCAAACTGAACACCGTTGAGGTGCTCAGGCTGCTCCAGCCCTATGTCTCCGTACGCTTCATGGATCAGGTCAAAGCCGTTGTACCGCTGGCGCTGTACCTGGCCCTGTTTCAGATTCTGTTCCTGCAACACATGGTGGAAGACTCCTGGATCATTACCGGCGGCCTGTTTGCCGTTATTGCCGGCCTGATGTTTTTCATGGAGGGGCTGCAGCTCGGACTGATGCCTTTCGGTACCATCATCGGCAGCCAGCTGCCGCGCAAATCGCCACTGCCGCTGGTACTGTTTGTCGCCTTGCTGCTGGGCATCAGTGTGACCTTTGCAGAACCGGCTATCGGTGCGTTGAAGGCCGCCGGCGGGAATGTTGCAGTCGAGCGGGCGCCCTACCTGTATGCCATGCTCAATGACTGGTCTGAAGTGCTGGTGCTGGTGGTGGGTGCCAGTGTCGGTCTGGCTGTAGTGGTCGGCACTTTGCGCTTCCTGTATGGCTGGAGTCTGAAACCCCTGATCTATGCTGCCCTGCTGCCGGTGCTGACCCTCACCGTATTTGCTGCGTTCGATCCGGAACTGCAGAAGGTACTCGGGCTGGCCTGGGATTGTGGCGCGGTCACCACCGGGCCGGTCACCGTACCCCTGGTGTTGTCACTCGGAATCGGTATCGCAGCAGCGGCCGGCAAGGGTGATTCGGGGCTGTCCGGCTTCGGCATTGTGACCCTGGCCTCCCTGTTTCCCATTATCGGTGTGTTGCTGCTTTCCCTGTTCGTTGCTTACAGCGTGACACCGGAAGAAATTATCGAGGCCGCCAGGCAAGCCGCAGCGACAGCGCAGGCCGTGGAACCGGCCTGGTATGAACGCAGTCCCGGCGTGGAGATCGTGCTCGGGGTGCGTGCCATCCTGCCGCTGGTGCTGTTCCTGTTTGTGGTGCTCACACTGGTATTGAGGGAAAAACTCGATAATAAGGGCGAGATACTCTATGGCATCGTGCTCACCGTCATCGGCATGTGTATCTTCAATCTCGGACTCACCTACGGACTTTCGAAACTGGGCGCCAACGCCGGTGGCCTGGTGCCAATGGCGTTCATGGAAGTATCCGGAATGCCGGCCTCGCCGCTCTATGTCTATGCCGTGGGGCTGGGTCTGGCACTGGCATTTGCCTGGTTCCTGGGCTTTGGTGCGACGCTGGCGGAGCCGGCGCTGAATGCCCTGGGCATCACCACCGAGAATCTCACCAATGGCGTATTCAAAAAGAAGACGCTGATCAACGCAGTATCCATTGGTGTCGGGTGTGGTATCGCCATCGGCGTGGCAAAACTGATTTTCGACCTGCCATTGGTCTGGCTGATACTGCCCGGCTATCTGTTGGCCATGGTGTTGACGTTTTTCTCCAGCGAGGAATTCGTCAACGTGGCCTGGGACAGCGCCGGGGTCACGACGGGGCCCATCACCGTTCCCCTGGTGCTGGCCATGGGATTGGGACTTGGCAACGCCACGCATGCGGTGGAAGGTTTCGGGATTCTTTGCATGGCCTCCATCGGGCCCATTATCACGGTAATGATCACCGGTTTGTGGGCACGCCACAAGGTGAAGGCGCAAACCAGGGCGGCAACCCAGGTACCCTCAGAGACACATAAACAGGAGGCCGAGGCCATCTTATGAGCGAACAAAACATTACCTATCTGACCGATGTGTCCCTGCTCACCTGCGTGGTGCAAAGCGGTCTCAGCGAAGTCATCCTCAAGGCAGCACGGGATGTGGGCGCCATGGCCGGCGCCATCAGCCATCACGCCCGGGGTATCGGGGTGCGTGAGCGTCTGGGCCTGCTCGGCGTTGCCGTGGAGGCGGAGAAGGAGGTCATCAGCATCCTGGTCTCATCCGAGCAACGCGACCTGGTGTATGACACCCTCTACCGGGCCGCCGATATGAATATACCGGGCAGAGGCTTCATCTACATCACGCCACTGGAGAAGGCCTCGGCTTATATCCCACAGAGCATGATGGACCAGCTGGACACAAGCGAGGAGCAGGCATGAACGACAAACCGCTTGCCGAACAAGCCGTTCCGCGTCAAGCCTGCAAACTCATAAGCTGTGTATTGCCCGATGACGGTACCGAAAAGAAACTGATACGTGCCCTGCGTGATGAGAAGCAGATCACCCGGGCCAACAGCATAAGCTGCCTCGGCCTGGCGGTTCTGGCAGACGCCAGGACCAAATTCGGTGAATTGCCCGAGCCCACCCTGGTGAGAAAAGTCGATGTGGTGGTGCCGGAACAAGAGGCCGATGAATTGTACGACTATATTTACGAAAAAGCGCAAATCGGCCGTCCCGAGGGTGGTGCTATCTGGTTGCGCACGTTGGCTGTTGCTTCGCCATTTGCCCTGCCAGCGGATGTGCCGGTAGAAAAATCCAAATGAGTAAACACGTTATTATTTTACCTATAAGCGAATGGCACTAAGTTAAGGTGGCTCTTCCTCTGTAGGGCCGAATTTATTCGGCCAATAGCTGTTGGCGGCTACCCACATTGTGGCTATATCAGGGATGATAGAGGGAATGGCGACGTGGTTGGTCGAATAAATTCGACCCTACAATGGGCTAAATAGGCTTAACTTAGTGCCATT
>JAUXGZ010000053.1 GCA_030621785.1 Gammaproteobacteria bacterium | reverse complement strand
GGTCCACACGAACAGCGGCATTTTCATCATGGTCATGCCGGGGGCGCGCATGTTGACGATGGTAACGACCACGTTGATGGAGCCCATGATGGATGAGATGCCCATGAGATGAACCGCGAAGATCAGGAACGGGAAAGCATCCCCGGTCTGCAATACCAGCGGCGGATACATGGTCCAGCCACCTGCCGGCGCACCACCATCCATGAACAGCGTTGAACCCAGCATGGCGAAGGCAAACGGCAATATCCAGAAGCTCCAGTTATTCATGCGTGGCAGCGCCATGTCCGGCGCTCCGATCATCATCGGAATCAACCAGTTCGCCAGACCGACGAAAGCCGGCATGACCGCACCAAAAATCATGATCAGTGCGTGCATGGTGGTCATGGAATTAAAGAACTGGGGCTCCACGAATTGCAGTCCCGGCTGAAACAGCTCCAGACGGATAATCATCGCCATGGCACCACCGACTATGAACATCACCAGTGCAAACAACAGGTACAGGGTACCGATGTCCTTGTGATTGGTGGTAAATACCCAGCGTGCCAGACCACTCGGGTGTTCTTCGTGATGTGCGTCATGTGTTGTTGCAGTATTCATTATACGTCTCCTCCTCCAGCCCTAGCGGGCGGATTTCACTTCCGAAGGTTGAACCAGATCACTCTTGTTGTTACCCCAGGCGTTGCGTTCGTAGGTCACCACAGCGGCAAGGTCAACGTCGCTCAGCTGGCCGGCGAAGGCCGCCATGGCCGTACCCGGTTTACCGTTCATGACCAGTGCCAGGTGCGCCGCCTTGTCGCCGGTGGCAATCGCGCCGCCCTTGAGTGCCGGGAACGTACCCGGAACACCCTCGCCGCCGGCCTGATGACAGGCCGCGCAAGTCTTGCTGTAAACCTTTTCACCGCGCTCCATCAGCCCGGCCAGGTCCCAGTCACGCTCGGCCGCAGCGGCATCGGCATCGGCCGCACCTTTCTGCGCCGTTACCCACGCCGCGTAGTCGGCTTCGCTCTTGGCGACCACGACGATCGGCATAAAACCGTGATCCTTGCCACACAGTTCTGCGCACTGTCCCCGGTAGGTGCCTTCCTTGTCGATCCGGAACCACATCTCGTTGATAAAGCCCGGAATGGCGTCTTTCTTCATACCCAGTTCGGGCACCCACCAGGCGTGGATGACATCACTGGCAGTAACCAGCAGGCGTACCTTCTTGTTTACCGGCACGACAAGCGGATTGTCCACCTCGAGCAGGTACTCTTCGCTCTTGTCCTGGTGGTTGTATATCTGGGCTTTCGGCGTGGACAACGTGCTCAAGAAGCTCACTTCGTCCTCCAGGTAATCATAACCCCACTTCCACTGGTAGCCGGTTACCTTGATGCTGATATCGGCATTCGAGGTATCCTCCATCGCCACCAGGGCTTTGGTTGCGGGTATCGCCATACTTACCAGAATCAGGAACGGCACTACGGTCCAGATAATTTCCACCGTGGTACTTTCATGGAACTGGGCCGGCTTTGCACCCTTTGATTTGCGGTGCATGATAATGGAATAGAACATGGCACCGAAAACCACCACGCCGATTGCGACGCAAACCCACAGGATCAACATATGCAGGTCATAGGCCGTCGTGCTGATCGACGTAACACCGCGATGCAGGTTCAGTCCGTATTCTGCGGATGCCCCACCCGCGAAAGCCGCCAGCGCAAACCCGCCCAGCGCTGCCAGTATTCGTTTTACTTTTGTCACCAACATGCCAACGTCTCTCCTTCCAACTTCTGAATTCCAGTTTTTATCCGCGTGCGACCGGCCAGGGGTCTGCATCTACCGCGGCGCGCAATCGCGCTGCCAGCTGCCGTTTTTCGTGATCATTCAGACAGCCGCCGATCTCCATTGATTTGCCATGTGAGCGAATGAACAGGCGGACCGGATACCCGCTGATCACCGACTTCGTTAATTCTACCCGTGCCCATGCTCTCTGAAAGCTGCGGCGCTGCTCACCTTCGGGCCGGCGTTCGACCACCTCGACGGCATCGCCCTGAACATGAATTCGCTGCCAACAGCTGGCACGTCGGGCGACGACGTAGAGCGCAGCGCCCAGCACCAGCATCTCCAGCCCGGCAAACGGCAACACGGGCCAGGCACCGAACAACGCAAATCCACCCGCAATGGTGAACGAAACCAGTACGATCCCCAGATAGAAACGCAGCACGCCGCGCCAGGACAGCGAACGGTTGGGCCGAATCAGAAACCGGTGGGAAGCATCACTGCTGTCAAAACGGGTTGCTACCACTGTGTATACTGCCTTGTCTGGAGATCATCCCATGGAGCACCGCCCTCGCCCCCCCGGGTGGAGCGCATGCTAACCCAGCGCTCGAAAGCGGCGCAAAAAAGTTAAACAATGGTAGCTATAAATTTTTACTATGTAAGCATACTCTTATTTATTTCCTCAATCCCGATGCGCTGCCAACAGACCCATGTCGATACCCTCGGCTATCAGTTTCCGGCCCGGTTTTTCATCCATGTAATCCAGGTCGGCCAATAAGGGATGAGACAGGCGCTCGCGCAGAGCCTCGATGATTTCACCCGGTCGTTCGCAGCGGGGATCAATCCGGTTCGCCACCCAGCCGGAAAATTCCAGTCCCGAGCGCTCGATGGCATCCGCGGTCAGCAGGGCATGATTCAAACAGCCCAGACGCACCGCAACCACCATTATGACCGGCAATCGCAAGGCCCGGGCGACGTCAGCCATGGTCTGCGTTTCGTTGATGGGCACCATCCAGCCACCGATGCCCTCCACCACGACGCGGTCGGCCTCGGCGGTCAGTTCCCGACAGGCCTGCTCGATTACGCCGATCTCGATGTCGACACCACACTCGCCGGCCGCCAGGTGCGGGGCCACTGCCGGCTCGAACGCATAGGGATTGATCAGCTCGTACGGCGCGCTGAACGATGATTTGACCTGCAACTGCAGGGCATCCTCGTTGACCAGCCCGGCGGGAGTGAGGCTGCAGCCGCTGGCAACCGGTTTCATGCCCATGACCACGTGACCCTGTCCCTGCAGGGCCTGCATCAGGCCGAGACTGAAACAGGTTTTGCCCGCACCGGTATCGGTACCGGAAATAAAATAACCTCGGTTCATTTTTTCTTCACACTCTCCAGCGAAACACGACACTCATCGTCGTTGCACCAGGCATGACCGTTGACGATTTCGTAACTGGCCGGCAACACACCGTCGAGCCGGAATGCTTCATAAGCCTGCAACAGCTTCTGTATACGGCCTTTTCCGGTCAGCCCTCGCGGCCGGCCTGCAGTGACATTGTGGGCGCCGATCTGCTTCAGTTCACGCATCAGCTGCCAGGCATCCCGATAGGTGACGGTAATGCGTTCCACGTCCATCACCGGATCAGAAAAACCGCTTTGCAGCAGTATATCGCCCACGTCGTGCATATCCACAAAGCGGTTTACGTGCACATGGCCATCCACCTGCGACCAACTGGCGCGCAGTTCCTGCAAGGTATCAGGCCCGAAACTGGTAAACAACCACAAACCACCGGGACACAGCACGCGTCGTACTTCACGAAACACTGCTTCCAGGTCTTCGACCCACTGCAGCATGAGGTTGGAAAATACCAGTTCGAAACTGTTGTCTGCAAATGGCAGGCTTTCCGCGTCGGCACAAATACAGCCCGGACGGCGTAACCAGCGCCCTCGCTGGCGGGCCTGCTGCAGCATCGGGAGCGCTATATCCAGCGCCACGACCCTGGTTTTCCGGTAGCGTGACAGCAGGCCGTCAATGCTCTGCCCGGTACCCGAACCCAGGTCGAGTACACGGCGCGGCTGGAGTCGCACCAGGTCGAGGCGCTGCAGCAGACGATTGCCCACCTCCAGCTGCAATGCGGCAGCCTGGTCATAGTGTGTCGCCGCCAGACCGAAACTGCAGCGCACCAGGTGTTTGTCCGGAATACCGTCAGCTGCTTGCATGCAGGTCTCCGGTGCGGCCCGGCAGCCAGTGGCGGATTGCGGCACTGCAACGCTGCGGGTGGGATAGAAAAGGCGCATGGCCGGCACCCTCGACGTATTGCACGGGGATGTCCGGGAAAGCGCCGCTCACCGACACGGGTATCAGCGTGTCACGTTCACCCAGCAACCACCGGACGGGCAGGTCGGCAAGCTGCATGGCATGGCGCTGATCGGCCCGCTGGAGAAAACGCAGGCCCGCACGCAGTGCATCAGGATGCGCGGTTGGCCGTAATTTCATGGCGGCACGCAGCCGACGCAAGGGATCGGCACCGCCGGCGCAGCCGCGCATTTGCAGGGACAAAAAACGCGCCAGGGCACGCTCGGCATCAGCTTCCAGTTGTCTGCCAAACTGGTCGAAGACCGCCGCATCGACACCGTACGACCAGCCCGGCCCACTGACAAATTTCGGTGTACCGGCCAGCAACAGCACGCCTCGCATACCCCCGGGATCATGAGCCGCGGCCGCCAGCGCCACCAGTCCGCCGAGTGACCAGCCGACCCACCAGGCGTGTTGTGGCACGACTTGCTGTACTGCCTGCACCCAGTCCTGCAGTTCGCACTCATCGGACCAGGCGCTGTTTCCGTGCCCGGGAAGGTCCACTGCGGTGACCTGAAACCACTGGCCGAGCTCGCCGGCCCAGTCCTGCCAGATACCGGAGTGCATGCCCCAGCCATGCAACAGCACCAGTTCCGGGCCTTCACCGCAGGTATCCGTGTACAACATCAGAAACTGCCCGCCACCGGTGACGTATCGATGGCAAGATCACGCCGACAGGATGCCAGGCTCTCCAGCAGCCGGTCGACCTGCGTGGCCCGATGACGCGCCGAAAAGGTAATCCGCAGCCGTGCTGCGCCCTCGGGTACGGTCGGAGGGCGTATCGCCGTGACCAGAATGCCCTGCTCGCGCAACGCCTCGCTCAGTTGCAACGCGCTGCCGGCCTCCCCCACCATCAGCGGCTGGATAGGCGTTGTCGATGGCATCAGTGGCAGATCGAGCTGAGCGGCACCCTGGCGAAAACGCTGCACCAGCCCGCCCAGCTGCTCGCGCAGTGCGTCTCCCTCCTGCACCATCTGCAAGGCGGTGCGCGTGGCCCAGGCCACGGCCGGTGGCGGCGCCGTGGTATATATAAAGGTACGCGCCTGCTGGATCAGGGTTTCGATCAGCTCTTCCGGGCCGGCGACAAAGGCACCGAAGGTGCCGCAGGCCTTGCCGAGAGTCGCCATCTGGATGCTGGCAGCGGATGCGGCCGGCAACTGCTCGGCAAACCAGCCCCGCCCGGCTTCGCCGAGCACCCCGAATCCGTGCGCATCGTCAACCAGCAACCAGGCCCCCGCCTGCTCCGCAACCCGGGCCAACTCGGCCAGCGGCGCGCAATCGCCATCCATACTGAACACCGCGTCGGTAGCAATCAGGCTGGAATTCTTGCCGGTGCGTGATATTTTATCCTGCAGATTGCGTGCATCGGCATGCCGGTAACGCATCAGGCGTGCACCGGCCAGACGCGCAGCGTCGATCAGCGAGGCGTGATTCAGGCGATCCTGGAAAACAGTACTCTGGCGGCCGGCGAGTGCAGCGATGACACCCAGGTTGGCCATGTAGCCGGTGGAAAACAACAGCGCACGCGGCCGGCCGGTAAACTCGGCCAGGTCATTCTCCAGCGCCTGGTGCGCGTAGCTGTGGCCCGTAATCAGGTGCGCCGCACCGCTGCCAACCCCGAAACGCTCGACCCCTTCGTGGAAGGCTGCCTTCAGCCGCGAATCGTTCGCCAGGCCAAGATAATCATTACTGCAAAAAGACAGGTATTCGCGGCCATCGATGCGCACCAGCACATCCTGCGGGCCTTCCAGCGTCTGGCGGCTCCGGTAGAGTCGTTGCTGTTTACGCTGTTTGAGCGCAGCACCGAGATCCTGCATGCAGCCTCAGACCGGCCGCAACCCGAGCCGTTCGAACAGGCGGAGATCCTGGTCCGCCTCCGGGTTTGGCGTGGTGAGCAGGTGCTCTCCGTAAAAAATGGAATTGGCGCCAGCGAAGAAACACAGCGCCTGCATTTCGTCATTCATCTGCTCGCGACCGGCAGACAGCCGAACATGAGAGCGCGGCATCAGGATCCGGGCGACGGCGATGGTGCGTACGAATTCAAACGGATCCAGCGGGTCCACGTCGTCCAGGGGAGTCCCCTCAACATGCACCAGCATGTTGACCGGCACGCTCTCCGGGTGTGGCTTCTGGCGGGCCAGTTGCTCCAGCAGCGCAACCCGGTCGGTGCGCTGTTCACCCAGCCCGACGATGCCGCCACAGCAGACGTGGATGCCGGCATCACGTACATGCTGCAGGGTTTCCAGTCGATCTTCGTAGGTACGCGTACTGATAATCTCGCCGTAGAACTCCGGTGAGGTATCCAGGTTGTGGTTGTAGTAGTCGAGGCCCGCAGCGTGCAGACGGCGCGCCTGATCGCCGTCCAGCATACCCAGCGTCATGCAGGTTTCCAGGCCTTCTGCCTGAACCTGCTCCACCATCTCCAGCACGCGCTCGAAATTACGCCCGCGCGGATTGCGCCAGGCAGCGCCCATGCAGAAACGGCTGGCACCGGATGCCCGCGCCTTGCGAGCCGCAGCCACTACCGCTTCGACGTCCATTAATTTTTCCGGCTCCACTGCCGTCTCGTGGTGCACGCTCTGCGAACAGTAACCGCAATCCTCGGGACAGCCGCCGGTCTTGATACTCAGCAAGGTACTGATCTGCACTTCGTTGGGGTCGAAATGCTGCCGGTGTACCTGCTGGGCGCGGTACAGGAGATCATTCAGGGGTAGCTCAAAGAGCGCGCCGATTTCGCGCGGCTCCCAGTCGAAGCGCAGCGGCCCACCGGCCGCTTGCACCGGTTCAGTGCCGGTTTGCAGATTCATGTGTGAAACCTGTAGTTGCGTGTCTTTCCGGTGGTCGCGCCGGAGGTGGACCGCGACTATGGGTTCCGGTGAGACCTTTGTCAACCAGGATACTACCCCGATAGTTTACAAGTGGCGATGCTTTGCACAACTGTCGCCGGTAAACCCCGGTCATCAAAAACGCGCGGCGGCCCACTGGTTCCAGTTGATCTGCTGCATGTGCTCCGCCACCTGTATCATTGCCGCCAGCAGGCTGTGAGCACTGCCGGTTAACGCGTAGAGATTCTGCAGGGCACGCTCGTCGATGTCATCCCTTGTCTCCTGCCCGAGTTTGGCCAATTGCAGATCCAGCTCCTGCGACAGGCCGGCCTGATGACTCCATTCACCCACCCGCGTACCTGTCTTGTCCAGCTGCGCCCAGTCCTCAAACAGTTGCTGTACGCGCTGGCACCATGCCTCGCTCAGGGGCGCAACCAGCTGCATCAATTCAGGCGAATCGTTTACCGCCGTCTCCCAGCTTGTATCCAGGCTCTGCAATCGCAGGCGTATCGATTGCAGGCTGTCCACCAGGTCCTGTACCTTTTCCCGGCTGTTATCGGGAAACATTTTATAATCCAGGCCTTTTTCCAGCTGCAGCAGCTGTGCCGAGATCGGCAGTATGGTGGTTTCGAAAAGCCGCTTTCTGGCCTTTCGTCCCCGTACCCGCTGCCGCGGCGAGCGCAAGCTGAATCCACCGACCATCCGGGCGCTGCCGTGGAGGAAGCGACGCACGCTGCGCAGCAGGATCTTTTCCGGGTGCATGGGACTCAGCAGCTCGTGAACCACCACCACGATAGCGACCCCCAACAACATGACCAGACCGGCCGTGACCAGCAGGATGAACGAGTAGACCTGATCGTTGCTGATATCGACCATCATCACAAACATGGCCAGTGGCCCGAGTTTCAGAACCGGTGAAATACCCCCCAGATACGCGAACAGAAACGTATAGATAAAAATCAGGCTCAGTAATCCGAATCCGGAGTCCAGCATCGGCATGATAAACAGGTAGACCGGCGCAACGGCAATAAACATGCTGAGCAGCAGCACAATCAACAGACCGAACAGGTTGGTCGGAGCCATCAGCATCATCAGGCCGAAGGCGGCAGCCATCATGGGAATCGCCGGCCCGCCCGGAGGATTTACATAGATCCAGAAGGCATACCCGGCAACCCAGCACAGGGCCGGGAAAACCGCCTTGAGCAGACGTTCAGGACTCCACAAAGAGGGCCGATAGGGATCGCTCGGCAATCTGCCGTCGCCAGGCTTGCCAGCCGGGTCGAGATTCGCCAGTATCCGCAGGGTCTGCAGCAAATCACTGCTGCTGCGGTCGAGTGTCCGCAGTTGCCCGATAAAGTTCATCAACGCCGCATGATCGAAGTGGGATAGCGTTGCCCCGGTAGCGGGGTCGATATCCAGTACCAGTTCCTTCAGCAAGGACGGATCGTTGCTGTCCTGCTGATTTTCGCCCGGCTGTACCTTCCAGAGTGCGTTGCAGCCTTGCAAGCGTCTGGCCAGCGTGTCCAGCGCAACTTCAAGCCCGGGAAGCAATGCATTCAGATTCAGTTCACGACAATCCCGGACACTCTCGCGCCACGATTCCTGAGCGTTACCAAAAGTCCGCAAGTTAATACGCAGCGCTTCCCAGGTACGTTTTTTTGCCCTGACTTCGTAACTGTCGTAATACGCGGCTTCCAGCGTGGCCAGAAATTGCTGGTAATCCCCTGCCAGCTTTGTGCGCAACTCCGCTACCTGCGGCTGCACGTCGGTATCAATCAGTTGCTGACGATAACTCGCGTACAGTTTCTGCATCCCGTCCCAGAGTGCCTGCCCCTGCTGTTGCAATGCAGGTTTGGACGTGCGCGGCCACAATATTGCGCTGACCAGGGTAAACAGCAATACGCCGGCAGCCGTTTCCAGAAAGCGGTTGGTGGCAAAATGGAACGCTGTATCCACTTTCATGTAGCTGGAAGACCATACGGCAACAGCCAGAAACCCGGCGTTAAACCAGGTATCGCCCTGCCGGGTTACCTGTAAAAAGTAACCCACAAAAACCAGGTACACCGCCACGCCGGTCAACATTCCCAGCGGGGACTGGGAGAACCACGACAGCAACACGAAACCGGCCAGCGCACCGATACCGGTACCCACGACACGCATGACGCCCTTGCTGAGACTGGCGCCGCTGGTCGAGAGGCTGGTAACGACTATTGCCAGTGCACCGAATTTAGGCAGATCCCAATCCATGTACAGCGCAAGCCAGTAGAACAGCATCAGGCTGAGCGCCAGCTTGAAGGCATCCTGTAGCTGTAGCCGGGTCTTGTTGGTCATGACAGCCACTCCACCCGTACGGAACTACCCGGCATCACTCGGTCATGATGAACACAGATGCGGTAGTACCGACACGCAGGTCCACCTCGTCCGGAACATGGGTGAGACGAATACGCACCGGGATGCGCTGGGCCAGTCGTATCCAGTCAAAACTCGGATTGATGGTGGGCAGTAAATCCGCATCCGGAGCACCATCCTGCTGGGCGATGCCCCAGCCCATGCTTTCCACAACGCCATCCAGCGGAATATCCGGGTAGGACATCAACCGGATCACCGCCTGGTCTCCCGTCCGGATATGTTCTATCTGGGTTTCCTTGAAAAATCCGTGTACCCAGAAACTGTTGCTGTCCACCAGCGCCATTGCCGGCTGATTGGCAACAGTCTGTGATCCATAACGCAGCAACAGATTGGTTACATAACCATCCACCGGTGCCCGCACCCGGGTAAACTCCATATCCAGATGCGCTGCAGTCAAATCGGTTTCGGCAACATCCACATTGGCGAGCGCCACCAGCAGATCATTCTCTTTTCTGACCAGTGCCTGCTCCGAAATAGCGCCGCTATCCCTTCTGTGCAGATCCCTGCCACGGGTAACCTGGTCTTGCTTTACCATTTTCGTGGCCTGTGCCTGCTTGAGCCTGGCTTCGGCCTGCTCTATCGCCAGTGCATAGGTGCGCGGGTCGACCCTGAACAGCAGGTCTCCCTTGCTGACGACCTGATTATCCTGAATTGGAAGTTCCACGATCGGGCCACTCACCCGCGGTGTAATCTTGATAATCTGGGCGCGCACATGACCATCCCGTGTCCAGGGATAAAACAGATATTCCCTGAACATGCTCGCCAGAACAAACCCTGCGATAACCAGCGCAGTCAGGGTTACCACATAGCGCATGAACCTGGATTTACCACCACTCATGAACGTTCCTTTATACCGGAAGAATAAAAAGATCCACCAACCAGGTGCAGATCACTGACAGTGCCACAAAAAACAGTGGCGGATGCCAGATAAAACGGGTCAGGTTCAGCCGGTTCAGTACTTTGGCTAACAGCCCGGCCAGCACCACGCCCAGCAGAATGGCAAACATGATCGGCGGGAAGTAGATCCCGCCAATGGATATTTCCATGGGAACACCGGAAAAGTTCATCCTGTCAGCCTGTTTTCAGCTTTGCAGCGCATGGTTATTCTTCGCAGGGGTCAGACGAGCCGCGTCTTTACCAGTCCGGGCGCCTCCAGAGATCCTTGTTCGTCTCGAGTTCCGGCGCCTTGTCGTTGACCGTTTCCAGCAACTCGCCCCAGTCGGTTCTTTCCCCCATCTGCCGGCGCATCTCTGCCGGCACAAAATCATTCCCGAGGCGCACTTCCCAGCCACCGCCCAGTGCCTTGTACAGCGCGATAAGATTCACCGCAATATTGCCCCGCGTCTGGGCGTGGACATCCTGCTCCGACGCCAGCGAACGGGTTGCATCCAGCACGCTCTGGTAGAGACTGACGCCTTCCGTGTACTGCAGCATGGAAAGATCGGCGGCACGCTTTGCCGCCTGCACACTCTGTTCCCGGTAACCGGCCTCGACCCTCGAATACAGGAAACCGCTGAGTGCATCCTTCACTTCGCCGGCGGCATTCAATACCGTGTTTTCGTAGTTGGTCAACAGTTGCTCGAAGCGGGCATCCTGCACGCGCACCTGATTCTTCAGCCGGCCGTAATTGAGTATTTTCCACTGGAACGATGGCCCGGTCGAGAAGCGAAAATTGTTTGAATCGAACAGGTCATTCATGCTGTCACTGCCCGAATCGGTGACATTCCACCCGACCGAGCCGAACAGGGAAAAACTCGGCAGCAATTCAGCTTCAGCAATCCCGATCTGGGCAGACTGGGCCGCTGCCTGCAGCTCGGCCTGCTTGACGTCCGGACGGCGGCGTAACAGGTCGGCCGGAATACCCACCGCCACCTCGGCCGGTGCATCGGGTATACCTCCCGTGGCCCCCAGCATCCCTGCCAGATCCTGGGGAGGCATACCCATCAGGATGCTCAGGGCATGTTCCGCCTGATCCAGCGATATCATCAGGTTGGGCACCAGCGCCTGCGTATTGCGCAACTGCGTAGTGGCCTGCTGCATGTCCAGCTCGGTAACAGAGCCGGTTTCGTACTGGCTCCGGGTCAACTCGAGAGAGCGCTGCTGGATAACAATGTTTTCCTGTGCCAGCCGGATACGCTCTTCCAGCGTTCTGATCAGTACATAGTTCCTGGCAACTTCTGCCGTCAGCGTTACCAGCACGTTGTCATAGCTGGCAATGTTGGCAATCAGATTGGCATCGGCAGATTCTATTCCGCGGCGAAATTTTCCCCAGAAATCCAGCTCCCAGCCGGCATCGAAACCGACTCCGGCCTGATTGAAGTAGCGGTCTGTAAGCGGGGTTCTCCTGCCACGGTTGTAACTGTAATTACCGGAAGTGGTCTGCGTCTGCGGATACAGGCTTCCACTCACGATCCCCAGCTGCGCCCGGGCCTCAAGCACTCTCAGCCCGGCGATCTGCAAGTCAAGATTCTGCTCGTAGGCATTTTCTATCAGTCGATTCAGAACCGGATCATTGAACACCTGCCACCACTCAGCGTCGCGGACAGGCTGCCGACTGACGCCCTGGTCTTTAGCATCGCTCCACTGTTCGGCCACCTTTGCTTCCGGTTTGGTGAAGTCAGGACCGATCATGGTGCAGCCACCGGCCAACAGGATCGCAAGCAGTGGAAACATCCACTTTGCACGTTTTCTCTGTCTGTTTACCATGGTTTCATTACAACGATCGTGTGGCTGGAAGTGCGCGATTATGGTACGACGTAGCCCCCTCGATGGCGACCACTTTCCGCCCGGGGCCTCCTGCGTCGTACGGCTGTGTTACACTTGCACGTCTTTGGCAGGATACGCCGCCCGACCCTCGCTCATGAACGGGTCTCCTCTGCCTCATCAGGAATCTCCGATGTCCAATACCGATCTCCCTGTCCCCGGCTTCGATGACATGAATCTGCCTGGCCCGCTGCTGGCCGCACTCGATGAGGTCGGATACGAAACTCCCTCACCGATTCAGGCACAGGCTATTCCCTATTTATTGAAGGGGCTGGACCTGCTGGGACACGCGCCTACCGGCACCGGCAAGACGGCCGCCTTTGCGCTACCCCTGCTGGCACGGATTGACATCAAACGCCCACAGGTTCAGGTAATGGTCCTCGTACCAACCCGCGAACTGGCCATCCAGGTCGCCGAAGCCTTTCAGCGCTATGCATCTCACATGAAGGGTTTTCATGTATTGCCGATCTACGGCGGCCAGGATTATTCAGTACAGTTACGACAGCTGAAGCGTGGCGTGCACGTGGTAGTCGGCACCCCGGGCAGGGTTATGGATCACATGCGCAAGGGTACGCTCAGACTGGATACCCTGCAGGCACTGGTGCTGGACGAAGCCGATGAAATGCTGCGCATGGGCTTCATCGATGATGTCGAGTGGATCCTGGACCAAACGCCGGAGCGACGTCAGATGGCGCTGTTTTCGGCTACCATGCCGAAACAGATTCAGCACATCGCGCGGCGACACCTGCATGACCCGCAGCAAATCGCTATCAAGGCCCGGACTGCCACCGCAGAAACCATCCGCCAGCGTTACTGGCTGGTCAGCGGCCTGCACAAGCTGGATGCACTGACCCGCATCCTGGAAGTCGAGTCCTTCGACGCCATGATCCTGTTCGTTCGCACCCGGATCGCCACCACGGAACTGGCCGAGCGACTGGAGGCCCGGGGTTACGCCGCCGCCGCCCTGAACGGCGACATGCCGCAAAAAAACCGTGAGAAAATTATCGAACGCCTGAAAAAAGGCTCACTGGATATTCTGGTTGCCACCGATGTGGCCGCTCGCGGCCTGGATGTGGAACGGGTCAGTCACGTATTCAACTACGACATTCCCTATGATGCCGAGGCCTATATCCACCGCATTGGCCGCACCGGCCGGGCCGGACGCCAGGGCGATGCCATACTGTTTGTCTCGCCCCGTGAACGACGCATGCTCAAGACCATCGAGCGGGCGACGCGGCAAAAGATCGAGGCGCTGGAGCTGCCGTCGACCGAGATGGTCAACAACAAGCGGATCGCCGATTTCAAGCAGAGCATCAGCGATACCCTGGCCGCCGGCGAGCTGGACTTCCTGCAGGGCATGCTGGAGCAGTACCAGCAGGAGCATGACGTACCGGCAATGGAAATCGCGGCCGCGCTGGCCAGGCTCTCCATCGGTGACCGGCAGTTATTGCTGAAACCGGAAAAAGACCGGCCTGCCCGCCCCAAAGCCGAGGCAAAACCACGCAAGGACCGGGGTGAGAAACCTCAGCGCAAGGCACAGACCCGGCCCGCCATGGGGATGGAGCGGTTTCGTATCGAAGTGGGACACCAGCACGATGTAAAACCGGGCAATATCGTCGGCGCCATTGCCAATGAAGCAGGGCTGGATGCCCAACACATCGGTCACATCGATATTCATACGGAATACAGTCTCATCGACCTGCCCAGCGGCATGCCAAAAGAGTTATTTCGGGAACTCATAAAAACACGAGTGTGCGGCCGACCCCTGAAAATATCACGGCTGGAAGCGCCACGAAAAAAGAAAAAAGCGGGACACAAACCGAAAAAAAAGAAGAAATCCAGCCGCCAGACACCACGTGATTCAAGCTGATCACGCGCAAGCAGCGTCACAGGCTACCTCGCCTTGCCGGGCTTCGCTGCGCTCAGCCCACTACCCGTGACCGGCAATACGGAAATCTCCCGGTATTTCAGCCAGGCAAACAGGAACGCCGAGATCCCCACCATCATTTCGATCACTTCGGCATACTGTCGCGCGTACCAGCGGTTGGTCCTGGAAAGCGACAGGTAGTCAGAATAAAATTCCGGCCAGTACGCAATGTAGAGCAACATACACAACAGAACAATGGTACCAAACCAGGGAATCAGGACGGATGGTGCTGCGACGACGTGCAGAATTCGATGCGATGCAAACAGCAGGCTCACCAGACCGGCCAACCCGAAAACGATCAACACCAGCTCCTTGCCCCCGTGAAAGACCTGAAGGTTATGCAGGTTGAACTCTCCCTGAACATTCACATCCTCGAGTGCGGCTGGTGTGTCGAAAAAAAACAGCCATTGTCCCCAGGAGATTTCTTCCATGGCGATAACGAAAGCAGCGCCCGCAAGCACCAGGAACAGGCCTGCTTGCAACGCGCCTGAACCGATACCCTGGCCCTTCATTTTCCAGAATCTGCGCGCCACCGCGAGGGCGAGGAAACTGGCCAGAAACAGGAAAACCACAGTGGCAATCTCAACCCAGCCGTTTTCCCTGATTACCTGCATATGAAAAGTGTACGGAGTGTTCTCCTGCAGCACGTAGTGGGCATACGGTGACGTATGCAGACCAACGATGAGGTAAAAAAGGAACATCAGCGAAATGAGCAGTGGCGCAAAAAAGATAGTCGCGATTACCGCCGGACGCAGACGGTATCGTTTCGCCGCGCGGCGCAGCACGGATTCGCCTTTCAAAAGAGAAGCTGAAATCCGGTTAGTTCCTTTCTTTAAACCGGCAATCAACATAACTGCCGCCCCTGCCAGCAAAACACTTGCCAGCACGATGGCAGCCAGCGGCAGGAAGCGAACCCCAAACAGGCGCGCAAAGATCAGGTCCGTGGTCGGCAGGCTGGGTTCAACTCTCAACGTGCTGCTGCGACCGGCTACAAGTTGATAACCCTCATCTTCATCGCTCTGCCAGATACTGACACTCGTGCCATCACGAAGCCGGGTAATCTCTAAGGCGAAATTCACCCTTGACTGCAAGGGCACGCGCAGCACGGCCGAAAATATCGCCCCGTCGAAAAGCATCGGCGTGACCATCGTGTGATCCTCGATGAAAGTTCCCTCTTGCTGGGTATCTGGCGCAAGCAACTGCCAGCTATCAATACCCCAGACCAGGGAAACCTGGCGCACATCCGGAGAAAAATATTCGATTCTTTGCTCGACAAACGTTACATCATCCGTAGATACGTTTGAGTCCGGAAACAGATTCGGCGACATGTTTATTTTGCTTGTTCCACGATCCCTGGCAACCATCCGATAGCCGTCGCCGGTAACAACATCCATGTCCCATGCATCCACAACCTGGCCATCTGCCTTGCGGGTAATCTGGAACATGTAATCGACGGTTGCTCCGTCCGGCACCTGCACCTTGACGCTAAACCGGTTTTCGCCACGAATCATCGGCGTATACATCAAATGTTCTTTCACCACCGTCCCCCGCGGCACACTTTCCCCGCGCACAACCTGCCAGCCATTGAAACCCCAGACGAGAAAGACCTCGGCGACTGCATCACTGTGATACTGTATTTCCACGCTCACTGGCGGCGACTCGGTTCGCGGAGCGGCCTGGGACTGAACGGCTTGAGCAAGCAATAGAAAAAGACCGGACAGCAGCAAACGACAGGCTCCTGCCATGCGGCGGGATGAGATTGATGCACTCATAATAACTTCCATCTGATCGGTCATTTGGCAGTTCATGCGAGTCCGGCACCAACAAGGCTGTTCACTCGATAGTACCGGACAAGCTACCTGGTTTGTTCATTTCGGCACACAAGCCTGTACAGAGTATCGGCGCACCCGGATGGTCCTTGACCTGCCGGTAGCCAGGCGCATGCCCTCCGCGAAAACATCAAATGTAAAGCTGTCGAAATACTTAACAAAATCGGCACCGCATCCCCCCACGAGAGCTTACAATTAACTTACAAAAAAAACAGCGAGTTACAGCGGGATATCCGGACAAAAGAAACACCCCGATGTCGGTAATTTTTCCACTATGCGCTACACTCAATGAGACGAGCAGGCGTAACTGCTTCAATGCTGGTCGGATTTTGTTTCTGGCACGGTAGTTGCCGACAGTAGGGCAGCAACACAGCGTCATTGGCAATGATTTTCCAGATAACCGGATAAGCAGATCTTTAATATTTTAATATAGAGAGGGGTACCTTCATGAGTTACAAACAAATTCTTACCGCGGCCGGCTTCGCCATCATGGCACTGGCAACCAGCAGCGCGGTACATGCGGCACCCGTATACGGAACCAGTGCGGCTGGTGAGCTCACGGGTTCGCGCAATGCGGGTGCTGGTGGCGGACTGACGGCATTTAACGACTGGAGCCCCAGCTTTACGGTGGCCTGGGAAATCACCGATATTGGTAGTGGCAACTGGAACTACAAGTACACCTTTACCGGCCTGAACAGTAAAGACATCAGCCATTTCACCCTGGATCTTTCGGACGATTGCATCAGCCCGGGAGATACCGACTGTGTTACCAGTATCACGCCGACACCACCACCAGGGAAAATAGAGTTTGGTGACAAGGACGGTATCACCGGCGCTATCAAGTTCGACTACGGCGGTGGCGAAGGAATCAGTTATGCATTCGATTCCAATCGTGCACCGGTCTATGGTCACCTGGCGGTCAAGGACGGTGGCGGCAGTGCCACCTGTGCAGATGCCCCCGGTGGGGTTGGTGGCACCCAGATCGCTTGCAACAACGGCCTGTTGGCAGCGGCAGATACCGAAGATACGAACGACTATGTGGCAAGGCCGAACGGCG
>JAUXGZ010000052.1 GCA_030621785.1 Gammaproteobacteria bacterium | reverse complement strand
CCAGGGTTCACGATGAATCCGGGCAGTTCCTGCCAATAACCAGTTCTGGTCTGAAGAGCAGGGCAAATAACATTTGCTAAATGGCTACTCCTAAGAAAATCCAATCGCTACAAGTGACCGATGCCATTATCGATGACAGCTACTCGTAGGTTCATCTGGCTTCATCAACGGACACATTTCATCCGCCACCAAAATAATCATTCAACCGATTGCAAATAATATTATTCACCCGACAACAGATTCCTTCGAAAAAACCGATGCGAATATCGATGCGACTTGTAATCGTACCCACTATGGTTCTAACTGGGTGGTTTGCGTGGGTAAATCCATTTTGATGTTTTATAACTGACTGTAACTAATGATGAATACACGGGTAACCCCTTGAATCACCGTCCAAGGAAGAGGTTCGGCCAAAACTTCCTGCACGATCCGGGAGTTATTCGCCGTATCGTGCAGGTAATCAACCCCGTACCGGGACAGCGACTGGTCGAAATCGGCCCCGGCCAGGGAGCTATCACGCTGCCGCTGCTGCAGGCCTGCGGTCGTCTCGATGTCATCGAACTGGATCGTGACCTCGTCGCCCCGCTGGCCAGTCAGGCGACCGATATCGGCACGCTCGTGATTCACCGTCAGGACGCACTCAAATTCGATTTCCGCCCGCTGGCAAACGATGGAACCATCCGGGTCGTTGGTAACCTGCCCTACAACATCTCGACGCCACTGTTGTTCCATCTGCTTGAACAGGCAGACTGCATGGAAGACATGCACTTCATGCTGCAAAAGGAAGTGGTCAATCGCATGGCGGCATCACCCGGCGTGCACGACTACGGCCGGCTATCGGTGATGATCCAGTATCACTGTGAGGTCATCCCGCTGTTTGGTGTTGGTCCGGGTGCCTTCCAGCCGGCACCGAAAGTGGATTCAGCTTTTGTTCGCCTGGTTCCACACCGCCAGCCACCGGTTGAACTGGACGACCCGGAACAGCTTGGCAAACTGGTCCGCCAGGCTTTTTCACAACGTCGCAAGACCTTGCGCAACACGCTCAAAGGCACCCTGTCAGCACAGGAAATCAGCACGGCCGGCATTGACCCGGGAGCGCGGGCCGAAACCCTGACATTGCAGGACTATGCCGCACTGGCCAACCTGGTCACCCAACGCTCGAATCGTGATACGCTCTGATTATTCCGTCATTGCAGGCCACCGGATTGCCACGCTACGCTTGCAATAACGCATCAATCAGAGATTCCTGAAGGAGGTTTCCCATGGCCATCTATTCCCATATCCTGCTCGCAGTGGATTTCACGCCGGCTACAGACACCGTCGTACAACAGGCCATAGAACTGAGTCAGACCTTCAAGGCCCGGATCAGCCTGGTACACGTAGTGGAATTTGTGCAGATGGACCTGTCCAACGACCTGGTCTTGCCGCAGGAACTGGAAATCGACCAGGATCTCATGAATCTGGCCACTCAGCGTCTGCAGAAACTGGCCCGGAAACTGGACCTCGATGAATCAGCGTGTTTTGTCACTCAGGGCAGTACCCGGCGGGAGATTCTTCATTTGGCCGAAGAACACGGCGTGGACCTTATTGTGATTGGCAGTCACGGCCGCGAGGGCATCCAGAGACTGCTCGGCTCAACCGCCAACGCGGTTCTGCACGGAGCGCCCTGTGACGTACTCGCAGTACGGATTAAAGACGAATAGCGGTATGTATTACCAGCGCTTCTGGACCAGCAGATAGGCATTTGCCCAGCTGATGCTCCCGCCACTGCGGGGACCGATGCCTGCCAGCAGGCTGGCGCGTGTTGCCCTGGGAACCGAGGTCGACAGCTTTACCGCCGGACCACGCGTACCAAACGGCTGCGCGACGTTCAGACCCGAACCGAATACGCTGCTCGCGGTCTTCCAGTTTGAGTGTTTTTCTGACATTTCCAGGTCGACCCCGCGTGTCAGGCCCCCGGCCTGCACCGCGCCGGCCAGCAAGACACCACAACCAACCAACGAAGTAACCAGCCCCATAAGACCCGGTTTACGACCACTACCCGATTTCAACGATTTTACTGCCATTTCCCCAACCTCTTTCCGCTTCTGGTTACATTCTTGCGTAACTCAAAACGGAGAACCGATAACCAGTCCACAGAATCGGGAACTTCCTTTCCTTCCTGCCGATGCATCCGGTGCTTCCCCTGTTCAAGGTAGCGGCGCATCCGACCTATGCTTGACTGGCCGATGCACTTCCGCGGCCGGTACAAACAGCAATTATTTTTGATTTATCAATGCAAATTCAAACAGATAGACACAGGCAACGCTCTGCCTCACAGTGAAAAACCACGCACTAATGCATTACAGCGCGATATTCGGCATCTACCCAGCAACGTGGCAGGGTTTCACCGGAAGGAAATTCCAGGTCATTCTTGGCGAACAAGGTCGTCTCCTGCAACTCCTCACCGGCATGAAAACGCGCCTTTAACCCGGGAACACAGGGATTCATCATGTCAGGAACATCCATCACTTCCACCAGATCACCACTAATCTTGTCTCGCAGATACATCGTAGCCTCCCGATCGGTCGCTGATTATTCAAATTGTGCCTGTTTAACTATAGACCAGAAAAACCCGGTTTTCCTGTGCGCTGAAAACCCGTATCCTAGTGGGACTCATTGGAACGGAACCTCCATGCCCAGCAACCAGTACGACATCAAGGTCGAAGTCGAAACCCAGTACATTCCCGAACAGTCGATCCCGGAACGGGATCACTTTGTCTTCGCCTATACCATCACCATTCGCAACGATGGAAATGCTGCAGCCCGGCTACTGAGCCGTCACTGGATCATCACCGATGCCAACAACAAGGTACAGGAGGTCAAAGGTGACGGTGTAGTAGGTGAACAGCCGCACCTGAAACCGGGCGAGCGATTCCGTTACACCAGCGGCACCATGCTGGACACCCCCGTTGGCAGCATGCGTGGCAGCTACCAGATGATCGCTGACGACGGTATGAAATTTGATGCAGAAATACCCATGTTCACCCTGTCTATACCTCGCACTCTCCACTAGAAATCCTTTAACCTATCATGAGCACTTGGGCCATTGGCGATATACAGGGCTGTTACGACGAGTTGCAGGCCCTGCTGAAAAAGATCGACTTCAAACCCGGCCACGACCAGCTGTGGTTCACCGGCGACCTGGTAAACCGCGGCCCGAAATCCCTGCAGACCCTGCGCCTGGTGCGCAAACTCAAGGCCATAACCGTGCTGGGCAACCATGACCTGCACCTGCTGGCCTGCGCACACCGACCGCAACGCTGTCGCCGCAAGGACACGCTGAATCAGATCCTGAAGGCACCCGACGCAGACGAACTGCTCGACTGGCTGCGTCGGCGGCCACTCCTGCACCACGATCCCGATTCCGGTTACACACTACTGCACGCCGGCCTGCCACCGCAGTGGAACCTGCGTACCGCGCGGCGCTGTGCCCGTGAAGTGGAAACGGTGCTGCGTGGCAAACGCTATGCTGATTTCCTGGAAGTCATGTACGGCGATCAGCCGGACTGCTGGAACAAGTCACTGCACGGTATGAAGCGACTGCGATTTATTACCAACTGCCTCACCCGCCTGCGCTACTGTGATGCCAGAGGCCACCTTGCACTACAGCAGAAGGGTGTCCCCGGCACACAGCCACATCACCTGCGACCCTGGTTTGCGTGGCCGAAGCGTAAAAGCCGCGACATGAAAATAATTTTCGGACACTGGTCAACACTGGGCGCCTTCGACGCGCCCGGCCTGCACGCCGTAGATACCGGCTGCCTATGGGGTGGCTCCCTGACGGCGCTGAAGGTGCGCAAAAAACCGCGCAGGGTCGAATACAGATGCCGCGGCGCCATGAAACCGGACTAGAGGCGCGACCGCTCCATGACGATGAAATCGTAATCGTATTCGTTACGCTCGTCGGCCACAGCGGATACACGTTCCGTCTCGCGCCACTGCGTAGCATCGATCTCCGGGAAACGGACATCGCCTTCGACCCGCGTCTTTACCAGGGTGAGGTACAGGCGCCCGGCCTGGTCGATGGTCTGCCGGTATAACTCGGCACCGCCCATAATCATCACTTCGTGCTCGTGGCCCGCGGCCTCCAGCGCGGCATCGATCGAGTGCACCACGGTGTACCCTTCTGCCCGATAGTCAGGGTCGCGCGTAATTACAATATTGTGACGCCCCGGCAATGGCCGACCGATGGATTCCCGGGTCTTGCGCCCCATGACAATCGGCTTGCCCATGGTCAGCGCCCTGAAATGCTGCAGGTCCGCCGACAGTCGCCAGGGCAACTGGTTATCCCGCCCGATGACGTGGTTCTCCGCCATGGCCGCAATCAGCGCTATTGCCATCAGATCGCTACCGTTGCCTTGATATGCGGGTGTGGATCGTAATCCAGCAGCTCGAAGTCCTCGAAACGGAAATCGAACAGCGCATCGACCGCAGGATTGATATTCATGCGCGGCAGAGAACGCGGCTGGCGCTGCAACTGGGTACGAGCCTGTTCGAGGTGGTTGGAGTACAGATGCGCATCGCCCAGTGTGTGTACAAAGTCACCCGGCTGCAAACCGGTGACCTGTGCCACCATCAGGGTCAGTAACGCGTAGGAAGCGATATTAAAGGGCACGCCCAGGAATATATCAGCACTGCGCTGGTACAACTGGCAGGAAAGCTTGCCATCGGCCACGTAGAACTGGAAGAAAGCATGGCAGGGTGGCAACGCCATGTTTTCGATCTCGCCCACGTTCCAGGCGCTGACGATAATGCGCCGCGAATCCGGGTTATTGCGAAGCTGCTCCAGCACCTGACTGATCTGGTCGATGTGCCGGCCGTCGGTAGTCGGCCAGGAACGCCACTGGTACCCGTATACCGGCCCGAGGTTGCCATCCGTATCGGCCCACTCGTCCCAGATGCGGACACCGTTTTCCTTCAGGTAGGCAATGTTGGTATCGCCGCGCAGGAACCACAGCAGTTCGTGAATAATGGAGCGCAGGTGCAGTTTCTTGGTAGTCACCAGCGGGAAGCCCTGTTGCAGGTCGAAACGCATCTGGTGACCGAAAACACTGAGAGTACCGGTGCCGGTACGATCTTCCTTGCGCATACCGTGGTCCAGCACGTGTTGCATTAAATCGAGATACTGCTTCACTGACTACCCCTCCCCCCGCACACCTGTTTTCGATCAGGTCTGCCTGCGATCTGCACCATAGGCCAGCAGCAGTAAAAGAACGCCAAAAAAGATCATGGGTGCGGAAAGAATATGCCCCATGGTCAACCAGTCGAAAGCGATATAGCCCAGATGCGCATCGGGCTGGCGCACGAACTCGACCAGGAAGCGGAACACGCCGTAGCACAGCAGGAACATGCCGGACACGGCGCGCACCGGCCGCGGTTTGGCCGAATAGAGCCACAGGATCAGGAACAGCACCAACCCCTCCAGCAGGGCCTCGTACAGCATGGAGGGATGGCGCGGCTGGCTGTCGACGAACGGGAATACCATACCCCAGGGCAGATCGGTGGGCCGGCCCCAGAGTTCGCCGTTGATAAAGTTGCCGATGCGCCCGGCACCCAGGCCGATGGGCACCCAGGGTGCAATAAAATCGGTCACCTGGAAAAAACTGCGGCCGCTCTTGCGACCGTATAGCCACATGCCCAGCAACACGCCCAACAGGCCGCCGTGGAAGGACATGCCACCCTGCCAGACCCGAAACAGCATCAGCGGATCCTGCAGAAACAGGCTGAAGTTATAGAACAGGACATAGCCGAAGCGCCCGCCGAGTATCACTCCCAGCGCACCGTAAAACAGTACGTCACCGATTTCTTCCGGCTTCCAGCCATATTCAGGCCGGCGTGCACGCACTACGCCCATCCACCAGGCGCCAAGAAAACCGAACAGGTACATCAGTCCGTACCAGTGCACCGCAACCGGCCCGAAGGACACCGCAACCGGATCAATATCAGGATAGATCAACATGATTCATCGCCATCAGCACTTCACTAACTCGGCAATACACGACAGAACAGCGTCTTCAGGTAGGCGGTTTCCGGAATCGCCGGATGTACCGGATGATCCGGTCCCTGGTGGCCACGTTCCAGGATCTGCAGGTTGCGGTCCAGGTGTCGCGATGACTGCAGCAATATTTTCTGGAAGGCATTCTCACCCATGTGATGCGAACAGGAAGCCGACACCAGAATACCGTCCTTCTTCAGCACCCGCATGCCCAGCTGGTTGAGACGATGATAGGCCTGCTCACCGGCCTTGCTGTCCTTCTTGCGCTTGATGAACGCAGGCGGATCCAGCACGACTACGTCGAAGCGCTCCTGCGCGGTTCGTAACTCACTCAACGCCTCGAATGCATCGCCCTGCAGGGTCGCGACCTGCTCTGCCACGCCGTTGGCAGCGGCATTATGCTGCACCTGTTCCAGGGCCGCAGCCGAACTGTCCACGCAGATCACTTCGCTGGCACCGGCAGCGGCCGCCTGGATACCCCAGGCACCGACGTAGCTGTAGACATCCAGCACCCGCATCCCGTCTGCATAGGCGGCCAGCCGACCACGGTTCAACTGCTGATCGAAGAACCAGCCGGTCTTCTGGCCGCTCGCCAGCGATACCCGGAAAGTCAGACCGTTCTCACGCACTTCCACCGTCTCGGGAAGCTCACCGATGGTTTCCTGATACAGCTCCAGACCCTCGAGCCTGCGCATGGCGCTGTCGAAGCGCAGCAGGATACCTTTTGGCCGCAACACCTTTTCAAGCGCCTCCAGAATCTGGTCGCGCACCGCATCCATGCCGGCCGTGGTGCATTGCAGCACGCACAGATCACCGTAGCGGTCGATCACCAGCCCCGGCAGGCCGTCGGACTCGCCGTATACCAGTCGGTAGAACGGCTCGCTGAACAACCGCTCGCGCAGCGACAGGGCCACCTTGAGACGGTGCACGATCAGCGAGCGATCGAGCACATATTTTGGATCGCGACTGAACAGGCGCGCGCACACCAGCGCACCCGGATTAACGTAGGCATTGCCCAGCGGTTTGCCGTTGTGTCCCTGCACCTGCACCTGCTGACCGGGCTGGAGTGGCTTCAACGGCGTCTGCTGCGTATCCACCTCGTTACTGTATACCCACAGATGCCCGGCACGCAGGCGACGTTCCTCGTTCTTTTTCAGTCGCAACGTAGCCAGTTCAGGCGTCTCGGCAGGTACACTATTCATGTCGACGGGATCCACTTCATCAGGGGTGTGAAGCTTACGCATTCCCGGGCGCAACGTCGACCTCCCACGCTCGGTCCGACACAGGGCTAGCGGTGGATTCGGTCTGCCACCGGCCACACCAGCAGGTAACCGCTGCGATAGGGTTGCACGAACACCTCTCCAGGTAACGCGGATGGCATACTGCGCCGATTCTCGATCAGGTATCCATGCGGATGATCAGCCATCCAGCGCTGCACCGCGCCCGCATCGGTGAGCGGTTCGATACGCTGTTCCAGCCGACCGGAAAACTGCAGCTGACCATGGTACTTGCCGGACCAGGCCAGCCGATCCCCCTGCCTCTGCAGGCTGCTGACATAGGTTGCCAGTGGCTTCAAATCGAAGGCCGGGCGCAGGGCCGGCAGCAGCGCCAGATAGATCACGGCAGAGGCGAACGCCATGGCCACGGCTGCCGACTGCACCGTGGCGAACCAGGTGGCCGGCTTTAGCGACAGACAGACAGCCGCCCCGGCCAGCAACACCAGCCCTCCCCACGGTTGTAAGCCGCCAGTCCACGCTGCCAGCGCATCGATGTGTGGCAGGACCAGTAGTCCCGTTCCCGACAGCGCCAGTAGCGCGGCGACAAAGTGCAGACGATAGCCGGGGTGCGCCGCGCCGGCGTAGGCCGCCAGCCAGCGCGCCAGCAACAGCGCAAGCAACGGGAACAGCGGCAGCAGGTACTTGCCCTGCTTGCCGCTGACGAGGCTGAACAACACCAGACCGGGCAGTAACACGGCAAGACAAAAGCGGATGCCGTCATCCAGATCGCCGGCCACCCCGGCCCGGACGGCTTTCCAGAGCTGCGGCCATAGCAACCACGGCAACCACATCAGTGGCAGCCACCACAGGTAACTCCACCAGGGGCTGGCGTGGGCAAAGGAATCCACCACACGCCCGGCCGACTGCCCCCAGAAAATCGCCTGCCGATAGACCTCGCCACCGGACAGGCCGGCGGGGATCGCCCAGGCCAGCGCAACAGCGGCACCAAGCACCATGCCCGCCACCACACCGGCATACCAGCCACGCCAGGTAGCCGGGCGCCGGTCATGCGCCCACCAGGGTGCCAGTAACAGCGCCGGCACGACCGGCAACAGAATCACCGGCCCCTTGGCCAGCACGCCCATGCCGATGCCCGCGGCCAGCAGCAAGCAGCCGCGCAGTGGCCGCTGCATGGCCTCCAGCATCCCGTGCCAGGCCAGTAACGCAGTCAACACCAGTAACAAATCGAACTGCACCAGCGTGTAGAAATTCATCCAGAACACAGCGCCGAACAGCAGCCAGGGCACGACCGCAGACAGGGAGCGATCCGCATCCGGCCACAGCCGCCGCGCCAGCCTCTCCGCCAGCCACAGGCAAAGCAGCATAATGACCGGGAAAATCCAGCGTGCAGCTGTTTCACTGACACCGGTCAACAGCCACAACCCATGAACCAGCCAGAACAGCAGGGGCGGCTTGTGGCTGTACGGCTCCGCATTGAGATACGGCACCAGCAAATCACCGCGCTGCCACATTTCCCAGGCAACACCCAGGTAGCGGGTTTCATCCACCGGCAGCAGCGGGCGCAACCACAGCTGCAGGGCGGCCAGCGCCGCGGTCAGAAAAATCAGTCCCGGCCAGCCGCCGGCCGCAGACCTCATTCGCTGCCTGCGAGCCGGCGGCGTTCCCGGTAAATGAAATACAGGTTGCGACTGTAGATCAGGGCACCCACCGACTGCCCGAGTATGAACACCGGGTCACCAATATGCAGGGCATAGATAAACAGGGTAATGCCTCCTGCCAGGCTGAAATACCAGAACGCCAGCGGCACCAGGGAACGCCCGGCGCGCTCGCTGTGCCACCACTGCACCAGGAAACGCGCCGAAAACAGCGCCTGGCCGGCAAAGCCGAGCGCCAGCCACAGCCAGGGTTGATCCAGCATCAGGCTTCCTCCATCGAGTTATTACAGGGTCGCTTGCGCAGCCAGTACACCCCCAGACTATCCGCCAGATGCGACCAGGCACCGCCGTTGGCAGTGGCATTTCCCAGGCGACGACGTTGCAGCCACATAACACCGGCCAGGTCTACCAGCCCGACCCACAGGCGGTTGTGAACCCCGTACTTGGACCGGCCACGCTCACGCTGGCGGTGGTGCACCGCGACCGACTCGACCCGCGCACCCTGGCGCAGCATCAGCGCAGGCAGAAAGCGATGCATGTGATCAAAAGCCGGCAGGGACAGGAACAGATCGCGTGGAAACAACTTCAGGCCACAACCGGTATCCGGGGTGGCGTCATGCAACAACCGGCCACGCACATGGTTGGCAACCGTTGACGACCAGCGCCGCAACCAGCTGTCCCGGCGCCGGGTACGATGTCCCGCCAGCAGCAACGGCCGGCCGGCATCCTGCGCAGCCCGGTAACGCCGCAGCAGCACGGGAATATCGGCCGGGTCGTTCTGGCCGTCGCCATCAAGGGTCACGATCAACACCGCGCGCGCCGCGCGTATACCGGTTAGCAGGGCACTGCTCTGCCCGCAACACTGCGGGTGGCGCAGCACACGCAGGGCCGGGTAACGGTTGCCGGCCTGCTGCAACTCGAGTGCGGTGGCATCATTACTACCGTCGTCCACATAGATCACCTCGAAGGCCGCGCCATCCGCCAGCGCAGCGTGAATCTCCTGCAGCAGCGGCAGCACGTTACCGGCCTCGTTGCGTACCGGGATGACAATCGAAAACTCCATGAATACCCTCGTATTTTTCCGTATCCTGACCAACTGGCATGGGCTATAGTGAACCATGAGTAGCGACCGCCACTATAGCAACCACCTTTGTACCGAAACCAGCCCGTACCTGCTGCAGCATGCCGGTAATCCGGTCGACTGGTATCCCTGGGGGCCGGAAGCGCTGCACAGGGCGCGCGCCGAGAACAAACCCATCCTGTTATCTATTGGTTACTCCGCCTGTCACTGGTGCCACGTCATGGCGCACGAATCCTTCGAAGATCCGGCTACGGCCGAAGTCATGAACCGGCTGTTCGTCAACATCAAGGTCGATCGCGAAGAACGCCCGGACCTGGACAAGATCTACCAGACGGCCCATTCCCTGCTGACCCAGCGCACCGGTGGCTGGCCGCTGACCATGTTCCTGACCCCGGACGAACAGATTCCGTTTTTCGGTGGCACCTACTTTCCGAACGAATCACGCCACGGCCTGCCTGCCTTTACCGAGCTGTGTCAGCGAGTGGTGGACTTCCATCAGCAAAACCAGGACGAACTGGAACAGCAGAACCGCTCCCTGATCGAATTCATGGCCACCATGAACCGCAGCGAAACGGGCGCTGGCAGCGAACCGGACAGCATGCCGCTGGACGTTGCGCGCCAGCAACTGGAACAGCAGTTCGACGCCGGCCACGGTGGCTTTGGCCAGGCACCGAAATTCCCCCACCCCACCAGTATCGAACGCCTGCTGCGTCACTGGGCCGGCACGCGCAGCAGCGACCAGCCGGACGAGAAAGCGCTACACATGGCGCTGTTCAGCCTGGAGCGCATGGCAAGCGGCGGAATGTTTGACCAGATCGGTGGTGGTTTCTGCCGCTACTCGGTCGACGACCAGTGGATGATCCCGCACTTCGAAAAAATGCTCTACGACAACGGCCCGCTGCTGTCGCTGTACAGCGAAGCCTGGGCAGTGACCGGCAAGCCCCTGTTCAAGCACACCGTGACCCGGACCGCGGCCTGGGTCAGGCGCGAAATGCAGGCGCCCGAAGGCGGCTACTACTCCAGCCTGGATGCCGATTCCGAAGACGAGGAAGGCAAATTCTATGTCTGGGAACAGGCTGAATTACAGGCGCTGCTGGATCCGCAGGAATTCCGGGTGGCGGCAGCCCACTGGGGTTTCGACCGGCAAGCCAACTTCGAGGACCACTGGCACGCGCACGTCTACCGCGACAGCGCCGCCGTCAGCCACGCTGTCAACCTGCCCGGGACACAGGTGGAAGCACTGCTCGACAGCGCACGGGAAAAACTTTTCCAGGCGCGTGAACGACGCATCCGGCCGGGTCGCGACGACAAAATCCTGGTTTCCTGGAATGCACTGATGATCAAGGGTATGGCGCAGGCTGGCCGCTGTTTCGACCGGCCGGAGTACCTGCAATCGGCGCAGTGCGCCTTGCGCTTCATACAGGAAAGCATGTGGCATCAGGAGCGGCTGTACGCCACCAGCAAGGACGGAAAGGCCCATCTGGCCGCGTACCTGGATGACTATGTCTTCCTGATCGACGCCATTCTGGAACTGCTGCAGGTACGCTGGAACAGCGACGACCTCGACTTTGCCCTGCAGCTGGCGGATGTCGTACTGCAGCATTTCGCCGACCCGGACGGCGGTTTCTTCTTTACCGCCGATGATCACGAAAGTCTGATCCAGCGCCCCAAACCGTTGACCGACGATGCACTGCCGGCCGGCAACGCTGTCGCGGCCAGGGTATTCGGTCGCCTGGGACACCTGCTTGGCGACAGCCGCTTCCTGGATGCCGCCGCCGGCACGCTGCGCGCCGCCGCCGATGCCATCCGCCAGGGCCCTTACGGGCATACCGGTCTGCTGCTGGCACTGGAAGAATACCTCTACCCGCCAGACACCATCGTCATTCGTGGCCATAGTGGGCTGGAGCCATGGCGTGACTGTGCGGCCCGGGGTTATCACCCCCGCCGGCTGGTTTTCGCCATTCCGGACACAGCCACTAATCTGCCCGGATTACTGGCCGAACGCGCGCCCGGTGACACGACCACCGCCTGGGTGTGTACCGGCACCAGCTGTCAGGCACCGGTAACAAATCTGGATACACTGGCTGCGCTGGTTCAGGAACGAGCCGATTCCTGATAAAGTGCGCCTGATCACTCAACCAGCATGCGGACGCTTAACATGAAAAAACTTCTACGCCTGTTCTCCCTGCTCGTTCTGTTGCTGCCCTTCACGGGCCACGCGGCAAACGAGGGCATTCCTTCGACGCTGCGGATCGGGACAGCCGCAAACTATGCGCCACTCGCCTTTATGCAAAACGATGAGTTCCAGGGTGTGGAGGCCGATCTTGCGAAAGAAATCACCCGCCGCCTGAAGGTCAACAACCGCATTCTGGTACTGCCGTGGGAAGAACTGATCAGCGCCCTGGAAGACAAGCGCATTGATGTCATCATGGGCGGTATGTCGATCACCAAAGAACGCAGTCAGCAGGTGCTGTTCACCGAGCCCTATATGGAAGTCGGCCAGATGGCGCTGGTTCGGGTAAGCGAACTGGTGCGGTGGAACCGCCCGGGTGCGTTGTTCCGCGAGGGTGTGCGCATCGGCGTCATTGCCGGTACAACCGGTGAAGACTTTATACGCTCGGATATGCCACAGGTCGTCGTAACCGGTTTCGGGGACACCGATAGCGCGGTACAGGCGCTACTGGACAAAAAAATCGATACGTTTATCCACGACGCCCCCACCATCTGGCGCCTGACCGCCACCAATGCCACCATGAATCCCGAACTGTTCGGTATCTACCGCCCGCTCACCAGGGAATACCTCGCCTGGGCAGTACGCCGGCAGGACAAGACGCTGGCCAATGCACTCAACCGGGCACTGACCGACATGTACAGCGATGGCACCCTGAACCGCATCACCCGGCGCTGGATCCCGGTAACGGTTAAGGTCGGCAAGTAGCGGCTGGTCCCGCCATCAGGCGGGTTTGACGCCGGAGGCGAAGCGCGTCTGTACATCCAGCCACAGACCGTCCGCGCTTTTCTGTTCGGCGACAAAGGCCAGGTGCTGTGCGCGAAAGGCGTCCAGCCGATCCGCAGGCACCTGGTCCAGCAATGCGCGCATGGCGGTACTGGTCACCACTTCCCACCAGTCGTTTTCGTCACGCAGGTGGTAGCCCAGCTGCACATTCTCCACCTGCACCTCCACCAGCCCGGCTTCCTCGAGTAGCTCACGGCAATGCCCGGATGACGCAATACGATGCGAGCTAAAGGTGCCTTCGGGTAGCGATACGCCGAACTCCGGCAGGCACTCGATGAAATTATCCAGCATGGGCTGAAACGCCGTGGTCTCGAAACTGGTAAAGGCCAGTCGGCCACCCGCTTGCAGCACGCGCACCCAGTCCCTGAGCGCAGCCTGCATGTCCGGCAGGAAGAACAGGCCGTAGGAACAAACCACGGTATGAAAATACCCGGCGCGGAAATCCAGGCATTGCGCATCCATCTGGTGCAGATCGACATTATCCAGCGCCATTTTACGGATATTGGCCTCGGCCCGATCCAGCATGCGCTCTGAAAGATCGATGGCGTGCACTCGTCCGGTCGGACCGACCGCCTGTGCCAGTGGCACCGCCACGGCCCCGGTACCGGTCGCCACATCCAGTACGCGGGTGCCCGGCCGGGGCTTTACGTGATTTACCAGCAGGTCGGCACAGAAGGGAAAAAAGCGTGTCGATGGATTATCGTAGTCCGCCGCAACCTGCTCGAAGATCCGGTGTACCTGCCGGCGGTTTTCTTCTACGGTCGTCATCAGTCGGCGCCGCTCTCAGATGCCGGCCGGCTGCTGTCCAAAACTCTCCAGGTAGCGACTGCGGAACTCTTCTATAGTGAAGCCATGGTTCTGGGTACCGTGTTTCTCGATCTTGATGGCCCCCATCAATGCCGCGATACGCCCGGTGGTTTCCCAGTCCAGGCCATTCATGAGTCCGTACAGCAGGCCACCTCGATAGGCATCGCCGCAACCGGTAGGGTCCACCAGCGCGCCGGCCGCTGCCGCCGGAACGTCGAGACGCCCGCCATCGCTGTAGATGTAGGAACCTTCACCACCACGGGTTACGATCAGGGCGTCCACCCTGTCGGCAATCTCGTGTGGCGACCAGCCGGTGCGATCCTGCAAAAGCTGTGATTCGTAGTCGTTCACACACACCCAGCTGGCCTGCCCGATGAAGCTGCGAAAATCATCGCCGTCGAACAACGGCATGGATTGCCCGGGATCAAAGACAAACGGGATCCCGGCTTCCACGAACTGGCGTGCATGATCGATCATGCCCTGGCGACCATCCGGGGAAACCATGCCAATTTTCACATTTTCCGCGTCAGCCACCTGCACTTCGTGGGCAAAGTCCATGGCACCCGGATGAAAGGCGGTAATCTGGTTGTCATCCTGATCGGTGGTGATAAACGCCTGTGCGGTATAACTGCCCCTGATGGCCTTTACGTGCGTGCGGGGAATACCATGCTGGTCCATCCACTCCGCGTAGGGCGTGAAATCCTTGCCCACCGTACCCATCGGCAGCGGCTTCCCGCCCAGCAGTTTCAGGTTGTAGGCGATATTGGCCGCACAACCGCCAAACTCGCGCCGCATTTCCGGAACGTGGAAGGCGACGTTCAACATGTGCACCTTGTCCGGCAGAATATGGTTCTTGAACTGATCCTGAAAGACCATGATGGTGTCGTAGGCAAAGGAGCCGCAAATCAACGCTGACATTGTTTTTCTCCGGGAATCGAATTTCAGTTATCTTGCCAGCGCAGGTTCAGTTCGCGCGCCGCGCGCACCTCGTCCAGCCGGCGCACCGGCTGGCTGTGCGGCGCCTCGTGCAGCAGCTCCGGATTGTCGCGGGCTTCTTCCAGAATGCGCGCCATGGCATCCACAAAAGCATCCAGTTCCTCGCGGCTTTCGGTCTCGGTCGGCTCGATCAACAGACACTCCGGAACCAGCATGGGGAAATAGGTGGTGGGCGCGTGAAAGCCAAAGTCGAGCAGGCGCTTGGCAACATCCATGGCGGTGACTCCCAGTTCGTCCTTCTGTCTTTTGAGGCTGATAATAAACTCATGGGTGGCGCGACGCTCGGCAAAGGCCAGATCGAAGCCTGCCTCCTGCAAACGTTTCATCAGGTAATTGGCGTTCAGCGTGGCAAACTCGGCTACCCGGTGCATGCCTTCGTAGCCCAGCATGCGCGCGTAGATGTAGGCGCGCAGCAACACGCCGACATTGCCCGCAAAAGCAGACAGACGACCGATGCTCTGCGGTCGATCCTGTTCGCCGAGGAACCGGTATTCATCGCCGTCGTAGTCGATCAGGGGCACCGGCAGAAACGGTTCCATGCGCTCGCTGACACCGACCGGACCGGCTCCCGGACCGCCACCGCCATGCGGTGTTGAAAAAGTCTTGTGCAGATTCATGTGGATTACATCGAAACCCATGTCACCCGGTCGCACCTTGCCGAGTATGGCATTCAGGTTGGCGCCATCGTAATACAGCAAACCACCGGCCTGATGCACGATAGCCGCGATCTCCTCGATGCGCCGTTCAAACACGCCCAGCGTCGACGGATTGGTCAGCATGATGCCGGCGGTCTTCGGGCCTACCGCCGCACGCAGCGCTTCCACGTCGACATCCCCGTCGGCATTGGTGGGAATTTCGTGCACCTGGTAACCGCACATGGTGGCGGTGGCCGGATTGGTGCCGTGCGCGGCATCCGGCACCAGGATCTCGTTGCGTTCCGTATTGCCCTGTGCATCGTGGTAAGCGCGAATCATCGCCACCCCGGCAAACTCACCCTGGGCGCCCGCCGCCGGTGACAGCGACACCGCCTGCATGCCGGTCACTTCCCGGAGCATTTCCTGCAGTTCATACAGACAGGCCAGCACACCCTGCCCCTCGCTGGCCGGCGCCAGCGGATGGCGCGCCAGGAAACCGGGCAACATCGCCAGCGTATTACAGCCACGCGGGTTGTATTTCATGGTGCAGGAACCCAGCGGATAGAACTGGGTGTCGATAGAAAAGTTTTTCTGCGACAAACGCGTGTAGTGACGCACCGCCTGCATTTCCGATACTTCGGGCAGGGCCGGCACCGAGTCACGCAATAACGCCGCCGGCAGGTCATCGACCGCCGGCTCACCGCGTGGCGCCTGTGCCGTTGCCCGCCGTCCGGATCGAGAATGTTCAAAGATCAACATAGTTGACGGCGACTACAGTGCAGCCAGGGCGCTGGCGTAATCCGGTTCTTCGGCAATTTCCGGCACCAGCTGGGTGTACACGACCTGGTCATTTTCATCGATCACCACCACTGCCCGGGCAGTGATACCCGCCAGCGGACCGTCCGCAATCAGCACGCCGTAGTCCTTGGCAAAGTTGCGCGAGCGCATCATGGACAAGGTCGTCACGTTCTTGATTCCTTCCGTGGTGCAGAAACGCGATTGCGCGAACGGCAGGTCGGCAGAAATCACCAGCAGTGCCACATTCTCGAGCGCGGCGACCTCCTCATTGAATTTGCGGGTAGAAGTTGCACACACATCGGTGTCGAGGCTCGGCACAATATTCAGCAGCTTCCGCTGGCCGGCAAAATCGGACAGGTGCTTGTCAGCCAGTCCCGCATCCACCAGGTTAAAATTCGGCGCCGGGCTGCCGACTGCGGGCAGATCGCCGGTGGTGTGAATATCCTTTCCCTGCAAAGTGATTGTTGCCATGCTCGTTCTCCTGTGTGTTCTACACCATCTTTGGTTTTACCGGACAGCCGGCTGTAGTCTGCGTTTCAATGGCCCGTGCCAGGTACTGCTGGTACAGGTCCAGGTCTTCTTCTGTTTTGGTTTCGGTCGCGCACACCAGCAGTGACTCACCCAGCTCCGGATAGTCTTCACCAAGTTCGTAACCAGGCTGCAGGTTGTGGGCATACAGCGGCCGCAGCAGACGCCGCAACGGCAAGGTGCTGGTCAACACCGCCTCGTGGAAATACGGCCGGTTGAAACGCAGGCGAATATGTTCGCTACCGAGTTTCTCCACCAGCTTGCGGGCATTGTCGTGGCAGGCCAGTGCTACCCGGCGCAGCCCTTCGCCGCCAAGCAGGGCCATGTGAATGGT
>JAUXGZ010000018.1 GCA_030621785.1 Gammaproteobacteria bacterium | reverse complement strand
CTCTAACCATGGCTCAAGATCCTGTGTACGAGTGAGCTTGTCCGGGTCGTGATTCACGGCGCTGCCATCTTCACGATAGAACCGTGTCTGCACCTTGTCGACGCTGAACAGGGAATCTGCTTTTCCGGCCACCTGTTCCCGGTGGAATACATTCAGGGTACTGCGAACAGTCTCTGTATTTACAAGCGGGTTGGTTGTGTGTGTCATCAAATAGATATCTGCATCTACATTGGACACATCGTCAGCCAGCACCAGATTCATGGAGACCAGGTCACCGCAGATCCCGGGCTTGCGATCACGAATCGTGACGCGGCCACCATCAGCAAGGCCTTTTTCTTCCAGAATATGGCGACCATCTGTATTTATAACAATCTCGTCAATCTCCTCGACTTCCAGCAGCGTATCGAGAATCCACCGAAACAGGGGCTTTCCATTAAAGTCCCGAAAATTCTTTCCCTTCACTCGTTCACTGTTAGCCTTCATCGGCAACAGGGCCACGACTCTTTTTCCATGCAATGCCACCTCGGCACCTCCGTACACAGGTTATTTCGGATAAAAATATGCTTCTCTGAGACGCTCGGACAGTTTTCGATGTTCATGATTTCCCCGATAACTTCCCCAGTACTGCATTAAACGAAAAAGAACTATTTCCCTAATGCGCTTCCAGAACACCCCTTCTTTCAGCGCTGCACCGGCATCCATGAGCACAGCGCTTGTGTAAAATCGAAAAAAGTCTGCAAGAAGCACATGCACTTCGGGCATTATATGCCTGAGCGCAACGGCTTCTCTCTGAAACCGCATACGTACCTTGTGCCACGATTCATCATGCAGATGGTATACCGGCGCCTCGGCAACGTAAGCCAGCCCATAACCAGCATTAACGAGCCGGCGTCCCAGGTCCATATCCTCCAGACCGGTCAGTTCCTCGTTGAAAGAATGCTTCCTCCAGACCTCCTTTTTCAGGGCTGCATTCGCGTTATTGCAAAAAAAGCCCTTCTGAGGAATCAGGCTCACTTCCGGAAAGTATTTCCTGAACAGCTGGCACTCACTGTACCGGCTTTCTCCTTTCCCGATTTGCCGACCATAGCTATAGGCAATATCGTTGTTTCGCAACGGCATTAGCAGCTGCTCCAGCCAGTCATCATTCTTTGGTATACAGTGACCACTGACAAAAACCAGATAGTCCCCCCTGGCCATCTTGCAGCCGTAATTCAGGGAGCGCCCGAATGTAAATTCATCCTTGTTGATACTGACTATTCTCGCATTGAAGTTTTCTGCTATAGCAAGCGTGTTGTCTGTGGAGCCCGAGTCAACAATGACTGTTTCATACTCTGTTTTGCGTTGCTTCTGCGCAGTAATCATCTGCAACAGATCAGAAAGATGCTGCGCTTCATTGAAGGTTCTTATCACTATACTTGCTAGCATCCGTGCTCACCCCGTCGTATCAGGATCCAGCACAAGCCGGAATCCGGGCGATATCTTTTCATACAGAAGCTCTATCTCTTCCCTGAATACGCTGTTAACCTCAAACATATCCCAGTGAGTGGGGACTATTGCGCCAGCACCGATTTCCTCGGCGAACTGAAAGGCTTCCCTTATCGACATGTTTCCGATGATCCCGCGACGCTCCCGGTAATAGTTTCTTTCATTGACAGGCAGGAAGGCCAGGTCGATTTTCCCGAAAGCCCGGAGCGCAGTTACAACTTCCTCATCCACAGAGGTATCACCGGCATGGTAAATGCAGCGACTGGCGACCCTCATGACGTAACCCAGGCAGTGGCATGCGCCGTTGCGGTCCCGTTCCACCACGGGATGCGCGGATGGCACCGGATGCACCTCCCAGTCCGGACCAAGCTGTCGCGCCAGTCCGCACCTGGCCATATCAAGCCGTTCCCTCCCGATGCCTGCATTCTCAAGCATGGCCACAACACCAGGCGGCCCGACAAAACGACAGCCTGCGCTGGCTACCGAAATGGGCAACAGGGTATCCAGATCACAGTGATCGCGATGTTCGTGCGTAATCAGAACCCAGTCTGCATCTGTCACATCGGTGGGCTGCAGAGGAGCGGATTTCAGACGCACGAGGTCAGCCGCCTCCTGTTCCTGAACAGAGTTCGACAGATAGGGATCGATGTAGACTACGGTCCCGGCAAACTCAAAACGGACTCCAACCTGGCCAAGGTTGCAAATACCCGGAGCAGAGCTGTTCATAGAAACCCCATCCTTACGTACATCTACCCGGACGCCGCCACATACAAGGCGCCGAAGTGCTGTGCCACGACAGGCCAGTCATACGCCATAACATTACGTCTGGCATTATCCGCAAGCACCCTCATGATTTGCGGAGAGTTCAGGCATTCAACAACCCTGCCCCCAAAACGCACCGGCTCTGTAGACTCCAGTAGCCATCCTGTAAACCTGTCCTTCACCACATCTTCCACCCCGCCAACCTGGCTCGCGACAATCGGTACACCGCTGGCCATTGCTTCGAGCAACACCACGCCCTGACCTTCTGTATCGCCGTTACGGTCCTCGATAGAGGGCAACACGAAAAGGTCCGCGGCCGCATATATGTCAGGCAGGTTCTCGTTTGGCTGTTTCCCGAAAAAGCGCACTTTCCCCGACAAGCCTAGATTCCTGACCAGATTCTCAAGCACATCCCTTTCATCACCATCACCAACAATCCACAGCACCACCTTGCCGGAATAATTTGCGGTTACATAACCGAACGCATTTATCAATATTTCGCAGCCTTTCTTTTCAACCAGCCTGCCAACAAAAAGAATAACCTGCTCCCGCTCTTCCAGGCCTGCCCTGTACAGGCCTCTGTTGCCCGAAGCGAACAGCTGTACATCAACGCCCATGGGGACAATGTCCGGTGCCTTGGTACCACCACCGCTCATGGCCGCAGCCGCGGTAGAACGCGTATTGGACGTCCACGTGGAACTGTTGTTCAGCGTTAATCTCTTCGCCCAGCGATAAAACGGGGACCGCAGGGAAAACGCATCACCACCATGCGCCGTGGTGACGACTGGTATCCTCAAAAGGCGACCCACGATAATGGCGATGAACCCCGTGGGAATGATCCAGTGTGCATGGATTACGTCCGGGCGCACCCGGCGCGCGAGCAGAAACATAGACAGGAAGAACGCTGCCAGAAAGAAAGGCAGCTGCAGATACAGCGCACGTGACGCGCGCAGATTCGGCAAAATCCCCGCCCCGTAGGCAAGCCGTGCTCCCCCCGGGGAGAAGTAGTCAAATCGATGCACAGTAATGTTCCCGTCGTTCAGGCTGTCATCGGCATCGGGGTCGTCAGGTGCCAGCACGTGGACCACATCCCCGTTGCCACCCATGGCGCGTGCCAGATAGCGCAGAAACACCGCGGAGGAATCACCCTGAAAACGCGGGTAGCTGGTCGCAACCATCAACACCTTCATCGACCAGCACCGGGCACAACTTTTCCAGCAGGCAGACAAGGCACCGGATTCACAAGTTTCACTCCCCTAATATCTGTTTTTCCGACCATGGCACAGTTCAGGTGTAACACCCGGCGTCCTGAACAATCATTCAAGAATCAAGCCAATACCTTCCCGCTTTGGTGCCCAAAAGCATTTTACGCTTGTCATGCGGCAACAAGCGGTAAAGTTTTCACCCGATTTGACGAAAATCCATGTAGCACAGTTCTTTGTGGATATTCCGGTATCTGCGACATGGGAGTGGACGAAAGTTGGCGGGAAAAATGACTAAATTGCGCACTGGGTCACGTATATCCATATTAAACAAGGATATTTTAGCATCATGATCACTCCAAGCCCGGTCTTGCAGCTGAGCGGCCTGGCGAAACGTCTGGTGGCAGACGGCCTGTTGCAGGAAGAAGCCGCCGCCACTGCCCAGGAAAAAGCGCTGAAAAAGCGCGAACCCTTTGTTTCCTACCTGGTCGACAACAAACTGGTCGATAGCGCCTCCATCGCCTCATCAGCCTGTCAGGAATTTGGCATTCCGCTGTTCGATCTCGGCGCCATGGAAATGGAGGCGGCACCGGTTTCCCTGGTCGATGAGAAGCTGATCCGGCAACACCGCACCCTGCCGCTGTTCCGCCGCGGCAATCGCCTGTTTGTGGCTGTATCCGACCCGACCAATCTGCAGGCCGTGGACGAAATCAAGTTCCACACCGGTATCAGCACCGAAACCATCCTCGTCGAGGAGGACAAACTCAGCAAGGCCATCGAGCGGGCGCTGGATTCGGCCGATACCTCCATGGCCGACCTGCTGGATGAGGATCTCGACAACCTTGATATCGGCAGCGATGACGATGCCGGCAACGATGACAGCGCAGATACGGAGATTGATGACACACCGGTAGTCCGGTTTGTGAACAAGATTTTGCTGGATGCCATCAACAAGGGCGCCTCGGATATCCATATCGAACCCTACGAAAAATCCTTTCGGATTCGCTTTCGCCAGGACGGCGTGCTGCATGAAGTTGCCGACCCGCCACTCGCCATGGCTACCCGGCTCATTTCACGCATCAAGGTCATGAGCAGGATGGATATCGCCGAGCGACGCGTGCCGCAGGATGGCCGCATCAAAATGAAAATTTCCAAGAAGCGCGCCATCGATTTTCGTGTCAACAGCTGCCCGACGCTGTTTGGTGAGAAAGTCGTGTTGCGTATTCTCGATCCTACCAGCGCCCAGCTCGGCATCGATGCGCTGGGATACGAGCAAGAACAGAAAGACCTCTACATGAAAAACCTGGAGAAGCCCTACGGCATGATCCTGATAACCGGGCCAACCGGTTCCGGTAAAACCGTCTCCCTGTACACCGGCCTGAATATTCTCAATACACCGGACCGTAATATTTCCACCTGTGAAGACCCGGTGGAAATTAACCTGACCGGCATCAATCAGTGCCATATGAATCCCAAGGCAGGACTGACCTTTGCCTCGGCATTACGTGCCTTTCTGCGCCAGGATCCGGACATCATCATGGTGGGTGAGATTCGTGACCTGGAAACCGCCGAGATTGCCATCAAGGCCGCACAGACCGGCCACATGGTCATGTCGACCCTGCATACCAACGATGCACCACAGACACTGACACGACTGGCCAACATGGGTGTACCAGCCTACAACATTGCCTCGTCGGTCAACCTTATTATTGCCCAGCGCCTGGCACGACGGCTGTGCAGCAACTGCAAAAAACCGGTCGACATACCCATGGCCGCATTACTGGAAGAAGGTTTCAGGGAAGAGGATCTGGCCGGCGTCAAAATCTACGGCCCGGTTGGCTGCGACCAGTGCGCGGATGGCTACAGGGGCCGCGTCGGTGTCTACCAGGTCATGCCGGTATCCGAAGCCATGGGACGCATCATTATGGAAGGTGGCAACGCCATACAGCTGGCTGACCAGGCCAGCAAGGAAGGCATAGCCGACCTGAGAATATCCGGACTGAAGAAAGTCCGGGACGGAACCACCAGTCTTGAAGAAATCAACCGGGTAACCAAGGACTAGAGCATGGCTACAGCAGCTATCAAACAGAATACATTTGTCTGGGTAGGTACAGACAAGAAAGGTGCCAGGGTGAAAGGAGAGAGCCGCGCCGCCAACCCTTCGATGGTCAAGGCCGACCTGCGGCGCCAGGGAATCAAACCGGTTAAGGTGAACAAGAAATCCGCGCTCTTCTCCGCCAGCAAGAAAAAGAAAATCCTGGCCAAGGATATTGCTATCTTCACCCGTCAGCTGGCCACCATGATGTCCGCCGGCGTGCCCCTGGTGCAATCGTTCGAGATTATCGGTCGCGGCCACGAAAATCCGTCCATGCAGGAGCTGATACTGACCATCAAGGCAGATGTGGAATCCGGCAGTACACTGGCCGATGCGTTGTCCAGGCACCCGCTGCATTTCGATGAACTGGTCTGCAGCCTGGTGGCTGCGGGTGAGCAGGCCGGTATCCTGGAAGGTCTGCTGGACAAGATCGCGACCTACAAGGAAAAAACCGAGGCTATCAAGGCCAAGATCAAGAAAGCCCTGTTCTACCCCACTGCGGTGGTTGTAGTGGCCTTTATCGTTACCGCAATCCTGCTGATATTCGTGGTGCCGCAGTTCCAGGAATTGTTTCAGGGCTTTGGCGCTGACCTGCCCGCTTTCACCCAGATGGTGGTCGGCCTGTCGGAATGGATGCAGGCAAACTGGTGGATGCTGATACTGATTATAGGCGCTGCGATCTATGGTTTCGGGCAGGCGAAAAGACGCTCGCCAAAATTTGCCCACGGACTGGACCGCGTACTGCTGAAGACACCGATTGTGGGCGAGATCGTGACCAAGGCAATCATCGCCCGTTATGCCCGCACGCTGTCCACCATGTTCGCTGCCGGTGTGCCACTGGTTGAGGCCATGGAATCCGTTGCTGGTGCTGCAGGCAACCAGGTCTATACAGATGCCATTCTGAAAATGCGCGACAACGTAGCGACGGGCCAGCAATTGCAACTGACGATGGCACAAACACAACTATTCCCCAACATGGTCGTGCAGATGGTCGCCATCGGTGAGGAATCCGGCTCCCTGGATGCCATGCTCAGCAAAGTGGCCGATTTCTATGAACAGGAAGTGGATGATGCCGTCGATGGCCTCAGTAGTCTGCTCGAGCCCCTGATAATGGGCGTACTCGGCATACTGGTCGGTGGCCTGATCATTGCCATGTACCTGCCGATTTTCAAGATGGGCTCGGTGGTCTAGGAGCCGTTCTACTCCACGACCGGAGCATCGTGGCGTACACTGGCCCTGTTATGGAACTCGTTTATCTACTGGAACACAACCCGGTCTTTTTCACGGGCAGCGTCTTTGCGCTCGGTCTGCTGGTCGGCAGCTTTCTCAATGTCGTCATCTACCGCCTGCCGGTCATGATGGAACGAGACTGGAAAGCCCTGGCGCACGAGCACCTGAGTCTCGATCCACCGGAAGAAACAGCGCCGCTGACCCTGTCCAGACCTGCTTCCCGCTGTCCGCACTGCAATCACCGGATCCGGTTCTACGAAAACATTCCGTTGCTGAGCTATCTGCTGCTGCGCGGCAAATGTTCTTCCTGCGGACAGTCGATCCCGCTGCGCTACCCCCTGATCGAACTGTCCACCGGACTACTGTCCGCGGTCGTGGCATGGCACTTCGGCTACGGCATGCAGGCCGGCGCCGCACTGCTACTCACCTGGGCACTGATCACGCTCAGCATGATCGACTTCGACCACCAGTTACTCCCGGACGCCATCACCCTGCCGGTTCTCTGGCTGGGCCTGGTACTCAGTCTGTTCCCGGTATTTGCCGATCTGCGTTCCAGCCTGATCGGCGCGATCGCCGGCTACCTGTCGCTGTGGGTGGTGTACCAGCTGTTCCGGCTGGTCACCGGCAAGGAAGGCATGGGTTTCGGCGACTTCAAACTACTGGGATTGCTGGGTGCCTGGCTGGGCTGGCAAGCCCTGCCCGTGATTGTGCTGCTGTCATCGGTCGTTGGCGCCTTGCTGGGTGGCATACTAATATTCCTGCGTGGACGGGACCGGGCACAGCCCATACCGTTCGGGCCTTTCCTGGCCATTGCCGGCTGGACGGCACTGCTGTGGGGAGAACAGATTTCTTCAGCCTACCTGCAGTGGTCAGGACTGACAGGCTAGCGTGGACGGGCGGCTTCGCATCGGCCTGACCGGCGGCATCGGCAGCGGCAAGAGCACCGTCGCAAAATATTTCAGTGATCTGGGTGCCGGCATCATCGACACGGACCTGATCGCCCATGAGCTGGTAGAACCGGGGCAACCCGCTCTGGCCGAACTCATCGCAGCCTTCGGGGACGCAATCCTTAACCCGGACGGCAGCCTCGACCGCGCCCGGCTGCGGGAAATTGTGTTCCGGAATACCGAACTGCGTCAACAACTCGAAAAAATACTGCATCCACGCATCCGCACATCTGCACTGGCTCGCACAGAGCAGACCGGGGGTGCCTACTGCATTCTGGTGATACCCCTGCTGGTTGAAACCGGACAGAACTACCCGGTGGATCGGGTCCTGGTTGTCGACACACCGCTCAAGTCGCAGATCCAGCGGGTAACGGCACGTGACGGGCTCAGCGAAACGGAAATCAGGGGCATTCTCGCCTGTCAGGCCAGCCGACAGGAACGGCTGGCTATCGCAGATGACGTAATCAGTAACGACGCAGACCTGGACAGCCTGCTTGCGCAAACAGCAAGGCTGCACACTTTTTATACTCAACTCGCGGTTTCCATTTGCGCGGACCCCTGAGCTGGTAGACAATAGCACTGGTCCACTTGTCTATGCAGCGCACCCCGTGACCGAAAACATCATTTACGAACAACCACTGAACGAGCGCATTCGCACATTCCTGCGCCTGGAATTCCTGTTTGAACAGGCATCCCGCCATCTGCATGGAGCTGACCAGTGGGACAGCCGTTCCACCCTCAACAGTCTGCTGGATATTCTGAGCATTTTTGGCCGTACCGACCTCAAGACGGAAGTACTCAAGGAGCTGGACCGGCACACGGGAACGCTCGCCAAGCTGCGCCAGAACCCGGATGTAGACCACCAGCGCCTGCAGCAAATCCTGGACGATCTGGACGGGCTCAACCAGAAACTGCACGCATCAGACGGCCCCATCGGAGCCGATCTGAAAAAAAACGAATTTCTCGGCAGCATCCTGCAGCGCACGGCTATTCCGGGAGGAACCTGCGATTTTGATCTCCCTGCATACCACTACTGGCTGCAGCAGAGTAACGAAATACGTACCCGGGATCTGGCTGACTGGCTCAGTCGCTTCGAGTCTATCGCCAGATCCATACAGCTGATCCTCAAACTGGTACGCCAGAGCGCCGTCCTCAAACCGGTGACAGCCGAGTCCGGCTTCTACCAGTTGACACTGGATTCCAGTCTGCCCTGCCAGCTGGTACGCGTCGCAGTAAAAACGAATGTTCCTCACTACGCCGAAATCAGCGGCGGACGACACCGCTTTACCGTACGCTTCCTGACCCCGGAAAAAGATACCGGGCACGCCAGGCAGGCCAGTGACAACATCAACTTCGAGATGGGTTGCTGTGTTATCTAGCAATCCGCCCGGGGACCCTGCCGCCAGCCGGGTAAAATGTCCAACCTGCAAGAAACTGCTGACGTGGGATCCTGATAACCGCTGGCGACCATTCTGCAGCGAACGTTGCAAACTGATCGACCTGGGTGACTGGCTCGAGGAACAACATCGTATCCCGGACAAACCGGATTATTTTTGAAGAATAAAGGGTACGCTGAACTGCAAACGCTGGCCGGCGGCACTGATTTCAAAATCGGCCAGCCAGTCGCTGCGCCCGGAGACACAAATCGGCAGGGTTACCTGTGCCTGCCAACCACCTGCTCCGTCCGTCTCAAGGCGATACCGGTTCCAGCCCATATCCATTCCACGCATGGAAAAGGCCACCAAAATCTCCGCGATATCCAGGTCGTTGCCGCTGTCCAGTTGCACTAAAAAGGGCTGCAGGGCATGAATATCCGGCCCCATCCTCACTTCGACCGACAACCCGCCATTCTCGACCCGGCACACAAGCAAAGGGTCACAACCTGCGGCCACCTCTACCGATCGCGGCGGAAAACGGTCACCGGGTGAGCCCTGGTCGCAGGCCACAAGCATTGCTGACAGGCCACACACAAGCAACCATAGTGCGTTTTGTCGAACACCGGATCTCATTCCCCGCCCATCTCCCGGTTACGCAGCCCTGCACTGTTCACGCCTGATCCCATAGCGACCGGATTGCAGCAATACCCTGCCCACCGGACTCAATTGCCCGCGCCCGATCGGACAGCTCCATACCACCAAGTGCATACACCGGGATCGCGCAATCACGGACCCAGTCGGTGAAAAGCTGCCAACCCAGAGGTTTTGTCTGTGGATGGCTCGCAGTTCTGCACACCGGGGACAACAGGGCGAAATCGGCCCCCAGTGCCGTGGCGCGAGCAAGATCGTCCCGCGTGTGGCAGGAGACGGCTACCCGCAGGGCAGTTGCCAGCGGCCGATGCTGCAATGCCTGCAGCCTCCGTCCGTTGATATGCACTCCGTCCGCACCGACTTCTTCAACCAGCGCCGGGTCCGCGTTCAGCAACACGCGGGCATGATAACGATGGCACAATCGAACGACCGCTGTGGCCAGCACGGCGTAATCGGAAAGGGAAAGATTTTGAGCTCGCAACTGTACCAGGCGAATACCGGCCTGCAGGCTGTCCCTCAGGCCGTTCAGGAAAGCCGCGGTATCTGCACCAGGTTCCGGCGTGATCAGGTAACGACCGGGCAGCTGCAGCGCTCTGATGATGGCCTGGTTAGCCGCCGGAAACTCCCGGTCTACCAGCTGATCAAGCACGCGCCAGCAGATCGCCTGCCCCTCGCGGCCGGTCGGCTCACCCGTCCAGGCGGTCACCCTCCAGACATCGAGCACCACCGAACGATCCGGGTAACGATGGGGAATGCGAATCAGCGGGCAACAGCTGGCAATGGAAATCCCCAGTTCTTCGCGAATTTCGCGTTGCAACGCCTGCCGGACCTGCTCACCCGGCTCCAGCTTGCCACCGGGAAATTCCCACAGACCGCCCTGATGCACCTGCTTCGGTCGCAGGCTGACCAGCACCCGGCCGGCATCGTCCACGATGGCAGCGACTGCCACGTGGAGACTGTGCTCAGCTGCGGTACTCGGCGTTGATACGGACATATTCATGGGAAAGGTCACTGGTCCAGAGCTGCTCCGCCGCGTCGCCGCGGCCCAGTTCAATGCGAAGATGAATTTCGTCGCGAGACATCACCTGTTGTCCGTCCTGTTCCCGGTAATCGGGATCGACACCACCGTCACGTACAATACATACCTCACCCAGGTACATCCGTATCGAGTCGATCTGCAGCTGTTCCAGACCAGCCCGGCCGACCGCCGCCAGTATGCGGCCCCAGTTGGGATCACTGGCAAACATCGCGGTCTTGACCAGCGGCGAGTGGGCCACCGTATAGGCCACCTGCAGGCATTCTTCCCTATCCCGACCACCACGCACGTTGACAGTCACAAACTTGCTGGCACCCTCGGCATCGCGCACGATCAACTGGGCCAGCTGCCGGCATACATCTCCGATCACTGCGGCAAAAATGTCATACGCTTCACTGCCGGGGCGCAGCGGCGCATTACCCGCAGCCCCGGTCGCAACCAGCACACAGGCATCATTGGTGGAGGTATCACCATCAACCGTGATCCGGTTGAATGATCCCTCAACGGCCTGTTCGAGCAACTGCTGCAAAACGTCCCGGTCCAGCTTCGCATCGGTAGCGATATACGCCAGCATGGTCGCCATGTCCGGGCGGATCATGCCCGCACCCTTGACCATACCGGTTACGGTAAGCGAATGGTCTTCCAGCCGGATCGTTCTGGACAGGCCCTTGGCAACCGTATCGGTGGTCATAATGGCATGGGCCGCCTCACTCCACCCCTGCGCAGAGAGCTGCTGCAATGCCGGCCCCATGACGGCCTCCATGCGCTCGACCGGCAGTTGCTCACCAATTACACCGGTAGAAAACGGCAACACTTCGACAGCATTGCAGGCTGCCACTTCAGCCAGCGCAACGCAGCAACGCCGGGCCGCAGCCAGCCCTGGCACACCGGTACCGGCATTGGCATTGCCACTATTGATGAGAAAATAACGCGGCGCAGTCTGCTGCAGATGCTGCCTCGCCACAATTACCGGGGCCGCACAAAAGGCGTTCCGGGTGAAGACTGCGGCGCACTGGCTGTGTTCGGCAAGCTCCATCACCACCATGTCGTTACGCTCTGCGTAGCGGACACCTGCAGCCACGGATGCCAGGCGCACACCGGCAACCGGAAGAAGCTCCGGGAGTTGGGTGTAACCGACGGGCATTAGTAGTCCTTCAACATGATAATTGCGGCTGTTGAAGGACTAGTTCAGCTTACCGTGGCACTGCTTGTATTTCTTGCCCGAACCACAGGGACAGGGTTCGTTGCGCCCGACCTTGCGTTCACGCCGGACAAAGGGCCTGGCGTGCTCATCACCGGGATCCGCGGCTTGCGCCTCTCCACCCGCTTCCTGCATTGCACTGGCCTCGTCATGGCGAAACTGCATGGGCGCCGTAGTGCGCCGCTGCTCTTCCACAGCCTCGACATCCGATTCAGCACGTACCTGGACTTTCGACAGGATGCTGAACACTTCCTGCTTCACCCGGTCGAGCATGTCAGTAAACATCTGGAACGCTTCACGCTTGTATTCCTGCTTGGGATCTTTCTGTGCATAGCCACGCAGATGAATGCCCTGACGCAGGTAATCCATAGCCGCGAGATGTTCTTTCCAGGTCTGATCCAGCACCTGTAACATGATTGCTTTTTCGAAATGACGCATGGTTTCCGCACCGGCCTGCTGTTCCTTCTCCTCGTAGGATTTTTCAATCTCCTCAAGGATTTTCTCGCGCAGGTTCTCCTCGTGCAGGTTGTCATCTTCATCCAGCCAGCGCTGGACCTCCAGCTGGAGTGCACATTCGGTCTTGAGATCGCCTTCGAGGCCCGAAATATCCCACTGTTCGTCCATACTGCCGGGAGTAATATGATGATCGATTATACTGCCGACGATATCGGCGCGAACCGCCTTGATGGTCTCCGACACATCATCGATTGCCATCAGTTCGTTGCGCTGTTCATACACCACCTTGCGCTGGTCGTTGGCAACGTCATCGAATGACAGCAGGTTCTTGCGGATGTTGAAATTGTGCCCTTCCACCTTGCGCTGGGCATTGGCAATTGCCTTGCTGACCCAGGGGTGCTCGATGGCCTCGCCCTCCTGCATACCCAGCTTCTGCATCAATCCCGACACCCGCTCGGAAGCGAAAATGCGCATCAAATTGTCTTGCAGGGAAAGATAGAAGCGACTGGAACCCGGATCACCCTGACGGCCGGAACGACCGCGTAGCTGATTGTCCACGCGCCGCGACTCGTGACGCTCGGTACCGATAATGTGTAGTCCGCCGGCATCCAGCACCTGCTGATGCCGCACTTCCCACTCCCTGGTAATACGCGCCACCGTATGCTCGTCGGCGTCCTCGAGTTCACCCAGTTCGACCTGCAGACTGCCGCCCAGCACGATATCGGTACCGCGACCGGCCATGTTGGTGGCAATGGTCACCGCACCTGGACTGCCGGCCTGGGCCACGATCTGCGCTTCGCGGGTGTGCTGCTTGGCATTCAGTACCTCATGGTCGATCTTTCCCTGCTCGAGCTTCTTCGACAGGTGCTCGGAAGTCTCGATCGAAGTGGTACCTACCAGTACCGGCTGACCGCGCTGCTGACAGTCGCGGATATCCTCGACCACCGCGTCGAATTTCTCTGCCTCGGTCAGGTAGACGAGGTCGCCCATATCATTGCGGACCATGTCCTCGTTGGTCGGAATCACGATCACTTCCAGTCCGTAGATCTGCTCGAACTCGGCAGCTTCTGTATCCGCGGTACCGGTCATGCCGGACAGCCTGTTGTACAGGCGGAAATAATTCTGGAAGGTAATCGACGCCAGCGTCTGGTTCTCGTTCTGGATCTGCACACCTTCCTTGGCTTCCACCGCCTGGTGCAAACCCTCGGACCAGCGACGGCCGGGCATAGTGCGCCCGGTAAATTCATCGACAATCACCACCTGCCCATCCTGAATGATATAGTCCACATCTTTCTGGAACAGGGCGTGTGCGCGCAGCGCAGCGTTCAGGTGATGCATCAGCGTCAGGTTGGCGGCATCATACAGACTCTGGCCTTCCGCGATCAGGCCGGCATCCCCCAGCAGGTCCTCGACACGCTGGTGACCATCCTCGGTCAGATGAATCGATTTCTGCTTTTCATCAACTGTGTAATCACCGGGACCATCTTCTTCCTCCTGCCTGACCAGCTTTGGCACCAGGTCCTTCATAACCACGTAGAGGTCGGAATTACTGTCAGTCGGTCCCGATATAATCAGTGGTGTACGTGCCTCATCGATCAGGATGGAATCGACTTCGTCCACCACCGCCGCATTCAGCTCGCGCTGAACCTTTTCCTCGGTACGGAAAGCCATGTTGTCACGCAGGTAGTCGAAACCGAATTCGTTATTGGTGCCGTAGGTAATATCCGCAGCGTAGGCGGCCTTCTTGTCCTCGTGCGACATGCCCGCCACGGCGACGCCGGTGGTGAGACCCAGGAAGGAATACAGCTTGCCCATCCATGCGGCATCACGGCTGGCGAGGTAGTCGTTCACCGTAACGACGTGCACACCCTTACCGGACAGCGCGTTGAGATAGGCGAACAGCGTGGCCACCAGCGTCTTGCCCTCACCGGTTCGCATCTCGGCAATCTTGCCGTCGTGCAGCACCATGCCACCGATCATCTGAACATCGAAATGGCGCATGCCCAGTACCCGACGGGATCCTTCACGGACTACCGCAAAGGCCTCCGGGAGCAGTTGATCCAGACTCTCACCGTTCTGGTAGCGTTGGCGAAATTCGTCGGTACGGGCACGCAGCTGCTCATCGCTGAGCTCTTCGACCCCGGATTCCAGTGCATTGATTTTATTAACAGTCTTGGAGAGCCGCTTGAGTGTTCGTTCGTTGCGACTGCCGAACACCTTGCGCAACAGGGAAGTAACCATAATCAGCCTGCTGATTTATACGATCAGATAGTGAAAAGAGGGCGGGAATCATACCGCATTCCGCACCAGAATGCCGGTTTGGCCGCGTAAACCTCACCACAGGGCGCGGTCTGCAAGCGATCAACCGGAATCGAATATGGCGATACCACCTCAGCGTGAGGCACTGGCGTACTTGAGCGGATCAGTCTGCTTGCCATCCTTCAGCACTTCATAGTGCACGTGCGGGCCGGTCGAGCGCCCGCTGGAACCCATCAGGGCAATTTTATGCCCCGGCTCCACCCGGTCCCCGACCTTGACAAGAATTTTGTCGCAATGCCCGTAGCGGGTCGAATAACCATCACCGTGGTTAATTTCAACCAGCTGGCCGTAGCCGTAACGCTTGCTCGCCCAGGTGACCACACCGGCGGCAGTGGCGACGATATCGGTGTTCATTTTTCCGGCATAGTCGAGCCCCTTGTGCATGACGCGCTTGCCAGTGAACGGATCATTACGCATACCATAGCGGGATGACAGCCAGCCCCTGGAAATCGGACGTCCGGCCGGTAGCACGGATTTGACCAGATCGCGTTGCGCCACCACCCTCTCGAGCAAATTGAGCTGACGCGCCCGGTCGTTCATCTGCAGGCTAAGTTCGTCGAGGACGCGCACGAAATCGAGGTGCGTCAGTACGTCGCCGGCCAGCGGCTCAAACGGACCTCCCCGGGCGGGCAAGCGATCAAAATCGAATTCCCCCTGTTCCAGACTGGCCACCTCCGTCAGATGTCGCCCGAGCGCCTCGATACGCAATACCTGGGCCTGCATCCGGCCAAGACGTGCCGCCAGAGCATTCAACTGGTCGCCGGCTTGCTTGCGCGCCTGCACCAGTTCCTGGCGCTGCTCAGCCAGGGCCAGCTCCCACTGCGTGACACCTTCACCGCCGGATTGCATTTTCGGCGACTGCACGCTGCCATAGCGAGCCCCGAGCCACGTGGCTGCCAGCAGCAGACTCGTAAACAAAAGCAGCGCCGGCAACCAGACCACAGGCCGGCTCAGCTCGATGTTACCAACCTTGCCACGGCTGGTGGTGTAAAGCAGAAATTTCATTTATCGTTGCAACCAATCCCTTTCGGACGTTCGTTTATGCGCCAAAAACAACTGCTGTCCTGTTCCAGCATCCTGCAGAACGCTACCGCTGCCATCCTCAAACGCGGCCGCGAGCTCGCACGCCTGGACCATACGGTGCGACATCTACTACCGAATGATCTGGCCGCCCACTGCCAGGTCGTGAACTTCAGGGACGGAACGCTGGTTATCACTACAAGCTCGGCAGCCAGAGCAACGCAATTGCGCTTCACCGTCCCCGAACTGCAATCCAGATTGCAGCACCAGCTGCCCATGAAGCTTGAAACCATCAAGATTCGCGTCCAACCGGAAAACGTGCAACCCGCCCGGGTCACGCGGCCGGCACAGACACTGTCTGCCACCAGCGCCAACCTACTGGCGCAGACCGCAAAAACCCTGGATCATCCCGGCCTGAAGGAAGCCCTGTACAGGATAGCGACCAGAGTCAGGAATAACTGAGGACTCAAAAGGTAGCAACTAGTCAGCTCAGTGAGCGCGGGTCATGCCTCTGACCGAATTGACCGCGCCTTGAAATGGACCGGCTGTTCAGAAACAAGCCGGCCTTTGTTTGAGCGTAGCGAGTTTAGGCAGGCGCTGAAAAGCCGGTCCATTTCAAGGTGAAAAGCGGTCACCTGAGGGAAGAGGCGTGACCCGCGCTCACTGAGCTGAATAGTTACAAAAGATATTGTTTTTCAGAAAGATAGGACAGTCGGCCGATTGATCCAGTCAGGCAGGACGGTGTCGTGCTCGAATGACACGATTTCCCATGCCTCACGCTGCTGGAGCAGCTTGTTGAGCAGGCGATTATTTAGCTGATGACCGGATTTGTAACCGGAAAATGCCCCGATCAGGCTGTAGCCGAGCAGGTACAGGTCGCCCACCGCATCCAGTATCTTGTGCCTGACGAATTCATCCTCGTAGCGCAAACCATCCTCATTCACCACGCGGTAGTCATCCAGTACAATTGCGTTGTCGAGGCTGCCGCCGAGCGCCAGCTTGCTTTCCCTCAGGGTCTCGATATCTTTCATGAAGCCAAAGGTTCGCGCCCGGCTGACTTCACGCACAAAGGAAGCATGGCCGAAATCGATTTCGGAATGGCGGCAGCCACGGGCACGCATCATCGGGTGATTGAAATCAATGGTAAAACCCACCCTGAAGCCATCGTAAGGCGAGAAACGCACCCACCGGTCATCCTCCCTGACCTCCAGCGTGCGCAGAATCCGCAGATAGCGCCGTGGCACACGCTGTTCCTCAATCCCCGCCGACTGGATCAGAAAAACGAATGGCCCGGCGCTGCCATCCATAATCGGCACTTCGGGCGCACTCAGATCTACCACCGCATTGTCGACACCCAGCCCGGAAAACGCGGATAGCAGATGCTCTATCGTGCCAATCCGCACCCCGTTCCTGATCAGCGTCGTCGACAAACGAGTGTCGCCGACATTTTCCTCTATCGCCCGGATCTCCACCGGGGGATCCAGATCGACGCGCCGGAACACGATGCCACTCTCAGGTGGCGCCGGCCGCAGGATCAGATCAACCTGCTCACCGCTATGCAGCCCCACCCCCCTGGCATGGATGGCATTACGTAAGGTTCTTTGATAAATCATTGTATCAGCGTGTTTTTTCCGCCTGACCCTGCGTTTTAATAGCGTAAACCCACCTGTCAAAAGTGTCGATTACTGCCTCATTATGCCAGTCCCTGTTGGCAACACAAACCGATCTGGCCCGCTCGAACGGGTTGCGCTACGTTTAGTCCGCCTGACGGCGCAGGAACGCCGGTATATCCAGATATTCCATATCATCGCTTGCGGGCGGAGGCGTGACATTGTCACCAACCGCCTTGCTCATGTGGCGCTTTACGGTGGGACGATCCAGTTCGGCGTAATCAACTTCCCCGGAGCGCACATCGCGCCGCACCAGTCGCATCGGCTTTTCTTCCGGTTGTGCTGCCTGCGCCACAGCGCCCAGGCCCGTGGCAACCACTGTAACGCGCAGTTCATCATGCATTTCCGGCTCGATAACCGTACCAACCACCACGGTAGCGTCCTTCGAAGCGAATTCCTTGATGGTGTTCCCCACTTCCTCGAACTCCCCGATCGACAGATCCAGGCCGGCAGTTACGTTTACCAGAATGCCATTGGCCCCCATCAGGTCGATATCTTCCAGCAGCGGACTGTTGACGGCCGCTTCGGCCGCCTCGCGGGCCCGATCCTGACCGGATGCAGCACCCGAGCCCATCATGGCCATGCCCATCTCCGACATCACGGTACGCACGTCGGCAAAGTCGACATTGATCAGGCCCGGTCGGGTGATCAGCTCGGCGATACCCTGCACTGCACCTTGCAGCACATTGTTGGCCGCCTTGAACGCGCTCAGCAGACTGATTTCCTTGCCCAGCACCGACAACAGCTTCTCGTTAGGAATGGTAATCAGTGAATCGACGTACTGACCCAGTTCGAGGATACCGCGATCTGCAACCATAAGACGCTTGCCGCCTTCGAACGGAAACGGCTTGGTGACTACCGCAACCGTCAGGATACCCAGTTCCTTGGCCACCTGCGCTACCACCGGTGCCGCGCCGGTACCCGTACCGCCACCCATGCCGGCGGTTATAAACAACATGTCTGAACCTTCGATCACTTCGTGGATCCGGTCCCGATCCTCCATGGCCGCCTGACGACCGATGTCGGGATTGGCACCGGCACCCAACCCCTTGGTAATACTGGTGCCCAGCTGCAGACTGGTTCGAGAGCCCATGTTGGCCAGTGCCTGCGAATCGGTATTGGCACAAATAAACTCGACACCCTCAATGTCCGCCTCGACCATGTGTTGCACGGCGTTACCACCACCACCGCCGACACCGATCACCTTGATTACTGCGCTCTGACTAAAAGAATCCATTAATTCAAACATACCCACTCTCCTCTGTACCAACCTGTTCAGTAAAATAATGCCCCGACGAACTGTCAGAAATTGCCCTGAAACCAGCTCTTCATACGCTCCCATACACCACGCAAACCAACCCCTGCTCCCGGATCGAACCCTCGCCGCGCCCGATTCTGGTTACCGAACAGCAGCAAACCAACCCCGGTGGCGTAAATCGGATTACGAACCACGTCCACCAGACCCAACACACTGTGAGGCATACCCAGCCGCACCGGCATGTGAAAAACTTCTTCTGCCAGGTCAACCAGTCCCTCTATCTTCGAACTACCACCCGTCAGCACAATGCCGGCGGCAACCAGATCTTCAAATCCGCTGCGGCGAAGTTCAGCCTGTATCAGCGTCAGCAATTCCTCGTAACGTGGCTCAACCACTTCGGCCAGTGTCTGTCTTGCCAGGCGCCGCGGGGGGCGGTCGCCCACACTGGGCACCTCGATATTTTCATCCCCGGCCGCCAGTTGTGTCAGCGCACAGGCATACTTGATCTTGATTTCTTCCGCATACTGCGTGGGCGTACGCAGGGCTACGGCAATATCGTTGGTCACCTGGTCACCGGCGATCGGAATGACTGCCGTATGCCGGATGGAGCCCTCGGTGAACACGGCGATATCCGTCGTACCGCCACCGATATCCACCAGGCACACACCGAGATCCTTCTCATCATCGGTGAGTACCGCGTAACTGGAAGCCAGCTGCTCCAGGATAATGTCATCCACTTCCAGGCCACAGCGACGCACGCACTTGATAATATTCTGTGCCGCACTTACCGCTCCGGTCACCATGTGTACCTTGGCCTCGAGCCGCACACCCGACATTCCTACCGGCTCGCGGATACCGTCCTGATCATCGATGACGAACTCCTGCGGCAGGATATGCAGAATTTTCTGGTCGGCAGGAATGGCTACTGCCCGAGCGGCATCAATCACCCTTTCCACATCACCGGGGGTTACCTCACGGTCACGGATTGCCACAATGCCGTGCGAATTCAGGCTGCGGATATGACTACCGGCAATACCGGCGTACACAGAATGAATCTGGCACCCGGCCATCAACTCGGCCTCCTCCACCGCACGCTGTATCGAATGCACGGTCGACTCGATATTCACCACCACCCCTTTCTTCAGGCCCCGCGAGGGATGCGAGCCGATGCCGATGATCTCGATCTCGTCTTCCGGCGAGATCTCGCCAACAATCGCCACTACCTTGGAGGTGCCAATATCCAGGCCGACAATCATGTTCTTTTCTGATTTCTTGGACATATTGATTAACCAGTACTCCCCTAACCCTGCTCTGCCGGCCGCCAGCGAACCGCGAAACCATTGCTGTAGCGAAGATCCACGCGCTGCAGCTCCTGCTTGCCCGCAGCCAGAATCGTCGGGTAGGCACGCACGAATCTTGCGACACGCTGCTCCGGCTCCTTGCGGCCAATCTCGAGCACCAGTCCGTTACCGAGTTGCATACTCCAGGCTCTGCGCGCATCCAGCCTCAGTGCCGTCAGCTGCAGCGGTTGCAGTAATCTCTGCAACCTGACAGACATTGCCAGTACACGTTCCTGGTAGCCATCCGGACCATCAAGCACCATTAAGCCCGAAAGATCCTCGCTGGCGGACGGCACGAACACCTCGGCGCGCCGGTTCAGGAAACCCTGTGTACCCCAGCGTGCAACAGGTCGTTGCTCAACCACATCAATATCCAGCCGGTCCGGCCATACACGACGCACGGAAACCTGATCCACCCAGGGCAACTGCTGTACGTGCTCCTGTATCTCGCTGACTTCCATGACGAAGAATCCCGTGGCCGATAACGGCTCGACCTCGGCCCGCAAGACTTCCGGCTGCAGGTAGCGAAACTGTCCCTGCACCTGCACGGTTCGCACCGGCCACTGCAAGGGATTGCTCATCCAGAGTACCAGCAAACCCAAACCGGCAACCGGTGCCATCACGCTGACGAGCAGCAGCGACGGCTTCAACCAGTGCTTCCACTGCCGGGTCTTGAGTGCGCTTTTCTTGCGGCTCTTCGCCTGTACCTTCCTCGCCACCTGCAACCTACCCCCGTCTATCCATACTGGTTTCAAGAATCCGCCATACCAGCTCCGGCATGTTCCAGCCAACACGTGCCGCGGCCATTGGCACCAGGCTGTGGTCCGTCATGCCCGGCACAGTATTCACCTCGATCAGCCACGGTTCCCGGGAATCCTCCAGGAAAAAATCCACACGCCCCCAGCCGCTTGCACCAACCGCTCGAAACGCCTGGATCGCCAGCAACCGCAGCTGCATCTCCTGCGCCTCCGGCAACCCGCAAGGACAGTGATAACGAGTGGTGTCCGCTTCGTACTTGGCTGCGTAGTCATAGAATTCGTTCGGTGTTTCCAGACGTATCAACGGCAACACAAAATCACCGACAATACCGGCAGTCAGCTCGATGCCTTCGATCCAGCATTCCGCCAGCACATCACTGTCGTAGTGGTCTGCGGTAGAAAATGCCTGCTGCAGCTCGGCTTCTCGCTGTACCCTGGTCATGCCAATACTCGAACCTTCATGCACCGGCTTGAGTATCATGGGAAACCCCAGTTCGTTCGCAGCCGCCGGCAGGTCCTGCTCACCGGACAACAATGCAAATGCCGGCGTAGGCAGACCCACCCCTTTCCATAGCTGCTTGGTCTTTAACTTGTCCATCGCCAGCGCCGAGCCCAGTACGCCACTGCCGGTATAGGGAAAACCCAGGTTTTCCAGCAAGCCCTGCATCACGCCGTCTTCGCCGCCACGACCGTGCAGTACGTTGAATACCCGGTCGAAACCGCCACTGCCCAGTTGTTGTACAAAATCTTCATTGCCGGCATCCAGAGCCTGTGCATCGATACCGCTGTGCTGCAGGGCCTGCAGCACAGCAGCTCCGCTTTGCAACGATATTGCCCGCTCGGCAGATCGCCCGCCCAGCAATACGGCGACACGTCCGAACGCGGCAGCATCCTGCACTTCGCGCGACGGCACCGGATTATGACTCGTGCTCATTCGTATTCACCGATGACGTGTACCTCGGCCTGCAGACGGACACCCTGCACACGCTCGACCTCGTCACGCACAAAACCGATCAATGCCTCTATATCCGCAGCCTGCGCCTTGCCCAGGTTGACGATGAAGTTGGCGTGTTTTTCCGACACCTGCGCCGCACCGATACACTTGCCCTTCAGTCCGCTGGCCTCTATCAGGCGGGCGGCGTGATCGCCCGGCGGATTTCGAAACACCGAGCCACAGCTCGGCTGCTGCGTTGGCTGCGAAGCCGAGCGCCTGTCCAGCAGGCTGCGGATATTCTGCTGCGCACGAACGACATCCTCGTGGTGCAATTGCAGTTCCACGCCGGTAAACCATTCCTGTTCCGGCCCGACCACATGCCGATAGCCAATAGCGTATTCTTCCGGCAATCGCCGGTGCGTGCTGCCGCGCCTGTCCAGCGTGTTGACCGAAGACACCAGCGACCAGGTTTCGCCGCCAAATGCACCCGCATTCATTGCCAGCGCTCCACCCATGGTGCCGGGTATACCCGCAAGGAACTCGCAGCCGGCAAGCCCGGCGCGTGCCGCAAAGCGCGCCACCCTGGCGCAAGTGACACCGGCACCGGCGAACACTCGTTCCTCAGCGGATTGCTCCAGCGTATCCAGCCCGCCAAAGGGCATGATCACCGTGCCACGAATACCTCCATCACGCACCAGAAGATTGCTGCCCAGGCCCACCCAGTAGACGACTTCTCTCTCCGGCAGTGTGGCGAGAAACTGCCGCAAATCCTCGAGATCGGCCGGCCGGTACCAGGTATCGGCAGGGCCGCCGACACGCCAGCTGGTATGTGCTGACATGGACTCACGGGATCTCAGCTCGCCGCGCAGGGGGAATTCTGCTTCTGTTGTCACCAGTGCTTGCACTTTTCTTCCTGCCCTGATTGCACCGGCAATGACTTGTCCCTGCCCGCAGCCGGCCTTGGATTAGCGGAAGCCCGCTGGCCAGTCAGCCGACTGACTCGCCAGCGACTCTGCAGTGGTTCCCCACATCCCATCTGAATACGCAGTCTTGTATCAGGCATTACGCATCACCTCCGTTATCCACGCCGGCGAGCATTGCCGGCAAACGAGCCGCAACCATACCGATCGAACCTGCGCCCAGGGTCAGCACCAGGTCTCCGGGTTTCAGCACATCATTGAGTACCGAAGGCAGGTTTTCCACCTCCTCTACGAATACCGGATCAGTGCGACCGCGGGTCCGAATCGCACGGCACAATGCGCGTCCGTCGGCGCCGGAAAGCGGCGCCTCACCAGCGGCATATACTTCCGTAACCAGCAATACATCTACATTCACCAGCACCTGGGCAAAGTCGTCGAACAGGTCCAGCGTGCGCGAGTACCGGTGTGGCTGAAAGGCCACCACCAGGCGCCGCTCGGGCCAGCCGTTACGTACCGCTTCCAGTGTCGCAGCAATCTCCCTGGGGTGATGACCGTAGTCATCGATGAACAGCACGGTGCCACCATCAAGAACGGTTTCAGCATTTACCTGGAAGCGCCGGCCAATACCCTCGAAGACCTTCAGCCCGTGTTGTATGGCCTCGTCCGATACGCCAAGTTCACGTGCAACAGATATTGCAGCGAGCGCATTGAGGACGTTGTGATTACCCGGCATGTTCAGGTCGATAAGCAGTGGTTCGTGGTTCGCCTGGTGCACAGTGAAGTGCATACGCAAACCGTCCTGGTGGATATCGACGGCGCGCACATCGGCATCCGGCGATTCGATGCCGTAGGTACGCACCTGGCGGGTGACCTGTGGCAGTATTTCGCATACCACCGGATCATCGATGCAGAGCACGGCTTCGCCGTAGAAAGGCAGGTGATGCAGAAATTCGACAAAGGTCTGGCGCAGACGCTGAAAGTCACCTTCGTAGGTAGAAAGGTGATCGGCATCGATGTTGGTGACCACCGCAAGCATGGGCTGCAGATAGAGAAACGATGCATCGCTCTCGTCGGCTTCAGCCACCAGGTAGTGACCACTGCCGAGCCGGGCGTGACTGCTGGAACTGTTAAGCTGGCCGCCGATGACAAAAGTCGGATCCAGATCGCCTTCGGCCAGCAAACTGGCCACCAGACTGGTGGTGGTGGTCTTGCCATGGGTGCCCGCAACAGCGATGCCGTACCTGAAGCGCATGATCTCCGCCAGCATCTCGGCCCGTGGCACCACCGGAATCCGGCGCTCACGCGCAGCCATCACCTCGGGGTTATCATCCTCTACCGCAGTCGAGACCACTACCACGTCACACTCGGCAACATGGTCTGCAGAGTGCCCTTTCCAGATCCGGGCACCCTGGCTTTCGAGGCGTCGGGTCACGGCATTCCTGCGCAAGTCGGAACCACTGACATTAAAGCCAAGATTCAGCAATACTTCGGCAATCCCGCCCATACCGGCACCGCCGATACCAACAAAATGGGCACAGCGAATGCAGCGCATGGCATCAGCCTGTGCGGCAGGGGCCATAGTCATGCTGCCACCTCCACACCGGCAGCGTGCAGGCAATAGTCCGCCACCCGGGCTGCCGCATCGGGTTTCGCCATGGAATGCGCGCTGCGCGCCATATCCCGCAGGCGTTGCGGCTGCTGCAATAATTCCAGCGCCTCACGCAACCGTTGCCGGTTCATTTCTGACTGCGGCAGCAATACAGCCGCACCGGCATCGACCAGGTAACGCGCATTGGCGGTCTGGTGGTCGTCGACCGCGTGCGGATAGGGAACCAGAATGGAACCGACACCCACCGCCGCCAGTTCCGCAATGGTCAGTGCACCGGCACGACATAGCACCAGGTCGGCCCACTGGTAGGCCTCAGCCATATCCTCGATGAAGGCGTCCAGCCGTACATCGATGCCGGCGGCCGCGTAGTATTCCCGTGCGCTGTCGATCTGCTTCAGACCGGTCTGATGCCTGACCTCCGGACGCTGCTGTGGATCCATCTCCGCCAGGGCTGCCGGAACCTGCTCGTTCAGGACAGCGGCCCCCAGACTGCCACCAACCACCAGCAGACGCGGCCGCCTCGAAGCTGTATCGGGCTCCCGGAAAGGAGTAGCAGTGATGCTGCTGCGCAACGGATTACCCGTCAGCACCGCACCCGGCAGACTATCGGGAAATGCGGCCAGCACCGGATTCGCCAGGCGTGCCAGCAACCGATTGGTCAGACCCGCAACCGAATTCTGCTCATGGATAATCAATGGACGTCGTAGCAACCATGCCATAGCGCCACCGGGCCCGGTAACAAAGCCACCCATGCCCAGCACCGCAACCGGACGCAACTTCAGCAACACGCCGGCAGCCTGTAACAGCGCCCAGAGCAGCATAAAAGGCGCACCGAGCAGACGCAGCACACCGTTGCCACGCAACCCCTTGACCGAAATCCAGTGCATCGGAATACCGGTTGGCGGCACGATACGGGCTTCCAGGCCGGCTTGCGTCCCCAGCCAGGCGACCGGATAACCCCGTCTCTCCAGTTCTTCGGCAACGGCCAGTGCGGGAAACACGTGCCCGCCTGTGCCACCAGCCATGATCAGTACCGGCCGGCTCATGTTGCTCTCCGGCGGCGACGCCGTGCCGGCTCTGTTCCGGTAGCGGACACATTTTCCACTGTGCAACGGGTTTCATAGTCGATACGCAGCAAAATAGCGACGGCCATGCAGCTGACCAGCATACTACTACCCCCGTAGCTCATCAGTGGCAGGGTCAGGCCCTTGGTTGGCAGGAGCCCGGTATTGACGCCGATATTGATCACGGCCTGCAACCCGATCCAGGTACCGATACCATACGCAAGATAGGCCGCGAACAGGTTACCGCCACGCTCGGCGACTGCGGCAATGCTGTAGGTTCGGAAAATGATAAAGGCATACAGACCCAGTAGAACCAGCACACCGATCAACCCCATCTCTTCCGCCAGCACCGCAAACACGAAATCGGTATGTGCTTCCGGCAGGTAAAACAACTTCTGAATACTCGCCCCCAGACCGACGCCCAACCATTCGCCCCGCCCGATTGCGATTAAAGACTGGGTTAGCTGGAAACCACTGTTAAAGGGGTCAGCCCACGGGTTCAGGAAGGTAGTCAGGCGCTCCAGACGATAGGGCGAGGCAACGGCCAGCACCGCAAAAGCCATACCTGTCAGCAGGATCAGCGCAGCGAACTTCCACAGACGTACACCGGCCACGAACATCATCACCAGAGCCGTTGTCATCATCACCACCGTAGCCCCGAAGTCCGGCTCCATCAGCAGCAGTAGTGCAGCAATGGCCAGCAGTCCCAATGGCTTCATGAAACCCGCTGCACTCTCGCGCACTTCCTCGCCATGACGTACCAGGTAGCCGGCAAGATAGATCATGACCAGCAATTTGGCAGGTTCGGAAACCTGCAAGCGAAAAACCCCCAGGTTGATCCAGCGGGTACTGCCATTCACTTCAACACCTACACCAGGTAGTAATACCGCCGCCAGCAAGCCAATGGCCAGCAACACCGACAACAGGCTGCTTCGCTGCCACCAGGCCAGTGGAATACGCAGTATGCCCAGGCCCAGCAACAAACCCATCAACAGATAGACACTCTGGCGCAGGGGAAAATGAAAAACACCGAAACCAAGCCGTTCGGCAACCGGCATGGAAGCAGAGGCCACCATCACCAGACCGATAGAAGCCAGCGTCACAAAAGCGGTTAACAGAGCATAATCCAGCTGCGGCAGGCTGGCGCCACGGCGCCGGGGTATATCGGGCAGCAACAGGGCAAGATTCATGCGCCGGACTCCTCTACCGCCTGCCGGAAAATCTCACCACGCTCGACATAACCACTGAACATGTCGAAACTGGCGCACGCCGGCGACAGGAGTACCGTATCACCGGTCTCTGTCAGCACAGCAGCACGGCGCACGGCATCCTGCATGTCCACGGCGTGTTCCACGTGCACCCGGTTGTTCACCGCCTGTTCAATTTCTGCAGCCGCTTCGCCCAGCAACACCATGGCCTTTACCCGTGCCCCCAAACCGTCAGCCAACTCCATGAAGTCCGCGCCCTTCCCCTGCCCGCCGGCAATTACCACCAGAGGCCCGTCGAAGCCCTGGATGGCTGCCAGCGCGGCGCCGATATTGGTCGCCTTGGAATCATTGAACCAGCGCACACCCTGTTTCCTGGCAACCCATTCGGTGCGGTGTGGCAAGCCACGAAACTCACGCAACACCTGCAGCATGGCATCACGCGGCAGCCCGGCCACTGCGCCGAGAACCAGTGCAGCCAGGGCATTCGCCAGATTGTGCCGACCGGCCATACGCACCTCGGCAACCGGTAGCCAGCGTTCATCGCCACGTGCAATCCAGCTGTGTCCTCCTGCTTCCAGAATACCGAAACCGTTCTCTACCGGCCTGCCTGATGAAAAGCCAACTTGAGGACTGCTATCGATTGCAAGCCCGGCCGCCACGTTATCGTCCAGGTTGACGACCTGAACGGCTGCACCGGCGTAGATACGCTGCTTGGTGCGCACGTAGTCGTCCAGCGAAGCATGTCGATCCAGATGATCCGGGCTGATATTCAATACGACCGCTGCCTGGCTCTTCAGACTGGTCACGGTCTCCAGCTGAAAACTGGACAACTCCAGAACATACAGGTCCGGTTCACATTCCCCGAGCAGATCCAGCGCCGGCGTCCCCAGATTGCCGCCAATCCGTACATCCCGACCGGCCACGCGCGCCATCGTGCCGAGCAAGGTTGTCACTGTGCTCTTGCCGTTGGAACCGGTAATGGTGAATACCGGCGCCTGTACCGCGCGCGCGAACAACTCGATATCGCCAATAATTTCCACACCGCGGTGATACGCCTCAATCAGCAGTGGCTGTTGCAACGAAACTCCGGGGCTCACCACAATGCGCTCGGCACGGCCAAAAACAGCTGCATCGAAGCCACCCGTAAACAGTGCGACACCGGGAAACTCCCTCTGTAGTTCCTCGATGGCGGGCGGATGCTCACGGCTGTCCGTCACCGCGAGCTCGACACCTTGTGCCGACAGATAGCGCACGCACGACAGACCGGTCACACCCAGGCCCACCACCAGCGTACGCAAGTCCTGCAACGAATCCTGTCTCATGTGATCGACCGCAATCTGCATGTGCGTTCCGCTACACCGCCGCCAGCAAAACCAGCAACACCGATATAATCGTGAAAGTTATACTTGCTACGGCTATCTGACTCTTTTCGTCCATCGAAAACCCCCGTCATCGAATCTTCAGCGTTGCCAGGCCGGACAACACGAGAATCAGCGTGATAATCCAGAACCGCACAATGACGCGTGGTTCCGGCCAACCTTTAAGCTCAAAATGATGGTGCAACGGTGCCATTCTGAAAATTCGCCGGCCGGTCAGCTTGAAGGAAGCAACCTGGAGAATTACCGATACGGTCTCCATGACAAACACGCCTGCCATCAAAAAGAAGACCAGTTCCTGTCGCACCAGCACGGCGACCACCCCCAGGGCTGCGCCCAGCGCCAGAGCACCGACATCTCCCATGAATACCTGTGCCGGGTAGGCGTTGAACCACAGAAACCCTAGCCCGGCTCCTACCATGGATCCACAGAACACGGCCACCTCACCGACTTCCCGAATGTAGGGAATACTCAGATACTTTGCGATATACAGGTGTCCGGTAGCGTATGCGAATATAGCCAGGGCACCGGCAATCAGTACCGTTGGCAGAATAGCCAGGCCATCCAGGCCATCGGTCAGGTTCACCGCATTACTCGAGCCGACCACCACGAAGTACACCAGCAACAGATACCAGCCACCCAACGGCACCGCGATGTCCTTGAAGAAGGGAACGATCAGCTCGGTCTCTGCCGGCGACTGCGCGCTATAAAACAGGTAGAGCCCGGTAGCCAGTGCAGCCAGCGACTGCCAGCCATACTTGACACGTGCCGACAAGCCCTTGCTATTGCCATACACCAGCTTGCGGTAGTCATCGACCCAGCCGATAGCTCCGAACGTCAGTGTTACCAGCAACACTACCCAGATATAACGGTTACCGAGATCCGCCCACAACAGGGTCGCAATCACGATGGCGACCAGGATCAGCGCACCACCCATGGTAGGCGTGCCAGCCTTGGAAAAATGGGACTCCGGACCGTCATCGCGAATCTGCTGACCGATCTGATGGAAACTGAGCTTGCGAATCATCGCCGGGCCAACCATAAAAGAGATGGTAAGGGCCGTCAGGACACCGAAGATTGCGCGCAGAGTCAGGTACTGGAACACATTGAAGCCACTGTGAAACTGGCTCAGATATTCAGAAAGATACAGCAGCATCAGGCGCACTCCTCACTGTCTGACAACCGCAGTGCTGCCACCACGCGCTCCATGTGCATGGCCCGGGAACCCTTCACCAGGATACGCACGCCCGGCTGTGCCAGTGCACGCAGGCGGCGGGTCAGATCTTCAACATTTTCGTATACCTCGGCAGCATCGCCAAAAGTCCTTGCTGCCTGCTGCGCCAGCTGTCCCAGCGTGAACAGACGTCCGATTCCCAAACGCCGCGCCTGGTCGCCAACTTCCCGGTGCAAACGAGTTTCTTCGCCACCCAGCTCGCCCATATCACCAAGCACCAGCCAGCTCTCGGCATCCTCCTGTGACAGCAATTTCAGCGCTGCATGCAACGAACCGGGGTTTGCATTGTAGGTATCATCGATAATTTGCGTACCCTTGATACCTGCCTGCACCTGCCAGCGACCACGCACGGGTTCCACGCTGGCGAGTCCCTGCGCGATATCATCCAGCGAGACCGCCAGCGCCGTGGCAGCCGCCGTTGCTGCAAGTGCATTCATCACATTATGTCTGCCGGGAAGCCGCAACCGCAGCGCGACGCGTCCGACCGGCGTTTGCAGCTCGATATCACTGCCACTGATATCACCTTTCCAGTCAGCAGTAATATCTGCCGGATTGTCGAGTCCGAAGGAAATCAGCTGACGCTGTCCCGCCAGTGTCCGCCAGAGCGCAGTAAAATCATCGTCTGCATTCAGGATACAGACACCGTCCGCAGCGATTTCTTCAAACAGCTCACCCTTGGCCCGGGCAACCCCCTCAAGGCTACCAAAGCCCTCAAGATGCGCAGGTCCGGCATTGTTGATAATGGCAATCGAAGGCTGTGCAATACCGGTCAGTGAAGCGATTTCCCCCGGATGACTGGCGCCAAGTTCCACCACCGCAAAACGGTGGCGAGGGGAAAGCAGGGATAGCGTCAGGGGCAAGCCAATCGCGTTATTCAGATTACCCCGGGTCGCCAGGGTTTCACCACAACGTTCCAGAATAGCGGCCAGCATTTCGCGTGTCGTGGTCTTGCCATTGCTGCCGGTGACCGCCACCAGCGGTATGGCGAAACGTGAACGCCAGCCAGACGCCAGCCGACCCAGCGCTTCAAGCGTATTATTCACCTCGATCAATGGTAGCGACACGTCCATCCTGCGCCCTGCAACAGCCGCTGCAGCCCCCCCGCGACGCGCCTGCTCCAGATAGTCGTGACCGTCAAAGTTCGGCCCCTCAAGTGCCACAAACAGATTGCCATCGACCAGGGTACGGGTATCGGTACTGACACCGCGGAACAACACATCGGCACCCGATTGCCGCGCATCCAGCAATTCAGCAGCTTCCGCAAGATGCATGGTCATCATTCAGCGAGCCCCCGCAGCAGTTGCTGCACCAGTACCCGGTCGCTGAACGGCCGTTTTTCCTGACCAACCTGCTGATAATCTTCGTGTCCTTTTCCGGCAACCAGCACCAGGTCATCGACATTCGCTTCACGCAGGGCGGTTTCGATCGCCACGGCCCGGTCGGGAATACGTCCGGCCCGGTACGGCTGTCGGAAACCTTGCGCAAGCTGATCAATAATCGAGTCCGGATCTTCGCTGCGCGGGTTATCACTGGTCAAAATGACCTGGTCTGCCAGACGTTCCGCTACCGTGCCCATCTGCGGCCGCTTGCCCCGGTCCCGATCACCACCGGCGCCGAAGACACAAATCAATTCGCCCCTGCAGTGAGGCCGCAATGCCATCAGCGCAGCCTCCAGCGCATGCGAGGTATGCGCATAGTCAACGACTACCCGCGGTGTATTCCTGCCAGCAAAGAGCTCCATGCGCCCCGGCACGGTGCTAACCTGCGACAGCCCGTGTACCGCGGCTTGCAATGAAAGGCCGCAGGCCAGCAGCGCACCCAGCGATAGCAGCAGATTTTCGGCATTGAAATCGCCCAGTACCGAGGCCGTGAAGCCGGCCTCTCCCCAGCTCGATTCCAGCTCCAGCGCAAGCCCATTCTCCAGCGGATGGACTGCGCGCAGTTCGATCCAGTCCGGAAACTCGCGGGCATTTCCCTGCACACCGCTCTGACAGGCAATCACTCTCAACTGACGCTTCAACCCGTCAGCCAGCTCGCAACCAAAATCATCGTTCAGGTTAAGCACTGCAGACTGCAAACCGGGCGCTTCGAACAAACGGCGCTTGGCATCGGCATAGGCTTCGGCACTGCCGAAGTCGGATCGTAGCCAT
>JAUXGZ010000050.1 GCA_030621785.1 Gammaproteobacteria bacterium | reverse complement strand
ACCCTCATTGTGGCCTCCATGGGCGCATCTGCGGTGTTGCTGTTCGCCGTTCCGCACGGACCCCTGTCGCAACCCTGGCCGATGATCGGCGGCCACCTGGTTTCTGCTGTGATCGGTGTCACCTGTGCCCGCTATATACCCGAAACCCTGGTTGCCGCCGCCACTGCGGTGGCGCTGGCAACTGGTGCCATGCATTATTTGCGCTGCATTCACCCGCCCGGTGGTGCGACGGCCCTGTCGGCGGTGGTCGGCGGTGCGGGCGTTCACTCACTGGGCTACCAGTTCGTGGTTACGCCGGTACTTCTGAATGTGCTGGTAATCCTCCTGGTCGCCGTACTGTTCAACTTTCCCTTTGCCTGGCGGCGTTACCCGGCTTACCTGAAAAAAACCATGCACTCAGGGAACCCGACTGAGGTGGGAGGTATTGAGGAAAAGCCGGCCATCTCTCACGAGGATCTGGTCTATGCCCTGAGCGAGGTGGATTCTTTTATCGATATTACCGAGGAGGATCTGCTGGCCATCTATGATCTGGCAACCAAACGCTCGCAGCAGGGGACCTTCCGCGTGGAAGACCTGCAGCCGGGTCATTATTACAGTAACGGGGAATACGGTGCTGACTGGCTGGTGCGGCAGATCATCGATGAATCCGGCAATGCCGGCTCAGCGGACTCCATGCTGATCTTCAAGGTGGTGGCCGGGCGCGGTCTGCGCTCCACAGGTGTGCTGACACGCGCAGAGTTCGCTCGCTGGGCAGCGCACGAAGTCTGTCGCGACGACGAAAACTGGCGCCGGGTGTCAGTGGAAGGGCCGCAGTAACCATGTCGGGTGAGGTCCGCTACTGGCCACTATTAATAGGCTGGACCATTGTTGTCTTCCTGTTACTCAATGGCTGGAAGCGGCCGGCTGCATTTGCAGCGGCCGGTATGACGATTGTCAGCTACGCCGTGCTGTCGGTGGGCCTGGGGTGGTAAGCGACACACCGGTTCGCGCCGCCGAACGCTATCTGAAACGCGCAGACCCGGTGCTCGCCGGGATAATTCGCAGGCATGGACCCTGTACCCTGACGCAGAAGCCCGGGTCACATTTTCATACCCTGGTCTGGGCAATTATCAATCAGCAATTGTCAGTCCGGGCCGCGGCGACGATCGAGGCGCGCTTGCTCGAACATTTTGATACCCGGGAGTTTCGTCCGGAGCACATTCGCGGTGTCCGGGAACAGTCCCTGCGGAAATGTGGCCTGAGCGGCCAGAAGATACGTTATATCCGCGAAATCAGTCGCCAGGTCCGCCACGGTGAACTCGATCTGGAGCAACTGAATACACTGGATGACGAACAGGTGTCAGAACGGCTCATGGCGTTGCCCGGCATCGGCCGCTGGACTGCGGACATGCTGCTGATGTTTTCACTGGGGAGGCTGGATGTCCTGCCGGTCGGTGATCTTGCGTTGCGCAAGTCTATCCGCGTGCATTACCAGTTGCCGGACGATGCCGGTCATGAAGTCTACCTGGAGTTGGCGGAACGCTGGCGTCCTTACCGAACCATCGCCAGTTGGTATTACTGGGCAGCCGTTGATTGAAGGCTATCGTGGAGTTTCCCAGGCCATAGGGTAGAGCAGGTCGAGAACCTGGTTGAAAGCAGTCGAGGTCTTGCCGATGGCGGCGGTGATTTCCGCTGCACCGACGCTTGTCAGTGACAGCGCCTCATCCTGTATGAATTCCAGTGCTGTTGCACTGATACGATCTGCGTGCAGGTCGGCATCCAGCAGGGCGCCATAAGGATCATAGAAGGACGACCCGGAGAGGTCTTTGGATTCCTGCGCGCAATGGGTTACCTGGTCGGCAATATGCATGAGTGCTGATTCCAGTTGCGCGGTATCGGCCGAGCGCGGATCGTGGTGGTAACGGACGGCTGCGCACAGATTTTCCGGCAGATTCCAGTGCAATAGAAGCGCCTCACCGACTTCTGCATGAGTGAAACCGATCAGCTCATATTCGATGTCACAGATTTCCTGCCTGGACGTCAGACGGAGTGCCTCGGCCTTGCCGGTTTCCTCCGGCAACTTCATCAGCATCAGCAGGCGACCGACATCGTGCAGCAGGCCCACGGTAAAGAGGCGTTCACCGTGCAGCACGTTGCAGTGTGTCGACAGGTGGCGGGCGAGCAGGCCACAGTACACGCTGTGCTGCCAAAAACCGGCCATATCCAGCTGCTCGGACGAAATTCCTGAAAACACTTCTGCGGCTGATGCGGCGAAGGCGAGGTTACGGAGCTCGCGCATGCCAATCAGGTTAACCGCCCGGGTTACCGTGTCGACTTTTCGCGACAGGCCGAAATAGGCACTGTTGACCAGTTTCAGCAGGCGGGTGGTCAGGGCGGGATCCTGTCCGACCACCTCACCAACGTCGGCGGCGCTGGTATGGGGTGAATCTGCCAGGGTCTGCACCTGAATGCAGACCTCGGGAAGTGAAACCAGGCGCACGTTGCGGGCTACCAGGTCCTGCGGTGTCATGGGGATATCCTCGGAACCAGACTATATTCTGGGTAGATTGGCGGCCCCGGTGAGGCTTCCTTTAGATATCAGGACGTCTATATGCCGGGTGGAAGCAATGCTTCAGGACACGCTGTACCCCAGGGCACCCTCTCATGCTTCGCATTCACCTTGTAAATACATCCCTGTACGCTCGATGGCCGCGTCCCTGCGGCCAACGGTCCCGAACCATTACTTCCACCCGGCGGCATATAGACCGCAATACGCTACCTGCGTACACCAGCGGGAGTGCGGAAACTGTCCAGCAGTTTCACGTAATTGGTGCGCGTAAAGGCGGCGGGGTCGATGGCGTGTTGCTGGCTTACACAACCTTTCAGCTGTTGCAGAGAGTCGTATTCGTTTTCTTCCATCCAGCGAGTCATGTCGTCGCGTATACGGCTGATGGCCTGCGGGCCATCGTGAAGCAGCACCGAGCAAAGGTGGATAATATCTGCTCCGGCCATAATAGCCTTGAGCGATTCCCTGGCATCGTGAAAGCCGCCGGTTGCTGCCAGCGAGAGTTGTACACGACCATACAGGATGGCCAGCCAGTGAATGCGTAGCAGGGCCTCGTAGGGAGTGGACAGGCTCAGGACAGGGGCGACTTCCCTGGTTTCCAGATCAATGTCTGGCTGGTAGAAACGATTGAATAACGAGACCCCGCCGGCGCCGGCCACCTCCAGGCTCCTGACGAAACAGCCGACCGAGCTGAATTGCGGAGAAAGTTTCATGGTAACCGGGATTTGTACGTGGCGGCGCAGTTCGGACAGGACCTTTATATAACGTTCTTCCACCATGGCAGCCGATTCGCTAATGTCTGCGGCCACATAGTAGACGTTAAGCTCCAGTGCATCGGCACCTGCCTGTTCCAGCTTTTTTCCGTAACTGACCCAGCCATCACCGGAAACCCCGTTGAGGCTGGCGATAACGGGAATGTCCAGCGAAGTCTTGATGGCAGTCAGGTTTTCGAGGTATTCGTCCAGTGCATCACGGTAGTTATCCGGCACCGGAAGGAAGCTGTCGGCTTCTCCGAAACCCGTTTCCTGTTCATGCAGAAAGCGGGCTGCAATATTTTCACTCTCGAGAATTTCCTCTTCGAACAGGGAGGGCATGACAACGGCAGCGGCACCGGCGTCCTCGAGGCTACGGCAGGATTCGGCAGTCCGGGTCAGCGGCGAAGAGGAGGGCACCAGTGGGCCGGAAAGCTCAAGACCAAGATATTGCGTCGACAGATCCACCATGGTTTATTCCTCTTCTTTCGCTGCGTCAGTGTCATCGACCGGTTTGCATACCGGCAGTTCAGCCAATTGCTGATAGTGACAGAAACGCTCCCTGACTTCTTTCTGGGACTGTTCCAGGAATTTCTCGGCGTCGTCCGGGTGAGAACGCCACAACATACTGAAGCGTGTTTCGGTTTCCACGAATTTGCGGTAAGGGATGCTTGGTTCCCGGGAGTCGAGGTGTAGCGGATTCATACCTTCGGCAGCGCGTGCCGGCGCATAACGGAATAGTGGCCAGTGTCCGCTATTGACCGCAAGCTCCTGCTGCAGGTGATTACGGGACAGGTCCACGCCGTGTGCAATACAGGGTGAGTAGGCGATGATCAGCGATGGTCCCGGGTGGGCTTCGGCTTCCAGGAAGGTGCGCAGGGTCTGTATATCCTTTGCCGCGTAGGCAATATGTGCCACGTACACATTGTCATAGTCCATAGCGAGCTTTGCCAGGTCCTTCTTGGAGGAAGGCTTGCCACCGGCAGAAAATTTAGCGACAGCACCGCGCGGTGTGGCTTTCGATGTTTGCCCGCCGGTGTTCGAATAGACTTCAGTGTCCAGTACCAGGATGTTTACGTCCGCGCCGCTTGCCAGTACGTGATCCACGCCACCGTAACCAATGTCGTAGGCCCAGCCGTCGCCGCCGATGATCCATACACTCTTGCGTACCAGTGTGTCGGCTACATTATCAAGCTCGCTGGCCTGTGGCTGTTCCAGGCCGGCAAGTTGATCGCGAAGTAGAGCCACTCGCCGGCGTTGGGCCTCGATGTCGGATTCTTCCGATTGCTCCGCTGCAAGCAGCTCTTCTACCAGCGTGACATCCAGCTGGTCCCGCAGTTGTGCCAGCAGGTCGCGGGCGTAACGCGCTTGCTGGTCGATGGCAATTCGCATGCCCAGCCCGAACTCTGCGTTGTCCTCGAACAGGGAATTGTTCCAGGCGGGTCCGCGTCCTTCGGCGTTGGTCGTCCAGGGCGTGGTGGGCAGGTTGCCGCCATAGATCGAGGAACAGCCCGTGGCGTTGGCGACCAGCATACGGTCGCCAAACAGCTGTGTAGCCAGCTTGATATACGCGGTTTCACCACAGCCGACACAGGCGCCGGAGAACTCGAACAGCGGTTCGAACAGCATCGCGCCCTTGATGGTATTGCGTTTGATACGGCTGCGATCGTATTCCGGCAGACCAAGGAAGAAGTCCCAGTTCTCCTTTTCCGCAACGTGTAAATCTGCGATCGGTGCCATGTTCAGTGCCTTGCGGCTGGCCCTGGACTTGTCGCGAATGGGGCAGATCTCGACACACAGGCCGCAGCCGGTGCAGTCCTCTGGTGCGACCTGGTAAGTGATGTGGTAATCCTGCGGATAGTCCTTGCCCTTGACGGGCACACTTTTGAACGTCGGCGGCGCATTTTCCAGCAAGTCGGCGGGGAACAGTTTACTGCGTATAACACCGTGCGGGCACACCAGCGGACATTTTCCACAGTGCGTGCAGATGTCGGTTTCCCACACCGGAATCTCCAGTGCCAGGTTGCGTTTTTCCCAGGCCGCCGTGCCGAGGGGAAAAGTACCGTCCACGGGCATCTGGCTGACGGTTATATTATCGCCGTTTCCTGCCATGAGCTGTGCGGTAAAGCGTTGTACGAAGTCCGGTGCATCCGCGCGTACCGGCGGAGGGCGACGTCGGGTCGCGGTGATACGATCCGGTACCGGAAGCTCGTGCAGGTTTTCCAGTGCCGCATCGATAGCCCGGAAATTGAAATCAACGATGCGCTGCCCCTTGCTGCCGTAGGTTTTTTGTACCGCCTGCTTGATTGCATCGACAGCCTGATCACGCGGCAATACGCCGGAGATGGCGAAGAAGCAGGTCTGCATAATGGTATTGATGCGTTTTCCCATGTTGTTTTCCAGTGCGACCTGGTATGCATCGATGCAATAGAAGCGAATGTGCTTCGCGATCATCTGTTGTTGCATCTCCAGCGGCAGACTGTCCCATACATCTTCTATCGCTGCGGGTGAATTGAGCAGGAAGACAGCGTGCCTGGCAGCCTTGTCGAGCATGTCATAACGATCCAGGAAGACCGGCTGGTGACAGGCTATGAAGCCGGCATCACCACGGTCGATCAGGTAGCTGGAACGGATCGGCCGTTTGCCGAAGCGCAGATGGGAAATGGTTACTGCGCCGGATTTCTTCGAGTCATATACGAAATAACCCTGGGCATGCAAATCGGTGCTGGCGCCGATAATCTTGATGGAGTTCTTGTTGGCGCTGACAGTGCCATCCGAACCCAGGCCATAGAAAACCGCCTGTACCGTGTCTTCGCCGGCATCGGTACGGAATGATGTTTCCCATTCCAGGCTGGAACCGGAAACGTCGTCGTGAATGCCGATGGTAAAATCATTTGCCGGTTGCGACCGGGAAAGGTTGTCGAAAACAGCCTTGATCATGCCGGGGGTAAATTCCTTGGAAGACAGGCCGTAGCGCCCGCCAACCACAACCGGCATATGCTCGAAGCGGCGCTCGGGAGCGCTGTGGTTTCTGGCCAGCGCAGTAACAACGTCCTTGTACAAAGGTTCACCATCAGCCCCGGGTTCCTTGGTCCGGTCGAGTACCGCTATATGACGTACCGATGTCGGCAGCGCTCCGATCAGCGTATCGGCAGAGAAGGGGCGAAACAGACGGACTTTCACCAGTCCCGTCTTTTCGCCCCGGACGTTCAGGAAGTCGACAACTTCGGCTACCGTTTCGGCACCGGAACCCATCAGTACAAGTACCCGTTCGGCCTGCGGGTCACCGAGGTAGTCAAACAGGTGGTAGTGGCGTCCGGTGAGCCGGGCAAAACGATCCATGGCCGATTGCACGATCGCAGGAAACTGTGCGTAGACAGGATTAACACGCTCCCGGCCCTGGAAATAGACATCGGGGTTTTGTGACGAACCTCGGAGCACCGGGTGATCCGGCGACAATGCCCGCTTACGGTGCGCCTGGACATGCGTATCATCGATCATGGCATGCAGCACTTCGTCTTCGATACCGAGGATCCTGGCAACTTCGTGAGAAGTCCGGAATCCGTCGAAGAAGTGCATTAGCGGGACGCGCCCCTGCAGTGTTGCGCTGTGCGCGACCAGGGCAAGATCCTGGGCTTCCTGTACAGAGGCAGATGCCAGCATGGCGAAACCCGTGGCACGGGTTGCCATGACGTCGCTGTGGTCACCGAAGATGGAAAGCGCCTGCACGGCCAGTGAACGCGCCGCTACATGAAATACCGTGGGGGTCAATTCTCCTGCGATCTTGTACATGTTGGGGATCATCAGCAACAGCCCCTGTGAGGCCGTGAAAGTGGTCGCCAGTGCTCCTGCCTGCAGTGCCCCGTGTACCACACCGGCAGCGCCGGCTTCGCTTTGCATTTCGATGATCCGTGGCACGCTTCCCCACAGGTTGGTGCGTCCGGCTGCTGACCAGGCATCAGCCCATTCACCCATGGGTGAGGCCGGCGTGATGGGATAGATGGCGCATACGTCGCTAAGCCGGTGGGCGATGCGAGCAGCCGCTTCGTTACCGTCAATGGTAATCGTGGTGGTCACCGTGTCTTTGCCTCGTGTACACCTGGAACAGCGAGCATAAGACGTAGCCGGTACTTCTGCCAGTACAATCCCGGCAACAGTTGACGGAAATCAATTACATGAGGGCCGGGTACCCGAATTTTCGCGGATGTGTGGTAAAATGGCGGCCTGTTTTTACGGGAAAAGAGGGTGTTCAGGTGGAAGCCACCGGTTGTTCAGCTGCAGAACCGTTCGCACTGCGTGTCCTGGGTGAAATGATGGAGCCCGAGTTCGAGCATGGCTGTGTGATTGTGATCGATCCCGAGGGCCTGGTGAAAGACGGCTGTTTTGTGGTCGCCCTGCACGAGAATGAATACTACTTCCGTCAGCTGGTCATGGACGGGGATCGTTATCTCCTCAAGTGCCTGAATAATGCCTACACGGAAGTGGTGGAGATCTCCGGTCTGGATGCGATCTATGGTGTGATCTCGCAAAAAGCCGGTGGGCGTCGCAAGGACCACAAACGTTACGACTGACTGCCTTCTGTCAGTGTTTGCTGAGTTGTTCGGGGCGCAGCCTGGGCGTAAAGAACTCGATGGCGGTATCCTCGTCTACCGTCCGGTTGTCGGTATCGACCATTTCCTGCTCGTAGTCACTCCAGCCCCGCATTCCCGTCTTTAATGATTTTACTTTCCGGTAGCCCATCTGCTGCATGATGCTGGCTGCCAGCAAGCTGCGCTTCCCGGAGCGACAAATTACAATAATATTCCGTTTCCTGGCCTCGACCAGTTCCGGAACCGTTTCTTCGTAGTCATATTCGCACGCTGTTTCGAGTACACCGCGCGGTACATTGATGGCATTCCGGATATGCATGGCATCGTATTCCCAGGGTTCCCGCACGTCCAGCAACAGCAGGTTGCCGGTCTCCTGCAGGGCATCCTCAAGATCCCAGGGGAATAGTTCACCTACCTGTTCAAGAGCTTCGTTAACGAAATCGTCCAAAGACTTCATGGTGATTCAGCCTGTGCCTTCGCGATGGTTGCGCAGGCCCTGCTCGACGGCAATAACGGCAGCCTCGACCCGCGAGTGGACACCGAGCTTGCGGAGGATGGCCTTTACATGCAGCTTCACCGTGCCGTCTGAAATTCCCAGGTTGCGGGCAATGACCTTGTTACTCTGACCTTCGGCAAGCAGGCTCAGGATCTCGTTTTCGCGCGGTGTCAGATCATCGAACGGGGACGCGTCGTCGGGCAGCGAGCCGTCACCTTGCACGACTTTTGCCAGTATAGGTGCCAGGTCGGGTGCAACGACGGTCTTGCCACTGCTGATATCCCTGAGCGCCAGCACCAGTTCGTCCGGTTCCATATCTTTCAACAGGTAACCCTGGGCGCCATTGCGCAGTGATTCCACCAGGTCGCGTTCTTCCGTGCTGGTTGTCAACATGACTATCGGGTTTTGAAACCCGCCCTCACGCAGCTTTTTCAGCACACCGATGCCATCGATATCCGGCATGCGCATGTCGAGCAGGACAATATCCGGATCAAGATCCCGGGCACAACGCAGGCCTTCCATTCCGTCTCCGATGGAAGCGATAACGCTGATATTGCGGTGGGCCAGCAATCCCTCAAGACCCACACGGAACAGGGTGTGGTCGTCGATCAGTAGTATGCGAAGACTCATGGTGTCTGGTCTGGTGTCCTGTATTGGTTCAGTTTGATAAAACCGGGTTTCAAGGTACAGTTCCGGTTGAGCGGGAAGGAAAGGTGATTTCCGTGACGGGTTCGGTATCACCCGTGTCTGGCGGAGACCGGAATGTCAGGGTGACCCGGGTACCTTCTCCGCTGTCGCTTTCGATCTTCAGGTCGCCGCCGATGCGGGTAGTTCGTTCGTGCAGGATCTTGAGTCCCAGGTGTTCACCGGGGCCGCCAGTCAGTGCCTTGTCCTGGATTCCGACACCGTCATCCTCGATCATCACCATGTATTCGTCGTTATCGCCGGCCCGCATCAGTACGCGAACCGCATTGGCGTGGCTGTGCTTGCGGATATTGGCCAGCGCCTCCTGCACAATACGCAATACCTGAATCTCTATTTCGGCCGGTAACTGGACTTCGTTCCATTCGAGTTGCAGGAAAGCATTGATCCGGGAATTGCGCCGAAAGCGCTCCACGGCCTGTTCGATAGCGGGGATCAGACCGCGCTTGTCGATAGGGGCGCGGAAATGTGCAATGAGCTCACGTAATTCCGTGTAGGCTTCATCCAGGCTGTTTTCGATGAGCTCCAGTTCCTGCCAGAGTGCAGATTCCGAGCCGCTGTGCAGGATTTCGTCAAGCACGCGCACCTGGAATTTGAGGCTGGCGAGGCTCTGCGCAAGGGAGTCATGCAGTTCGTTGGCCAGTCGCGTGCGTTCCTCCATGATCGACAGCAGGTTGGCTTCTTCATCCAGGCGAGATTTTTCAATCGCCATGCCCAGATGATGCCCGATGCTGGTGAGCAGGTCTTTCATGTCTTCGCGTTCGACCAGGCTGCGTTGTTCGGTGAACAGGTTATATACGCCCAGTACACGGCCACGGTAGCGCAGTGGTACAGCGATCATTTCGACTCCGCTGTGCTCGAAAAACGGTCGCCCGGCAAATTGCCCGCAGCCTTTCAGATCACTCAGTGCGTACACCTCGCCACTCTGGGCAGCCTTGCCACACAGACAGCGATCGACGCTGATCAGTTGTTCCTGTTCGACTACCTCGGGTGTCAGCCCGCTGCTGGCAATCAACTGCATATTGCCATCGGAGGTAAGCATGCGCACGGTACCGGCACGGGCATCGACCACATCCTTCAGGGTGTACAGAAAGCGTGTGAGCAGGTCCTCGAGATTGCTGGCGGCATTGATGTTGGCAGCGACGTCGTAGAGAATTTCCAGGGAATGGGTTTTCTGCTTGATGCGCTGGGTCTGTTTTTCTACCTCAGACTGCAGATCTCCTGACAGGGATTCGAGCCGATCTGCCAACGCGTTGATATCCCGGTACAACTTGCTGAAATCGGGGTGGTCGGAGTCGGGCAGACGTGCGCCAAGCTGACCGTTGCGCATTAGCTTTACCCAGTCGCGCATTTCAGCCAGGGGTGCCAGCAGGTCGCGGCGGGCAATCTGGAAGGCGAAGGAAAGCAGCAGAACGCCGCTGACGGGTAACACACTGTTCGCCAGGTGCAGCCATTCGCCGGCTTCCGGATGCAGGAAATACCAGATATTCAAGACCCCCAGGACGAACAGCAACATGCCCAGGGCGGCGAGGACAGCGACAAACTGGCGTGTGGTGGGCCGTTCCAGCAGACGCAGCCAGCGCGGCAGCGGGTGCGGAGCTGTGCTGTGTGGTGGCGTTCTGCCCCTGGATTCAGCGTTCACTATGGCTTCCTGTAATAAACAGTAGAGCCATTATAGCGCCGAATTATACAGGCATAAAAGGCCGGTATCGCCGTTCTCCGGGTCAGGTGTTCTCCTGCGTCTGCCGGGCCGGGTCATTGGGGTTGATGAAAATTACTTCCATCTTGCCATCGATATCGACGTAGTCGATGACGGTTCCTTCCAGATTATCCTGGCTGTGTGGTGCAACGACGATTTCGATCCCTTCCGACTGGTAACGGGCGTCGTTCTCATGCCGGTTGTCGTCGAAGCCCATGGCGTAGTGAAAGCTGCCATCCTCCATGCGCGTTACCGCTATACGTAGCGGCAGATCTTCCATATTGCCCTGTTGAGCCGACTGACGGATCTGCTCGGCTGCTTCCGGTGTTACAGTAATCATGCGGTTCTGCCTTCGATAGGGGGTTTGTTCAGGGGTTCCGTTGCTCCGCTACGGGAACACGCTGCAACAAAGCTGGTGAAGTGTTCAGTCCAGCGATTGCTGCGAGTCGTCCGCTGGTGCGTGTAGCATGCCAGCAGATTCTTGTAGACGTAACCGTCGTGCCGGCCATCGATGCCGGCTCCGCGGAGTACCTCGAAAGCGTATCCTTCGGGCGGGCCCAGATTTTCCAGTGCGGAATAGTGGAATTCGTGGGCGGCAATCTCCGGTCCGGAATTCCTGGTCGGCCAGGGTAGCTGACCGGTTTTGCGCAGACGGACATAGCCACGACCCTGGGGCCTGGTATGCATTACGGCGTCACCGGCGATGGCGCCGACCATTTCGCAGGTCTTTTCTTTCCAGCTGAGACTGCGTGCAAGGTACATCAGGCCGCCACATTCGGCATAGACCGGCATCCCGGCCTCAATCGCGTTCCGGACAGCCGAGCGCATGGAGTGATTGGCCTGGAGATGTTCCATATAGTTTTCCGGAAAACCACCGCCGATGAACAGTCCATCGACGGCCGGCAGGGTTGCATCGGTCAACATATTAATGGACATAAGCTCGACACCGGCGTCCTGCATGGCCTCGAGGTCACCCGGGTAGTAAAAGCCGAAGGCTGCATCACGTGCAATACCAATCCGTAGCTTGCGTTCGAGAGGTCGGATAGAGACGGGAGAAAGTTCCGGCGCGGCGGGTGTGGAAGTGCTGCGAGCCAGCTCAATAATACGCTCCAGGTCTACCTGCGAAGCAATCGCTTTTTCGGTCTGCCTGACCCTGCTTGCCGCATCATGCTGTTCGTTGCTCGGGATCAGACCGAGGTGTCTTTCCATGATTTCCATGTCCGGGTTTCTGGCAACCGCACCCAGGACCGATACGTCAGTGTAGTGTTCAATGACAGCGCGCAGTTTGCTCTCATGACGAGATCCACCCAGCTGGTTGAGAATGACTCCTGCAATCTGTACGTCGGGATCGAACTGCTGGTATCCGAGGATCAGGGGTGCAATTCCGCGCGTCATGCCGCGGGCATCCAACACCAGTACTACCGGCGCTGCGAGGAGCTTTGCCAGTGCCGCGTTACTGTTACTGCCGTCCAGATCCAACCCATCGTACAGGCCCTTGTTGCCTTCGATGATGCAGATATCGGCGTCCGCACCGTAAAAACCGACCGTGTCGAGAATCTCGTCCGCTTCCATGGTATAGAAATCGAGATTGTGGCAGGTACGACCGGAAGCGTGGCCCAGCCACATCGGGTCGATATAGTCCGGACCTTTTTTGAAGGGTTGTACGGTCAGGTTTTTTGCGCTCAGGGCCGCACACAAGCCCAGCGTAACCGTAGTCTTTCCGGAAGACTTGTGGGCCGCTGAAATGAAGACCTGGGACACTGGTGGGCTCAGAAGCCGGCGAGCCGGTAGTCTGCGACTGTCACTCGTCGAAAATCAGTCTGCCTTCGCTGCGTGGGGGTCAATCGCGCTGTCGGCCAGTGTTTCGGGGAGAAATTGCAGCACACGAACGGCTACCGTGACGACCAGCAGGGCAACTGCAACACCACCCACGCCCAGCGTAATTTCCCAGATGGACGGGCTGTAACTGTTGAATGCGCCATCGGCGAACGAGCTGCTTACCACCTCATAGCCGGGGAAAATATCGAGCGGGTAGGCCTGGCCACCAATCAGCAGCACGTACAGCAGTGCAAATCCGCCGATTATGACCAGTGCTGCTGCGGTTGCTATGGCCGGACGGGATTTCCCCAGCGTCGGATGATAGACCATGGCCAGCGGCACCAGGCTCCCGAGCAGGATCTGTACGATCCAGAACAGCCCGGTAAAGATTCCGCCATCCATCAGGATGAATCGCTCAATGCCGTGGTGTTCCGTGGCATAGAGATTACTCAGATGGTATACCGCGACAAAATAGAGTACCGCGGCGATGAACACGCCCAGCAGGTTTTTCAGCCGGAAGAGAATGGCATCACCCAGCGGACGGCCGGTCCAGTTGTAGGCGGCCATGAGCACCAGGATAAAAATGGCGAGTCCGTAGGCGAACGACATGATGATAAACATGGGCGCCAGCATCGCCATATCGTACCCGGAACGTGCCACCAGCCATCCGAAGATGGCGCCGGTACCGGTTGTCAGAATCAGTCGCCAGACAAAGGCGACGATACCGGCCGGGCGGTAGTATGCATTCATGCGCCTTTCCATCATCATCCACAGGTAGACGATAGTGACGGCAAGAAAGCCGTTGTAGAGAATGATGTTCCAGGCAAAGATGGACTTGAAGTTGTAGTAGGTCATGGCCACGATGAGGCGGTCAGGCCTCCCGAGGTCAAGCACCAGGACCATCAGTCCGCCGAGCAGCAGTGCGATGGCCAGCAGACCTGACAGGCGTCCCAGTGGCTTGTAAAGGGCCTTGCCGAACACGGTGCCGATGGAAGCGACGTTGAGGGCGCCGGATGCTGCCACGATCAGGAAGATCGCGAACACGTGCGGCATACCCCACACGATCTGGTTGTTCATGCCGGTGACGTAGTGCCCGGAGTGTTCCATATACAGGAACGCACCGAATGCCAGGCCTGCCATGAGTCCGAGCCCACCAAGAAGCACCCAGAAGCCGGCACTCTTGCCTTCAATTTCACGATAATTCACAGCTAGTTTCATTGATCAACTCGCCAGTTCGGTTCAGATGTCAGAGGCCGCGGTAGCGGACGCCGGTGTTCAGGCCCAGGTCAGCGCGAAGTTCCACGCTCTCGGCTTTCTTCAGTTCCCGGGAGATTTCGCTGTTTTCGTCGTACAGGTCGCCGAAGACCAGTGCGTTGTGGTTGTCAGCGCTGCACGCTTCCACGCAGGCCGGTATATCACCGTTGTCTACGAGTTGTACACACAGGGTGCAGGACTCCACCGTACCCTTGCCGCGCGGTGCCCAGGGAAGCTGGTCGTGCAATTCTTCGTGAATGAAGCTACGCGCCTTGTAGGGGCAGGCCATCATGCAGTACCGGCAGCCGATACAGATATGCTTGTCGACCAGGACAATGCCGTCCGTACGCCGAAAGGAAGCACCGGTGGGGCAGACGTCCACGCAGGGCGGGTTCTCGCAGTGCTGGCACATCATGGGCAGTGTTTTGGCAAACCCGGTTGCCTTGTTGCGTATTTCGACGGTACGGATCCACTGTGCCTGCTGATCGGGCCGGGAGTGCGTTTCCGAATGGCCCCAGCCGTTTTCTTCCTTGCATGCGCTTACACAGGCATCACAGTTGTCAGCACACTTGTTGGTGTCAACCAGAATGCCCCAGCGTTTGTCACCGCTCACCGGTTGATCGGGCGATTTGGCTGCCGCCGGTGCGCTGAGAAAAACACCGGGCGCTATGGCCGCCGCTCCGGCAGATGCACCAGCCCGGGTCAGAAAGTCGCGTCGCGATGAATCCATTGACTTGCCGTTTTCGCTCATGGAGCCTCTTCCTCTGCTGCTGCAAGTGGCTGGTGCCGCAGTTTGCTGGGCCGAACCGGCCTGGTCGCGTGACACTCGAAACAGTCCAGCTTGACCGATGCGTAACTGTGACAGCTGGCACAAAACTGGTCGGGCGCGTTTACCGGTATAAATTCCCCGCTATTCTCATCCCTGGTTGCGTGGCAGTTGACGCACTCTTCCAGCGAATGCTGGCGGGTTCGTATGCCTTCGTACACGGTCTCGTCACGCTGGTGAAGGATGTACTCCATGTGGTTCCTGACCATGTCGTCTTCCGGTTCCACGCATCCCTGGGTTGCGCTGAAGCGTTTTTCCGGTTCGGTAAAACTCAGGTCAGAGAACGGCAGGCTTTCGATTTCGCCATCTTCATCGTCATCCGTATCCGCTGTTGCGACCAGGGGAAGCAACAGCAATACGGAAAGCAGTATACCCGTTAACCGACGTAGGACCGATGCGTGGCTCATATCAATATGGCTCCGTTATTCACCAAGGGCCATGTCGATGTAGCCGGTCGGGCAGACATCGGCGCAGATATGGCAACCAATGCATTTCGCGTAGTCGGTTGCGACATACCGGCCCATGGTCTTCTTGTCTTTCTTGACGCGGAAGACCGCATCCTGGGGACAGAAGATGACGCAGTTGTCACATTCGAAGCACATGCCGCAACTCATGCAACGGTTGGCCTCGGCGACGGCCTGTTCGTCGGAAAAGCCCGTGGTACGTTCCTCGAAATGATTCAGTACCTGTTCGGAGTCCGGCACATCCTCTTCACGCAGGTTGCGGGGTGTGAACTCGAAATGACCCAGGAACAGCTTGTTGGTCGTGATGATCTCGTTCCTGGAACGATCCTCGTAGTTGTGGATCGCGAAATCGGCGCCATCGGTGCCACGGGTCTCGTCAACCGTGTACGGCGAGGGCTCCAGACCGGCCTCTTTCATCTTGCCCAGTAGCGAGAAGTGGTGCTTGTCAACCTTGGGACGCTTGCGCATCTCTTCCTGCTTCAGGTAGTGATCAATGGTTTCAGCGGCGATAGACGCCTGACCGATCGCGGTAGTCAGCAGGTGTGGGCGCACAATGTCGCCGGCAACGAAGTGACCCGGCTTGTTCGGCACCTGGTAGAACTTGTCGGCATCGATCAGATTACGCTCATTGGCGAAATCCTCTACGCCGCTCATGTCACCGCCCTGGCCGATCGCGGAAATAATGACGTCGGCCTCGATGATATATTCCTTGCCACCTTCAACAGCGACCGGACCATTGCTTTCCCACTTGCTGTCGACCAGCTTCAGCGCGGTGGCGCGTCCTGCGTCGTTGCGAATGATTTCAACCGGCATGACTTCGTTCATCAGAACGACGCCTTCACGATCTGCATCGTTGACTTCGTGTTCTGCCGCAGTCATCTGGTCGCGTGCAAACAGGGCGGTCAGTACGACGCTGTCACAGGCTACACGTTGTGCAGGATCGACATCGCCGTGCGTGATGGTTCCGCTCACCACGTCTTCCGGGTTTTCGCTGTAATCCTTGAGTGTGCCGATACGCCGGGAGACGGAAACAACATCGATGGAGGTATCACCACCACCTACACAAACTACCTTGTTGGCCGTGTATTTCAGCTCGCCCTTGTTGAACTGTTCCAGGAAATCAACTGCGGAAACGCAGTTCGGGGTTTCTTCCCAGCCATCCAGGGGCAGGCCGCGACCGATCTTGCAGCCCAGCGCCCAAAGCACGGCACCGTAATCTTTCTCGAGCTGTTCAACGGAAATGTCCTTGCCGATACGGGTGTTGGGCCTGAATTCGATGCCGCCCATTTCCAGTATACGGTTGCACTCGTGCTCCAGTTCGCCGCGCGGAATACGGTAGCCCGGGATGCCATAGCGCATCATGCCACCCAGTTCTGCATGGTCATCGAAGATAGTCGAGCCGATGCCGCGACGGCGCAGGTGGTAGGCGGCAGACATGCCGGCCGGGCCACCGCCGATGATGGCGACTTTCTTGTCGCCCAGTGCGGCGCTGTTATCGAACTTGAAGCCGCTCTTGTAGGCTTCGTCACCAATGTACTGTTCGAAGGCATTGATGCCGACAAAATCTTCCACGTCGTTACGGTTGCAACCGTCCTGGCAGGGAGCCGGGCAAACACGACCCATCATGGCGGGGAAGGGGTTGGCATCGGTAGAACGACGGAAGGCATATTCCTGCATGCTGGTGCCTTCGGGGGGATGTTCGATGCCGCGGACGATATCCAGCCAGCCACGGATGTCCTCGCCGGAAGGACAGCTGCCCTGGCACGGCGGTGTGCGCTGAACGTAGGTGGGGCACTTGTGCGAATGGTCGGCCTCGAAAATGGCCTCCGTCCACTTGTCCCATTTGTAGTCGCCTTCCTCGTACTTGAGGAAAGTTAATTTTGAGTCGTCACGAGAAGTAGCCATGCCTGTTCTCCTGTCTGATGAATCCCGGCTGGTGATTCATTAGTTATCTGAAAATTTATTCGGATCCGCTCTCGCCGTCCAGTTCCGCTTCCTGCTCGGATCCCGTCAGCACAATAGCGTTACTGACCAGCTGGTGTACGCTGACGATCTGATCCATGGTGAAGCCGTAATAGGGCAGTACCTTGGCAAACTGGCTCTTGCAGATGGCACAGATTGCCGCAAGATTGGTAACGCCGTGCTGCTCCGTAACATTCCTGAGCGCTTCCATTCTGGGTTGCGCACCTTTAACGCGCAGTTCCATCAGGTCGTCGGTCAGCAGACCGCCTCCGCCACCGCAACAGAAGGTGGCATCATGTATGGTGCTCTGATCCATGTCGTAGTAGTGATTGCAGACTGCCTTGATGACTGCGCGCGGAATAATGAACTGTCCGTTTTCCATCTGGCCCATGCCGGCGCCGCGGGCGACGTTGCATGAATCATGGAAGGTCAGGCGCATGTGGTCGTTCTCTTCCTTGTTCAAGCGCAGCTTGTTTTCCTGGATCAGGCCGTAGGTGAATTCCAGGATATGTTGTGGAATCGGATAATTCTGATCCAGAAAATCGAATGGTCCCGCAAGGGTATGGAGAAAGCTGTAGGCAACACGCCAGGCATGTCCACATTCACCGAAAATAATACGCTTCACGCCAAGATCAATGGCCGCTTTACGTATCCGCAAGGCGAGCTTGCGCATATTTTCATAGC
>JAUXGZ010000014.1 GCA_030621785.1 Gammaproteobacteria bacterium | reverse complement strand
CAGCCCGACGTGGCCCAGACTGGAAAACGCCAGCATGCGCCGCAGGTTGGTCTGGTTGAGTGCCATCAGGGAGCCGTAGAGAATGCCGATTACACCGAGGCCGGCGATCAGCCAGTGATATTCCCGGGCGGCGGCGGGTGCCAACGGGACGGTGAAACGAATCAGTCCATAGACGCCCAGTTTCAGACCGGTCATGATGGCCGCGATCGAGGCGGCCCCTCCATGGCGACCGTTGGCAGCCAGGTATGCAGCGGAAACACCGGTGCCTTTACGGCGAAGCCGAGCAGCAGCAGGAAGAATGCCGCGGGTAGTTGCTGGTTTGACCACCCTCGGTGGTAGCGGGACATTCCCATCCCTCTGGTGGCAGTATGCCTTTTGTGCCAGTGCCGAAAAGGCCGTTGTGAGATTTTATTTGTGAACGGAATACGTTGTGTTGGTGGTATCCCTGTCCTTGGAATAACCAGTTGTTTCAGTAATAATACTAACAGGCATCGACAAGAGAGTAGATTGTGAACTATCAGAACAGAATTATTCGTGATCCCGGTATCTGCGGAGGTGAAGCAGTCATCAAGGGTACACGGGTCACACTGCGCACAATCCTGGCGAGTCTTGCGGAAGGCGACCGGGTTGAGGACCTGTTGCGCGAATTTCCGACACTTACTGAAGATGATGTCCTGGCGGTGATAGCCTTTGCAGCGGCTTCGGCTGAGGAAGATTTTCCGGTGCCCGCGATCCCGCGCGCTTTCAGTTACTGATGTGCATTCGCCGACTCATTCAAACCGAAGACCTGGAAAGCTGGTCAGGTTGCTTTATCGTTGCCACGGAACGCAAAGTCAGGATTCGCCACCCGGATTAAACTGCATTAACAGCGGCTCCTTCAGGGGCTGTTTGTGTAGTGCTGTATGTCCTTTTGTGGGCGCCGGATGTGCGCATTCCCATCCCCTCTGCATGCGTATTGCAATATTCTTATGTGCCGTATTGATCTGGATCAGGCAAGCACGGGATATTCCCTGGTCCTGTTCAACCTGGATTCCACAGTTGGACGGCCGGTATCAGCCGGGCGCTATTTCCCTGATAGCGCACTGACCCAGTTTTCACTTGCGGTCCGGGTTAGTTCCAGCACACTGTCCGGGTAGAAGCCGCCGATGAGGATGAGTATGGCCATTACCACAATGACTACCAGTTCACGTGCCCGCAGGTCGATGGCATCCGCTACCACACTCTTGTGTACCGGCCCGAGAAAGGCGCGTCGATAGATGCCCAGGAAATAGGCCGCGCCGAGAACCACGCCTGCCAGCGCCGCAAGACCGGCGCCGGTATGGGTGTCGAGTGCACTCAGGATAAGCAGGAACTCGGCCGGGAAGCCACTGGTGCCGGGGACGCCCATGCCGGCCAGTCCGAACAGGAAGAAAAACGCTGCAAGTAACGGCATGCTGCTTGCCACCCCGCCAAGGCTGAGGATATCCGTCGAGCCGGTGCGGTGATGGAGAAAACCGGTCAGCAGAAAAATTCCGCCCGCCACGATACTGAAATTCAACAACTGGAACAGCGCGCCCTGGATGCCCTGCATATTGAATGAAGCAATGCCCAGCAGTACCAGCCCGACGTGGCTCAGACTGGAAAAGGCCAGCATGCGCCGCAGGTTGGTCTGGCTGAGTGCCATCAGGGAGCCGTAGAGAATACCGATCACACCGAGGCCGGCGATCAGCCAGTGATATTCCTGGGCGGCGGCGGGTGCCAGCGGGACGGTGAAGCGGATCAGTCCGTAGACGCCCAGTTTCAGGCCGGTCATGATGGCCGCGACCGCGGCCGGTCCCTCCATGGCAACTGTCGGTAGCCAGGTATGCAATGGAAATACCGGTGCCTTTACGGCGAAACCCAGTAACAGCAGAAAAAATATTGCGGTTTGCAGTTCTGCCGGCAACGGGGTGCTGAGCAGGCTGGGGTAATCGAACACCAGGCCGTCGGGTATGCCCATGCCATTCAGGCCGGCATGATTGAATGCCAGCAGCAGAAAGCCGAATAGCAGGGGCACGCCACCGGTCAGCATCATCAGGGTGTATTTTACCGCCGCGTAGCGGCGCTGCGGGCCGACCCCCCAGAGACTGATCAGGAAAAAGATCGGCACCAGCGTCAGCTCCCAGAACAGGAAGAACAGGATGGTGTCCAGGGCGCAGAAAATACCCAGGGTTGCACTCTCCAGGATGAGCAGGAGGGTGTAGTACAGGCGTGGCAGGGTGCGTACACTGGTCCAGGAGGCCAGGATAACGCCGATGAACAGTAATACAGTGAGAGGCAGGAACAGTACCGACATGCCATCCACACCGATGAAATACTGGATGTGCAGGGTCGGTATCCACGTATGTTGTTCGACAAACTGAAAGCCACCCGCCGAGCGGTCAAAGCCCGTTACGATCGCCAGGGTAAATGTCAGATCGAGCAACGCCGTCAGCAACGCGATCCAGCGTGCCTGGCGCGGGTCGGGTGCCAGCCAGATCAGGCCGGCTCCAATGGGCAGGGTCATGATCATCAGGCTTAGCAACGGGAAGCCGGAATCAGGTAAAATCATCATCAGTGCGTTACCAGTGCGGGATTGCCGGTCTGGCCGTTGCCGTCATAGAGTGCCGTCAGGCCATCGAAAGAATGCTCGAGCAGTTCCAGCCAGGGTTCGGAGTGGAAACCGGTACCCAGCAGGATCACGATCAATATCACAGCGATGACACGTTCCATGGGTAAGGCGGGCTCGACTTCGAGTGCCGGCATGCCTTCTGCAAGTGGAGCCAGGAAGGCTTGCTGAAAAGCCCATAACAGGAAGGCCGCAGCCACGACGTTGCCCAGAGCGGCTGCAATTGTGACCATGGCGCCAAATTCATGGATTGAGGCCTCCAGTAACAGGTGCACGGCATCGAAGCCTGGCGTGCCCGGCATGCCGACAATGGACAGTCCGGCGACCAGGAAGGCGATGCCGATTACCGGCAGGTGGCCGAACAGGCCGCCCAGACGTGGCAGTAACAGGGTGTGTGTCCGTCGGTAGACAAATCCCGACATCAACAGCAGACAGGCCGTGGCCGTGCCAAAGGTCATGGACAGCAGAATGCTGCCCTGAAAGGCATCCTGGCTGAGGCTGAACAATCCGATGATGATGAGGCCGGTGTGACTGATGACGGCAAACGCCAGCATGCGCCGCAGGTTGGTCTGCATCAGCGCCAGGGTCGCGGCGTAAAAAATCCCGGCGAGGGCGAAGGCCACTACCCAGTCATGCCAGCGTAACACTGCCTCGGGGAGCAGCGGCAGGACAAAACGCACCAGCCCGTAGATGCCGGTCTTGAGCCCTAGCAGAAAGATACCGGCAACGGCAATAGTGCCGTGTTCGGCAACCAGCGGTAGCCAGCCGTGCAGCGGAAACAGCGGGATGCGGATGCCCAGTCCATAGAACAGCAGGAAAAAGATCACGGACTGCATTTCGACGGGGACCGGAACCAGGCTCAGGTCGTGCAGATCGAAACTCCACTGTCCATCCATGGCGTTGGCATGGTTCCAGCCCAGCATGAAGACACCGGCAAATAGCAGTAACAGGCCGATACCCATGAATTGCAGGTAGCGTCCCATGGCCCAATCGTCCTGCGGCGCTTTGGCCCAGCGTTGCAGTAAATAGGCGATCAGCAGTAGCTCGGCCGCGGACAGCAGGCTAAACCACAGCAGGTTCAGGGTGACGAACATGCCCTGCAGAGAGGCCTCGATGGCAAATACCATGGCCAGGAACGTTGCCTGGTCCGCCAGTTTCCGCACTTTTGCATACAGCACCAGCAGCAGCGATAGCACGGCAGTGAGCAGCATGAACAGGACGCTCATGCCATCGACCGCGGTATGGTGAGCGAGCAGGGGCAGCAGGGGCAGTTGTTCGGCCAGTTGCATGGCCGGGTTCGTGGCATCGAAGTGGCGGTACAGGTCGAAAGCCAGCAGCAGTTCCGCCACGGCCAGTACGATGGCCGTTGGGTACAGGCCGGCCCTGCCACGCAGTGACAGGATCAGCGCAATGGCCAGCAGCGGCAACAGTTGCAGGGTGGCCAGGATCGGGTAGCCGGACTGCGCGGTCCAATGTATTTCGGTCAGGTTCATGTCACAAAATTACGATGAAAGTGATCACGATGAGCAGGATCAAATAGCGTGGTTCGCTCAGCAGTAACTCGATCTTCATCAAGCCCTTGCCAAGACGCTGTATCAGGTTGAAGATGCCTTCATCCCCGCCTTTCAGGACCAGGTGTTCCTCGAACCAGTGCAGCAGGGTGGCCACTGCTTCCATCAGTCGACCCATGGCGCCTCTGGCCTGGCCGATGCCGCCGCTGTCGCCGACGATGCGGCTGGTCTGACCATGTTTGATGTTCTCCCACTGTGCCAGCGATGATACCGCGCTGGCAGAGCCGGGCAGACCGACCATCCGGTTGACTATTTTCTGGTCGAATGACTGGGTATCCCGTGCCAGCGCCCGGGTGGGTCTGACCAGTAGCCAGTCGGCCAGGTTATCAAGCCAGAAGCGCTGCAGGCAGGCGGTATACAACCAGCGATTACGCGCCAGCCAGCGTGGTACCGGCCGGCCGGGCCGGCTCATGAAATGCATCAGTGCCGGTGCACTGAGGAACTGGTAGGCACGCCATACAGCATGCGCCGCCAGGTGCCAGGCTGCAAAGGTGAACCAGCCCAGTCCGCATTCCAGGAAGATCAGGCCGACCTGTCCCAGGGTGGAAAAGATGAGGTTGCTCTTGATGTCGGTTTGCACCAGGCCGACGAGAAAACCGTACAAGGCGGTGCAGCCACCAATCAGGATCAGTGCCAGCATTAATACCGGTACCTGTTCAAACACCGGTCCCAGCCGGATCACCAGGTAGGCTCCGGCATGCACCATAAGTGCGCCGTAAAAAATAGCGCTTGAAGGTGTAGGGCCTTCCAGGGCGCGCGTAATCCAGGGCGAAAACGGTACTTGTGCCGACTTGACGAGTGCTGCGAGCAGGAAGGCGCTGGCAATCAGGCCGACCTGGGGTTTTTCCAGGGTCATGGTACCCGCAAGGATCTCCGGCCATTCGACACTGCCTATCCAGAACAACGACAGTGCAATTGCAATGATGAAACCCGCGTCACCGATCCGGTTGGTGACAAAGGCGCGAGTGGCATTGATGGAGGCCGTGGTGCGCTCGAAGGCAAAGTTGATCAGCAGGTAGGAGCTGACGCCCGCCAGTTCCCAGCCAATGAAGGCCAGCAGGGCATTGCCGGCCATTACAATCAGCAGCATGGCGGCCATGAACAGGCACAGGACCATGAAGAAACGCTGGTAGCCGGCTTCGCGGTGCATGTAATTCACCGAAAAGCGTACCGTCAAAACCGACAACAGTGTGACCAGGGTGGTCATCGACAGTCCCAGCGCATCGAGTGTGAACGACAGCTCGATGGCGTATATACCGCTGTGTAGCCAGGTGCCGAGGCGAAGTTGTTCCGGGACGCCCTCCAGCAGGGCGTAAACGTCCATGAGCAGTGTCAGTAGCAGAGACAATGTCGCGGCAGTCACGGCAATCCGGCTGGTCTGTTTCTCGCCGGCTTCACCGCGATTCAGGCCGGTAATATAACCTGCACCTATGGTGGCGGCAGCCAGCAGAGGCAGCAGCGGGATCAGCCAGGCCAGTTCATGCACGGACGTTCTCCACTTCGATGAGTGCGGGTGTCAGTGGGCCTTCATGGCCGTTGTACCAGTCGGGTGATCGCTGCACTCCTGGCAGTGGTGTGATGTTGCCGTTCCAGGCAGTGAAGCCCGTGCCCGGGGTGAATACGTGAATGGCTTCGCTGTCCGGATCCTTGACGGACAGCAGCAGCCAGCCGTTGCCAATCAGTTCCTGCAACGGCGGCTGGCGTGCATAGATTCGGGTGACGACCTCGATGCTGGCCTCGATCACCACCTGCAGGCGCATGGCCTCGTGGATTTCGATCATCTGTTTGGGCAGACCGGTACGCAGATCGGAACTGGTACCCTCCATGACTCCGAACAGGCCAGCGATATTGTGGGTAATCTTGCTGCCGCAGCCGTAACGATCATTGTTGACCGTGGAAAAGTAGTATTCCAGGTTGATGCCGGCACCCACCGGACCAACAGCCAGCAGGATGGTTTCCAGCACCGTACCTTCCGGGTCCTGGGTAGGGTCATAGGAAATCAGGAATACGCGCCGGTCGAAAAAGGCACCCTGGCTCATGGAACGGCGACCGATGAAGGCAGCGGCGTTGGTGGCGTGTCCCAGCTCCGGACGTGCCTGACTAAAGTCGCGGGCGCGTTGCATGATATGTCGCAGTGCCTGCCGCGGTGCTGGATTCCTGGGCGCCGAAGCCAGCCGCCGCGAGCGCTCGTGGGCGGATCCCAGCACGGCTATATCAAGGTCCTGGCGTAAGTTGTTGAAGGCCTGCCGCCGCGCCGGCGGCAGGCCATCGAGGTCATACCAGCTAATGTTTTCATCGCAGGTGTCATGTTCGGCACCCAGAAACCAGCTGTCTTCCGGGATGTCCAGGCCACGTTCCCTGAGCAGGGCACGGATCTCCGGCCGGTTCGCCATGGCGGCAAACACGCGGGCATTCGGCCCGCCATGGCGGCCACTGCAGGCACCGCAGTCATAGGCCGCCAGATGAGGGTTGTTCTGGCTGCTGGAGCCATGGCCCATCATGACCACCAGTGGTGCAAAGCCGCTTTGCAGGCCGATGGCGCGCAGGAAGCCCTGCACCCGGTCAGCCTGTTCCTCATCGCTAAAACCGGCCCGCGGTTTTTCGGGGGTTGCCGGCCGGTCGTCAGTGCTGTTGATGTTCACCCGGGTGGGTAGCTGTCGGTCGAACGCGTTGCGCAGCCGGTCCGAAAACTGACTGAGCGGTAATGGAGTAAGGACCTTGCCGACCAGAACCACCAGTGCAGCCGGGGCGGCCAGCAGGATCAATGCAGTAGAGCGTAACAGGTTGCGTCGTGTCTCCTGGTGCAGCACATCCTTCAGACGCAGGCGCCATGTACGATGCCTGGCATGTCGGCGGCCTGATGATTCGAATCCGGCCCGGGGTGTCTCGCAAATTTCGTGCGCAGGTGTGACCACAATCGGGCAGAGCGGAGTGACTGTGCGGTCATCCAGGCCGCGCCAGTTGATGGCTACCCCGAAGAAACCGGCCGCGCCGAGGGTTTCGAGTTGCGGGTTATGTTCTTCCAGGTGCCGCCGGAAACCCTCTTCGCGGTCGTCCATGCAAAATACCAGCTGGGCTTGGGGGCGTGTGTTCCGTGCACGCCAGCGGCCGCGTCCGTGGTTGTTGACCAGTGCATTGAACAGCTGCTCGCGGTAGTGTCGTTCATAGGCCTGCAGCCAGATGAAGCCGGCGCGTTCCGGGTCGAGGCAATCGATACCGTCGAACATGCGGTTGATGGTGGTGCGATCCAGGTCGCGGATATCTGCTCCACACACCCCCAGGTGCTGGGCCAGGCGAAACAGTCGCCAGGCGCTGCGTTGCACGCTGTAGCCAGCAGGGCGGTCGGAAGCCGGACTCTGGTGCCAGGTCCAGATCATGTGTGCCAGATGCAACCAGTGTTCGGTGTCGCTCTTGCTCAGTGCCGAACGATCAAGCAGTCGTTGCGCCAGGGTTAGCAGGTATTCCGGCAGGTGCCGGTTGTGGACGGTGTAACGCACCATTAATTCGGCCCGGTTATGCCGGAAGTACCAACGGATGACGTCAAAACTGGCCTCGATCATCCATAGTTTACGGCACAGGCGCTGGCCAAACAGACGTTCCAGCACCAGGCGAACGGCAAGATAATCCACCATGTCGACCTGCACCTGTTCCAGCCCGTCGTAGCCTGGACGGCCGTGGCGCCACAGGAACATCCCCGACCAGCCGGGCAATTCCAGCGCCAGTCGCTCCAGGTAGGCTGCCCAGTGTTCCTCCGCCAGACCCAGCCACTTGAGTTCAATGAGTACGGTATCCAGCGGGTCATCCGGCAGCGCATCGATACTGTCCAGCCAGTCCGGTAGTTCGTCGAATACCCAGGCCAGGTCCTTCGCAGCGCTTTCCCGCCATACGGCATAGAACCCCCGCTGCCGGTCCGGTGCATTCCAGGCCGCTACACCCTGGTCCAGGAATGAGCTGACATGGCGGATCAACAGTGGCCGCATGGTGTCCATCAGGTCTTCGCCGGTGACAAGCTTGAGCAGCCCTGCCAGGGTAAGATCATGGCCAAGTCGTGTGAAGAGCGACGCCATAAGCTCATCGGCTTCGCGGTCGATGAACCGGTCCATCAATAGCTGACCGGGTGCGTTGTGCTCTTCCTCGTTTACCACCGCCGACAGCATCATTTCTGCCTGCTCCGGGGAGATGTCCAGTAGTTCCTCGGGGTGTAGAAGGTAGTGGTCCAGCCCCAGGGCATGCAGACAGGCGGCCCATAGCGCACCGATGGCCGCAGCCTCACTTGCGTGACCATGTTGCCGGGCGGCATCCAGCAGCCGTTTGCGGCTGGCCGCGTCCACGTCGGGCTGGAACGCTGTCAGTGCGTTGAGTTCTTCTATCTGCCAGTTGAGCTGACAGCCGGTGACGGGCTTCAGCGGATGTAGCAGTGCAACCCGCAGGAGGTCGCGACGCTTTAGCGGCTCGCCACCGGCATCAAGAACGTCTTCGTCAGCATTGAGTTCAGGGTCTGTGTCCAGAACCTGCTCCAGGTCTTCGCGGGTAATGCGCCCGGCCTGGTAGAAGGCATGGAACTGTTGCTGCGACAGGTAGCCGTAGGCGCCGGTTATCCGGTGTGCCGCCGCCAGTGCCTGCGGGAAGGGCAGTTGCTGGAATCCGTGCAGTGTATTGTGATGGACAAAGTCCTTGATGGGGGCTTGAGCCGGCAGTACGTGTTCGAAGTGCTCGATTACCCGTTGCAGCAATGCTCGCATGTCAGCCGGTGTTGAAGTGTGCGCCGCGGACACCGTATCAGCTCCCCTGAATGCCGGTGAAGGTCGCGCTCAAATGTGAGATCGATCTGGCCATTAGATTCAGTGCGGGCTGCGGCGCAATGCCCAGCAGGATAATACCGGCGGCAAGTACCCCGGCAGCGGTCAACTCCACCGGTTGCAGGTCCTTCAGTTCGCGCATCCGGCTGTGTACCGGCCCGGTAAACAAGCGGCCTATGGTACGTACCGAATACGCCGCAGTTATCATCATGCCGATACTGACCAGCAGGATCATCCAGCCCCAGGCCTCGAAGCCGCCAATAATGGCGTGCAGTTCGGCGATGAAGCCGGCCGTGCCCGGGATGGCCATGCCGGCCAGCAGCGCCAGCGAGGTAAAGAAAGCAAAGCGGGGTGTTATCTGCATTAGCGAGCTATAGTCATTAATATCGCGGGTGTGAGTGCGTTCGTACAGCAGTCCGATGAGCAGGAACAGGGAGCCTGCCACCAGTCCATGGGCAATCATCTGCATTACTGCACCGGTCAGACCGGCGATATTGAGCGTGGCGATACCCAGCAGCACAATACCCATGTGGCTGACCGAGGAGTAGGCGATCATCGCCTTGAGATCGGTCTGCCGCCAGGCAAGCAGCCCGCCATAGATCAGGCTGAACAGTGCCAGTCCTGCCAGTAGTGGTTGCAGGGCCAGCATGGCTTCCGGAAGCATGGAAGCGGCACGGATAAGTCCATAGGCGCCCATTTTCAGCAGGATGCCGGAGAGCAGAATCGAAATCGGACTGGGCGCCTCGACGTGCGCCAGTGGCAGCCAGCCATGCAGCGGGAAGATCGGCATCTTCACCCCGAAACCGATCAGGAAGCCAAGAAAGATCATGATCTGGGTGTGCACCGGCAATGCGCGGCCGCCAACGCTCATGGCGTCCATAGCGAAGGAATGACCGGGTGCCGTATCGAACAGGACCAGCAGGCTGATCAGCAGAAACACCGAACCACCCATCGTATACAGTACAAAGTTAAGCGCGGCCTGATGGCGGCGCTTGCCGCCCCAGCCACCGATCAGGAAGAACAGCGGGATCAGGGTGAGTTCCCATAGCAGGTAGAACAGCGTCCAGTCTTGCGCCATGAAGACGCCCAGCATTGCAGCTTCCAGCAGCAGGACCAGCGTGAAGTACCACTTGGTCCGGTCGCGAATATTGGCCGAGGCAAGAATTGCAATAAAAGTCAGCAAGGTCGCCAGCAGGACCATGGGGAAGGAAATGCCGTCGATACCCAGTGAATAGGAAGTTCCGAGGCGCGGGTTCCAGGGAATTTTCACGGCGAACTGCAAGCCGGCCGTGTCAGTCTCAAACAGGGTTAACAACCACCAGGAAAACAGCAGGGCTGCGGCCCCGGTCGTGAGTGCGGCGGCGCGAATCAGGCGAATTTGTTGCCCCGGCAGCAAGGCGATCAACAGGGCGCCGAACACGGGTATCAACAATAGCGATGTCAGCAAGTGCATACCGATCAGACTTCTTTATACCGGGGGAGGAAACGAGCAATGCCGGGACTACGCAGAGTACATCAGGTGGTGACTGCAGGGAGATCAGCGGTCGGCCAGGATCGCCCCCGGAAAGTAGCATAGATGCCCTGGCGAGTCATCCGGATTTGCTCCGGATCCCCGCGGTCCGGGCAGTAAAGTCTCATCCGGTCGGGCCGCCAACAACGGGGCATATCTGGATTATTGAAAAATGGCCTCATCAGCAACACAACGACAGCCCAAAAAACGTCCCTATATCGAACCCACGATCCGCCTGATCGTCGGCATTTTCATCACTATGCTGGCGGTGCTGATCTACCGCTATAGCGAGCACCGTCTTGTCTGGCTGGGAGCCATGCTGTTTATCGGTCTTAACCTGTTTCAGTCAGCCATTAGCAAATGGTGTCTCATGGAAAAACTGTTAAAACATATCGGCTTTCGTGGTGAACTTGATGAGATACGTGAGCTTGGTGAAGAGGCCCGAAAGACTGCCGCAGAGCACATGAACTACATGGATACGCTCAATCTGCTGAATGAGGCAGTTATCGAGTTGTCTGAGGATGGTGTGCTGCTCAGCGCATCGGAAGGCTGGGGGAAGCTGCTGGGCGATAGCGGCAGTCAGTCCTCGTCTATTGGCCAGCCATTAAGCCGGTTCCTGAATCCTGATGATGTTCACCAGGTCGTGGAGATGCTGACGGCCATCAGCAGTAAGGATTCCGGCGTACATTCCATTCGCTTCAGGCTGGCCGATTCCAGCAAGGGAGAGAACTGGGTTGGCGGAAAATTCATGTCCGGGCATCCCCAACCGGGAGAGGAGAAGCCGAGAATCAAGGGTGTTCTGCGTGATATTACTGAAGCCTATCTTCAGGAAGAGCAGATCAGGCATATGGCGCTTCACGATGCACTGACGAACTTGCCCAATCGTTTGTTGCTTGAGGATCATATGCAGCTGGCCCTGTCTCATGCCGAACGTAACGGAATACACGCCGGCCTGTTATTCATCGATGTGGACAATTTCAAGCAGGTCAACGATGTGTATGGACACAAGGCGGGTGATCACCTTTTGCTCCGCATCAGTAACATTATGAAAGAACATGTGCGTAGTAGTGATACCCTGGCTCGCTGGGGCGGTGACGAGTTCGTTATTCTGTTGCCGGATCTGAAGAAGGCGGAGGAACTGGAGCAGGTTGCCAGGAAGCTGTTCCACGAACTGAACCGGCAACTGTACGTGGAAAACGCCACCGGCATATCGACTGTCAGTATAGGCGGGGCACTTTACCCCGATGATGCGAATTCAATCGAAAGCCTGCTGGTGCAGGCTGACAGGGCGCTTTATCACGCCAAGGCACAGGGGCGTAATAATTTCCAGATCTTCAGCACGTTGAGTGAGCAGAATGCCGGTTTCAACGACTTTGATATGACAAAGTTACTTAGCAAGGCGGTCAAGGAAAAGCGAATCCAGGTTCATTATCAGCTCATTGTTGATGCGCAATCGCAGCAGCCGACCGGTTTCGAAGCACTTGCCCGCTGGCACGATACCCATCACGGCTGGGTCAGTCCCGGAATATTTATTCCGATTGCGGAGAATCACGGCTTCATTCATCAGCTCAGTCAACAGGTGCTGGAACAGGCGTTGACAGATTTCGGACGATTGCTGGCAATCCAGCCGGATCTATGTCTGTCCGTCAACCTTTCCAACCGGCAACTGGCAATAGAAGAATTTCCACTGCAGTTGCAGGCAATGATCGATGCCCATGAAATTCGTCCGGAAAGCATCAAGCTTGAAGTCACCGAAAGCCTGATGCTGGCCGGGGCCAACACGGCGAGGGAAGTGCTTGATGTGTTATGGAATGCCGGATTCAAGATTTCAATCGACGACTTTGGAACCGGCTATTCTTCGCTGTCCTACCTGCATCAGTTTTCCGCCCATGAACTGAAAATCGATATGTCATTTGTGAAGCGCTTCAAAAGCGAGAATGGCAGAATCATGCTTGAAGCCATTACCGGGCTGGGACAGGCGCTGGGACTGGGTATTGTGGCTGAAGGGGTCGAAAGTGCGGAGTGCATGCAGGTGTTGAGACAACAGGGCGTCGATCGCCTGCAAGGTTATTATTTCAGCAAGCCGTTGCCGCTGGATGAATGTCTGCTGCAACTACAGGCATACACCGAACCATCGGTCAGCAATACCGTTTAGCCCGCACCTCGCCGCAGCGGCGGCGAATAGTCATATTTTCGACTCGTTATTCCGGATTGTGCACAGATGTGCTGCGTTTGTCGCAGGGCACCATTATGCGGGGGATGGCCCACATGTTTTGCGCATAAGCGCATATACGCTTATACTCCTGCCGTAAGTTCTGGATGAGGAGGCGGTCATGAGCAATATTCGCTGGTCTATTGTGGTGCCCGAAGACACTGACCGTGCTTTGCGTTCCTACCTGGCACGCACCGGTGGCAGGAAGGGTGACTTGTCGCGCTTTGTGGACAATGCGGTGCTTGCTCGCTTGTTTGAATTGACGGTCGAGGATGTCAAGGAACGCAATCGTGCGCAGTCGCAGGACGAGATTCTTGAGGCGATCGAAGAAGCCCTGGCAGGTTGATGCGGGTTGTTATCGATACCGGCATCCTGATCGCGGCACTGATCACCAGAGATACCCCGCCGGACCAGATTTATCAGGCGTGGCGCAAACGTCGTTTTGAACTGGTCACCTCAGAATGGCAGCTGGGAGAGTTTCGCCGTGTCAGTCGTTACCCGAAGTTACGCAAGTATCTGCAGCCGGTCGAGGCGGGTAACCTGATCAATGGCCTACGGCATCAGGCGCTGCTGCTGGCCGATTTGCCTGACGTCGATTTGTCAAAAGACCCGGACGACAATCCGCTGCTGGCGATGGCGATTGCCAGCGAAGCAGAGTATCTCGTCAGTGGGGACAAACGCGATGTGCTGGCGCTCAAGAAGGTCGATAAAACCCGCATCATTACTGCGCGCCGGTTTCTGACCATCCTGAAGGGCAAGCAGCGCTGATGGCAAGGTGCAAAAGAGTTCTTACGCGTATATGCCGTGGCAAGGGTGAGTTTTGCGGCAGGGTGTTACCGACTATCGTACCGAACGGCATCAGCTCAGGGTGGTTCGGAAAATACTTGACTACAGCCGGAAGCCTGATGTGTAATTGTTCATTGAATACCCTTTATGCTCAAGCAGCCAGGGGCGGTTGTGTCTCGCGGGTGCTGATTCTGTTCCTGGTCAACAGTCGAGTACGTTGAGATGGTGGCGCTTCCGGATCCTGAAGATTTCACCAGAGAACTATTGGTCGCGTCCAATAGCGACCGGGGTCGCTTGTTGCAATATTTGCATGCGATTCAGCAGCGTTACTCGCATATTCCCGAGACATCCGTTCACCAGCTTGCCCTTGCCTTGAGGTTGAGCGAATCCCGTATTCGGGGTGTGATCGGGTTTTACTCGTTTCTGCATGATACCCCGCGCGGTGACTACGATATCCTGTTCAGCGACAGCATCACCGACCATATGCTCGGCAGCCGTGTTCTTCTGGGGGATCTATGTACCCGACTGGGCGTCGAACCGGGCCTTCCGCGCGCAGACGGCCGGGTGACGGTCGATGTAACTTCCTGTACCGGAATGTGCGACCAGGGGCCCGCGATACTGATTAATGGACAGGCCGTGACCAGGCTGGACAATTTCAGAATCAGCAGCATCGCAGCGCTCATCGAAAACCTCACGCCGCTGGATGAATGGCCATCCGAACTGTTTGAGGTGCAGGACAACATACGGCGTGCGGACATTCTTCTGTCGCGTGGGTCCTGCGGTGGTGGCGCTCTACGGGCACTGGTTGAAAAAGGTGCGGACACGATTTTTGGAGAAATCGCGACATCGGGTCTGCGTGGTCGTGGCGGGGCCGGGTTCAATACGGCGATGAAGTGGAAATTCTGCCGTGCGGCGCGTGACGACGAGATGAATGATCGTGTTGTCATCTGTAATGCCGATGAAGGGGAGCCGGGGACTTTCAAGGATCGTGTCCTGCTGAACAGCCATGCTGATGATGTCTTCGAGGGTATGACGCTCTGTGCCGGGATCATCGGTGCTCGTCATGGATACCTGTATCTGCGCGGTGAATACCTCTATATGAAGCATGCGCTCGAGGAAACGCTGGCGCAAAGGCGTCGGGACGGGTTGCTGGGGCAGAATATCCTGGGGCAGGCCGGCTTTGATTTCGATATCGAAATACACCTGGGCGCCGGTGCCTATGTCTGCGGGGAAGAATCGGCGTTGATCGAATCGCTGGAGGGCAAGCGTGGTGTGCCGCGTGTCCGGCCACCTTTCCCGGTCACGCACGGCTACCTGGGCAAGCCGACCGTGGTGAATAACGTCGAAACCTTCATGGCTGCTGCAAAGATTGCGCTTGAAGGTGCAAACTGGTTCAGGGCGGTGGGAACCGAACAGTCCACCGGTACCAAGCTTCACAGTATCAGCGGCGACTGCGACCGCCCGGGCATCTATGAGTTTCCGTTTGGAGTGAGCATACAACAGGTACTCGAGGAGTGCGGTGCAGCCGATACCCTGGCGGTCCAGGTTGCGGGCGCAGCGGGCTCCACCATTCCGCCGGCTGAATTCCACCGCAGCATCGCCTTCGAGGATATTTCCTCCGGTGGCTCGTTCATGGTTTTTGGCCGGCATCGCGATCTGCTCGATATGGTGCAGAATTTCAGCCGTTTCTTCGTACACGAGAGTTGCGGTTTTTGTACCCCCTGTCGCGTGGGCGGGGTTCTGTTGAAAGATCTGGTCGACAAGGTGCATGCCGGGCGGGCCGGTACCGCTGATATTCAGGAACTGCATCGAATCGGGACGGTGGTGAAACTGACCAGCCATTGCGGGCTTGGTACGGAAGCCGCTAACCCGGTGCTCGATACCCTGGGAAAGTTTCCTTCCATATATGAAAAACATCTCACGCAGGCCGACTATCAGCCGGCCTTTGACCTGGATGCGGCGCTGCAGGATGCGCGCGACCTTAGCGGCCGGGACGACGCCGGTGCCCATATCAGGACAGACTTGTGAGCGGTGAAAAGACCTTCATACTGGATGGCAAACCGATTGCTTTTGAAGACGGCGATACCATCATGGATGCGGCATTGCGTGCAGGGGAATATATTCCGCACCTGTGCCATAACCCCGAATTTACGCCGCATGGCAGCTGCCGTATTTGTATGGTCGAAGTGGACGGCCGGCAGGTGTCCGCCTGCACGTTTCCCGCTGCAGAGGGTTCCGGGGTTGTTAATGATTCGGATCAATTGACGGCGCAACGCCGTTCACTGCTGCAAATGCTGTTTGTGGAGGGTAATCATATATGTCCGGGATGCGAAAAAAGCGGCGCCTGTCAGTTGCAGGCTGTGGCCTATTACACCGGCATGCTCGCGCTGGATTTCACGCATTTTTTCCCGCGGCGTTCCGTCGATGCATCGCATCCTGATGCAGTGATTGATTTCAATCGCTGCATATTGTGCGAGCTATGTGTGCGCGCCAGCCGTGAGGTGGATAAAAAGAACCTGTTTTCGATCAGTGGCCGGGGTATTAACAGTCATCTGGTCATCGATTCACCCACCGGCAAGCTGGGTGACAGCGCATTCGCTGCGACGGACAAGGCTATGCACGTATGCCCGGTGGGTGCCATTCTGCCCAGGCATACTGCGTATAACACACCCGTCGGCAAGCGGCTGTATGATCGGCAGCCCGTCAATATGGTGGGCGATGTGGCGGGGTATGAAGAAACGGATGAACGGTAGGTGGCATGACTGAGAAGTTGAAGCTGGCGACCGCATCGCTTTGTGGCTGCTTCGGCTGCCATATGTCCCTGCTGGATATTGATGAGCGCATTCTCGAGCTTGTGCAGCTGGTGGAATTTGATCGCTCGCCATTTACGGATATCAAGAAGATCGGCCATTGCGATATCGGCATTATCGAAGGCGGTGTTGCCAATGCCGAGAATGTCGAGGTGCTCAGAGAATTTCGGGCGCACTGCAAGGTGCTGATTGCCTTCGGTGCCTGCGCAATCAATGGCGGTATTCCTGCGATGCGTAACCAGTTCGAGTTGAAGGAATGCCTCGAAGAATCCTACGTGGACGGTATCGGTGTATATAACCGGATGATCCCGGATGATCCCGAAATTCCCATGCTGCTGAACAAGGTCCACCCGATTCACGAAGTCGTGCAGATCGATCACTTCCTGCCCGGCTGTCCACCCTCGGGCGATGCCATCTGGACCTTTCTGACCGGGCTGATCGAAGGTCGGCCTGTGAGTCTTCCGTATGGACAGATCCGTTATGACTGAGTTAACCGGTACGTTCACATGAGCTCACTTGAAACCGCAGACCATCCGGAGAAACTCAACCGGGTTGTTATCGAGCCGCTAACCCGCGTGGAAGGGCATGGCAAGGTTACCTTGCTACAGGACAATGACGGGCACATCAGGCAGGCGCGGCTGCATATTGTAGAGTTTCGCGGTTTTGAGAAATTCATACAGGGGCGCCCCTACTGGGAGTTGCCGGTGCTGGTGCAACGCCTGTGCGGTATCTGCCCGGTCAGCCATCACCTGGCAGCGGCCAAGGCAACCGACATGCTGGTGGGTACGCAGCAACTCACGCCCACAGCAGAGAAAATCCGGCGCCTGATGCACTATGGCCAGACCATGCAGTCACATGCCCTGCATTTTTTCCATTTGTGCTCGCCGGACCTGCTGTTTGGATTCGATGATGAAGTCCGTCATCGCAATATCGTGGGCGTTATCGAGGATTACCCGGAAATTGCCAGGCAAGGGGTCCTGCTACGCAAGTATGGGCAGGAAGTGATTCGTCTTACCTCGGGTAAGCGTATACATGGTACCGGGGCGATTCCGGGCGGGGTAAACAAATCACTCGACAGGCATGAAATCGATTATCTGCTGAAAGATATCGATCAGATGATCCGCTGGGGGAAGGACGCGGTCGAACTGATAAAGCGGATATTTTTCGAACACGAGGCATATCACCTGGCGTTTGCCACCATCGATAGCAATATGCTGGGCATGATTGGCGACAATGGCGCATTTGAGCTTTATGCCGGAGGTCTGCGCGCCAGGGATCGCGATGGCAAGCTTCTTTTCGATCATGTTGATGCCACCCGTTACACGGATTACATCAGGGAAGAAGTGAAGAACTGGACCTACATGAAGTTTCCCTTCATTGATTCGATAGGGCCCGAGAACGGCTGGTACCGTGTCGGTCCGCTCGCCCGTGTCAATAACTGTGATTTCTTTGCCACGCCGCTGGCCGAGAACGAGCGTCAGGTGTTCAGACAGCTCGCCAGCGGCAAACCGGTGCAGGCAACACTCGGCTATCATTGGGCGCGTCTGATCGAGTTGCTGTATTGCACCGAAGCCATAAAGGAACTTCTGCATGACCCTGATATTTCAGGCACAGAGCTGATGAGCAGGGGAGAAATGCAAGGCTGTGGTGTCGGTGTGCTGGAGGCGCCGCGTGGCACGCTGATTCACCACTACGAAATCGATGATGAGGGAATCGTGACCAGGGCGAATCTGATTGTGTCGACAACCAATAACAACCAGGCGATGAATGAATCCATACGTCAGGTCGCCAGCACCTGGCTTGACGGTAACGAACTGACGGAGCCGTTGCTGAACCAGATCGAGGTCGCAATCCGCGCCTATGATCCTTGCCTGTCATGCGCGACACACGCAATGGGCAAGATGCCGCTGGAAATTACCCTGGTCAATGCAAAGGGAGAAGTCATCGACCGGCTGGAAAAGGGCGCCACCGGCCTGATACGGCGCGCACTCGTCTGACGGCTCATGTCGTCACCAGTCAAAGCGGTGCTGGTCTTTACCTGGGGCAATCCGTCACGCGGCGATGATGCGATTGGTCCGCTAATCCATGACCGGCTGCAGGCAAGCGGTTTTACGCACTTCAATGTGCTGACCGATTTCCAGTTGCAGATCGAGCATTCGATTGACCTGGAGGACCGCAAGCGCGTGCTTTTCGTCGATGCTAGTATGTCCGTGCCGGCACCGTTCGGGTTCAGCAGGCTGCGTGCTGAACCCGACAGCAGCTACACCACGCATGCCATGAGCCCCGCATCCTTGCTGGCTGTTTTTAAACAGGTCAATGGGCAGGAACCGCCACCGTCATTCCTGTTGTCGGTCCGCGGATATGAATTCGATCTCGGGGCACCTGTTTCCGGTGCAGCGAATCGTAATGCCGCTCAGGCGTTTTCATTTATAGAGGAGTTGCTGGAGCATGACAGTACGGAGGTGTGGTTGTCGCGAATTTGTTAAAGAAGTTGTATTCACGTTGAATAAAAGATAGATTGCGGGGTACTTGTTTGTATTAACGTTTCGTGTAAGTTGGATGTAAGCTAAACAAGAATTATAAGGCTGCGCGATGGATTTGGTTGCTGGCGAGGCACAGGACATTGAGCGTGTTATCCAGGAATATGTTCCCGGAAAGCAGGTTACACTTGCCCATATGATTGCCAACCCGACCTCCGAGCTCTGTCAGAAGGTGGGTGTAAGCCACGCAGAGGCTATCGGCATTCTGACTCTTACCCCGGGTGAAACCGCGATTATCGCCGGTGATATCGCCACCAAGGCCGCCGGTGTGGAGATCGGTTTTCTGGACCGGTTCTCCGGCGCGCTGGTTCTGGCCGGTTCCACCGGCTCGGTCGATGTGGCCCTGCAATCGGTGTTATCCACCCTGAAGCAGGTGCTGGGATTCAGCGTCTGCCGGTGTACCAAGACATGAAATCCGGTCAGCTGGGTAACTTTATCCTGGTCGGTGACGTGGGTTGCGGGAAATCAACCCTGCTCAAGGCACTGCTGGAGCATTCGGATGAAGTGACCAAGACCCAGGCACTGGCATTTCATGACAACAATATTATCGATTCCCCGGGCGAATTTATCAGTCGGCGTGTCCTCTATGGAGCCCTGCTTAACAGTCTGATCGGCGTGGATACCATTGTGTATCTGCAGGCGGCTGACAACGAGCGGGCTACGGCACCGGGTGATTTGCTGCGCCTTTACCCCAACAAGCAGCTGGTCGGCGTCATCAGCAAGACAGATATCGAGTATGCCGACGTTGGCAGGGCGGAAGAGTTGCTGGTCGAGGCCGGCATACCGGGTCCCTATTTTCGGGTATCCATCAAAAACCCGGACAGCATTGAACCATTGAGAGACCATTTATGGCAAATCAATCGAGGCGAGACGGGCACGATTCTGAGTGCCATGAGCTGATTCAGTAACCAGGAGGCCGGTATGAAAACTCTGATTAGTGCAAATACAATCAGAGAGTGCAAGGAGCGCGGGCAAACTTCCATCGCCGCGCCACTGAGCAGCACCATTGTCACCCCGGAGGCTCGCGATATGGCGGCCAAGCTGGGTATCAGTCTCACGCAGGATGAAACAAGTCCTGCCGGTGGCCAGACATGTGCCCTGAATAAACTTGAGCAGTCAATCAGCAACCAGCTACCGGGTAGCGGTGGTGATGCCGGGGCGGTGCAGAAAATCCAGCAGGCGGTAAGTGAGCGATTGCCTGCCGGCAGCGTTGACCCGAGACTGCTCGAGCAGCTGGTACGCAAGGCCATGCAGGAACTGGAAGCGGGTGCGCCCGCCGGCAGTTGCCAGCGCCAGCTGGCCGATAACGGCGTAGTGCTGGTGCGTGGCAACTCGGTCCAGATGGGCCGCTTTGATGGTGCGCCGGGCAAAAATATTGGCCTCACCGATGTAATTAACAGCGCAGACCAGGCACGTATGAGTGCGGGTTATATGTCGTGGGAAAACGCCTTTTTCCCCTGGACCCTGAAGTACGACGAGATCGATATCGTGCTGGAAGGGGAGTTGCATATCCGCGCAGACGGCAAGACCTATGTCGGCAAACCGGGTGATGTATTTTTCATACCGGATGGTGCCAGCATTGAATTCGGCACACCTGGTTCGGTGCGCTTTGTGTATGTCACCTATCCAGCGGACTGGGCGGGTTAGGCCAGGGTCATGAAGTTGCTTGAGCACTGTCGCGAGCTGTGTCGAAAATCGCCCCGCAGCGTTGTTTTTCCCGATGCCTGTGATGCTCGTGTACTGCACGCCGCCAACCAGTTGAAAACAGAGGGTCTGGCCGAGCCGATTCTGATCGGCCATCCTTTCGAATTGAGAGACCTTGCCCATTGCAGCGGCGTTGCCTTGCCTTGCCTGACCATTGTTGACCCGGTGGCATCGGCGGCCAGTGCGGGTTTTGCCCGTACCTTGCAGGAACGTCAGCGCGAAAAGGGTATGAGTGAAGCCGAGGCCACCAGCCTGATACACAACCCCCTGTACTATGGTGCGAGTATGGTTGCCAGCGGGCAGGCTGAGCTTTGTATTGCCGGGAATCTGTCAACCACCGGCGATGTGATTCGCGCTGCGCTGCGCTGTATCGGACTGGCTCCCGGGCAGAAAACCGTGTCCAGTATCTTCCTGATGGTTTCCCCGGACGGCACGGAGACGCGTGCGTTTGCCGATGCCGGTGTGGTGCCGGAGCCTGACCCCGGGCAACTGGCGGACATCGCTATCGATAGCGCCCGCAATTATGCCAGTCTGACTGGTGAAACACCCCGCGTGGCCATGTTGTCATTTTCTACCCATGGAAGTTCAAATCATCCTGCCGCACAGCGGGTGCGAGAGGCTTGTGAACTGGTGCGTCAGCGCCACCCCGATCTGCTGGTCGACGGTGAACTGCAATTTGATGCTGCTATTGTGCCAGAAGTCGCAAGGCAGAAATCTCCTGACAGTCCATTGCAGGGTCAATCCAATGTGCTAGTATTTCCTTCACTTAGTGCGGGAAATATTGGCTACAAGGTGGCCCAGCGCCTGTGTGATTACCTGGCGCTCGGGCCGTTATTGCAGGGGCTCGGCAAGCCCATGCACGATCTGTCCCGTGGTGCGAGCGCCGACGACATCGTTGATGTCACCGTACTGGCGTCCTGCATGGTCGCGAGAGAGTAGCATACTGACAAGATCCTTAACCGGGAGGAATACATCATGATGGAAGCACTTGGCATTATTGAAACACGAGGCCTGACCGCCTTAATCGAGGCATCCGATGCCATGGTAAAGGCGGCACGGGTAACGTTGGTTGGATATCAACAGATCGGCAGCGGCATGGTTACTGCGCTGGTGAGAGGTGACGTGGCAGCCTGCAAGGCGGCTACCGATGCCGGCGCTGCTGCCGCAGAAAGACTCGGGGAAGTAGTGGCGGTTCATGTTATACCGCGGCCCCATGATGACCTGGAGGCTATTTTTCCTGCCATGACGGCAGCCAAACCGCGCAAGAGCGCGGCCAGATAAAACTGAGGAGTTGACACAATGTCGATGGAAGCACTGGGTATTATTGAAACCAAGGGGTTGACCTCGTTGATCGAGGCATCCGATGCAATGGTCAAGGCCGCCCGGGTTACGCTGGTTGGTTACCAGCAGATTGGTTCCGGTTATGTGACTGCCCTGATACGGGGTGACGTTGCGGCCTGCAAGGCGGCTACCGATGCCGGTGCCGCCGCTGCACAGCGGTTGGGAGAACTGGTTGCGGTACATGTTATTCCCCGGCCTCATGAAGATCTCGAAGCTATATTTCCCATTAAACTGAGCTGAATCCGGGGCACCCCCCCCGGGGGAAGTTCTCGATCAGGTTCCAGGGGGTACTTGTATGCGTCTGGCACAAGTGATTGGACAGGTTGTCGCCACGGTTCGCAATTCGCGTCTGGGCATGGATAAATTGTTACTGGTCCAGCTAATGGACAGTAAGGGCCGCCCGGAACAGGCGGTGCATGTCGCGGTGGATAACCTCGGTGCCGGTAACGGTGAATGGGTGTTGGTGGTAACGGGTAGTTCGGCACGCCTGTCAATAGGTAGCGAGGGCAACACGCCAGTCGATCTGAGTGTGGTCGGTATCGTTGATGAAGTGTCATCGGCGCAGGGAATGAATTATCAGAAGGGTTCATAGACGTCGACTCGCCCGATGAGGAGCGCAGGATGAATCAGCAGGAAATAGAAACTATTGTTCGGCGGGTGATTGAACAGCTCAATCATCCAGACAGCGTCAGAGGGGAGCACGGCATTTACCAGTCACTGGATGATGCCGTAGCCGCCGCCAGTTCGGCGCAGAAACAGATCCGCAAGATTGCGCTGCGGCAGAAGGTTATTGAGGAAATTCGTGTCACAGCCCGTCAGCATGCACGGGAGCTGGCGGAGATGGCCGTGCTTGAAACCGGTTTCGGCCGGGTGGAAGACAAGACCGCCAAGAACCTGCTGGTGGCGAACCGGACACCGGGGCCCGAAGTGGTATTTCCTACCGCCATGAGTGGGGATTACGGCCTGTCCCTGATGGAGAATGCCGCCTGGGGGGTGATCGCCTCGGTTACCCCTTCGACCAACCCCTCGGCTACCGTGATCAACAACAGCATCAGCATGATAGCCGCCGGCAATTCGGTGGTATTTGCACCTCATCCTGCGGCCAAAGCGGTATCACAGCGAACTGTGCAACTGGTGAACGAAGCCAGTGTGCGGGCCGGCGGACCCGATGGCATTGTCACCACGGTGGCCGATCCGTCGCTGGATAACGCCCAGAAGCTGTTTGTCTACCCCGGTATCAATCTGCTGGTGGTTACCGGTGGGGATGCGGTGGTTAATGCTGCCCGCTCGGTAACCGACAAGCGCCTGATAGCCGCCGGGCCGGGCAACCCGCCCGTGGTGGTGGATGAAACCGCCGACATTGAACGCGCCGCTATCAGCATCGTCCAGGGAGCAGGTTTCGACAACAATATTATCTGTGCCGATGAAAAGGAAATCATCGCCGTCGACTCCATTGCTGATTCCCTGAAGGAAGCACTGCAACGTCACGGTGCGGTGATCATCGACGATCAGCAGGCGGAAGCAGTGGCCCGGCTGGTACTGAAAAACTATCCCGGTGACAAGCCTTCGGTGAATGCCAAATGGGTAGGAAGGGATGCTGCGGTTATCGCCAAAGCGGCCGGTTTCGACGTGCCTGCGGATACCCGTCTGTTGATTGTCGAAGGGGGAAAGGATCACGTATTTGCGGTAACTGAATTGATGATGCCGGTACTGGCGCTGGTGCGGGCCAACAATGCCGATGATGCCATCACTATCGGTGTAGAACTGGAAATGGGTAATCGTCACACCGCGGCCATGCACTCCAGGAACATCGATAACCTGTCGCGCATGGCTGAAGAAATCAACACCAGCCTGTTCGTTAAAAACGGGCCTTGCCTGGCAGGCCTGGGAGCCGGGGGCGAAGGCTGGACCAGCATGACCATTTCTACACCGACCGGCGAGGGTGTCACCAATGCAGCCACCTTTGTGCGCAAACGCCGCTGCACCATTATCGATTCCTTTCGCATTGTATAGGTGGGCTGGTGGACGCACTCAGGGACATTAACCGGCGGTTGAAACAGGTGGCGGAAATCGTCAACCAGGCTACATCCGTGGCGGATGATAACGGTGACTGTCAGGTAGGTGTGGATCTGGGTACTGCGGATATACAGACGATTGCCGTGGACGGCAGGGCTAACCCGGTCGCTGCCTTTATGACCTGGGCGGACGTGGTGCGCGATGGCATCGTGGTTGACTATACCCGGGCCTGTACCATTGTGCGGCAGCAGTTGAAACAGCTGGAGGATTGTCTGGGACAGTCTGTGACCGAGGTTGTGACATCCTTTCCCCCCGGCACCGATGCCCGCATTTCCACCAATGTAGTTGAAGCAGCAGGTGTTGAAGTCAGGCATGTGGTCGATGAGCCCAGCAGTGTGGCAACCTTGCTGGGAATCCGGGATGGCGCTGTGGTTGATATCGGTGGTGGTACCACCGGTACCGCCATCGTGAAAGACGGAAAGATTATCGCATCCCTCGATGATGCCACCGGCGGGCATCACGTCACGCTGGCTCTGGCGGGTCATATGGGTATCGACCCGGACCAGGCCGAACAGCACAAGCGGCAGTGTCAGGATCACAGCGTGGCAGAGATTGTACGGCCGGTCATCGAGAAAATGGCGGACATCGTGCGCAGCCATATTGACGGGTATGCAGTGCCGACGATTTACCTCAGCGGCGGCAGTTGTTGTCTGCCGGGTTTCCTTGATGCGTTTGCCGCAGAATTAAGGGACCGGACCGTGGTGCTGCCGCAGGAGCCGTTGTATCTGACACCACTGGCCATTGCCAGCTATAGCCTGGATGTTGCGCCGGCTTTACGGGTCGTGGGCTGAGGCGCGCCGGAATATGCATCGCAAAACCATCCACAGCGTCGGTATAGACATCGGGACTACCACCACGCAGGTGATATTTTCGCGCCTGACGCTGGTTAACCGGTCGCCGGCCAATCAGGTCTCGCAGTATGAATTTATCGACCGTGAAGTGATCTATGAAAGTCCGGTTGCCTTTACTCCTATTAATGACAGCGGTTTCATCCAGCCGGAGCAACTGCGACAGTTTATTCTGCAGCAGTTTGACCGTGCCGGCCTGAGTGTCACAGATATTGAAACCGGCGCCATTATCATTACCGGTGAATCTTCGAAGGCACAGAACGCCCGTGAGGCAGTGCTTGACCTGTCCGAACAGTTGGGTGATTTCGTCGTGGCCACAGCGGGTCCCCACCTGGAGTCGGTGATTGCCGGGCGGGGTAGTGGCGCTGCGGAACTGGCGCAACGGGAACACCAACGGGTTATGAACATCGATGTCGGTGGAGGAACTACTAATTACGCCGTGTTTGAGGGCCAGCGGGTTATGGATACCGCCTGTCTGAATGTTGGTGGTCGGCTGATCGAGACAGATCACGAGGGCCGGGTAACGCGCATCCACCCCCCGGCGCGCAAAGTGATACAGGAAGTTTTCGGCCAGGACCTGGACAAGAGCCAGCTCAGTATCGATCACCTGCGCCGCGTTGCCGCCCGCATGGCGGATTTGATCGTGGCCTGTGCGAAGGGAGAACCCGGTTCGCTGGCCAGTCATCTGTTAATGACACCAGGCCTGAAACCGGTTGCGATCGACGCCGTGTTCCTCAGCGGAGGCGTGGGTGCCTGTTACTATCAGTTGCAGGCCCGCTCTTCACCTGATTATGTCTATGGTGATATCGGTGTGCTGTTGGCCAGGGCGCTGCTGCAACATCCCTTGCTGAGTGCATTACCGGTCCGTCCATCGAAACAGACCCTGCGGGCGACGGTTATTGGCGCGGGTACCTACTCGGTGGCGCTGAGCGGGAGTACTATCTGGCTGAATACGAAAGCCCTGCCAATCAAAAATGTACCGGTAGTACATCCGAATATCGATTGGCAGGATGCGGAGCCGGATATTGTGCATGCGGTGGAAGACGCTGCCTTACGTATGGATCTCGATACGATGACGGATCAATACGCCATCGCCCTGGATGGGTCCATGCCGGTCAGGTACCGGGCTGTGCGCCAGGCGGCCGAGGCGCTGGCCGAGTTTTACCGTCAACACAGCGATGGCAGTCGTGAAGTGCTGATCGTTGTGCATAACGATCTGGGTAAGGTGCTGGGTATGGAACTACAGCCCCTGGTGCAGCCGCGCGCGCTTGCGGTCATTGATGAGGTTATCACCCACGATGGTGATTATATCGATATCGGTCAGGCTTACTTCGGCGGTGAAATAGTACCATTGACCGTGAAGTCGTTGGCATTTCCTTCATAGAGAGAAGAATATGGCACTCAAGACAACGTTGTTTGGAGAAGTCTACCAGTTCAGGGATGTCAAGGATGTGCTGGCCAGAGCGAACGAACTGCGCTCCGGAGATGTACTCGCCGGAGTTGCGGCAGAGTCTGCCCGGCAGCGCGTGGCGGCCAAGCAAGTGTTAAGCGAGATGACTCTGCAAACACTGCGGGACAACCCGGTTGTGCCTTACGAAGATGATGAAATTACCCGTGTGATTCAGGACGGGGTTAATGAAGCTATCTACGAATCCATCAGAAACTGGACTGTGAGTGAGTTGCGGGAGTATATCCTCAGCGATGAGCATAGCCTGGAACACTACGAACGCCTGCGCCGTGGACTGACTTCCGAAATGGTGGCCGCGGTAGCAAAGATTTGCTCGAATGCCGATCTGATGTACGGGGGTAAAAAACTGACCGTGGTTACCAAGGCCAATAATACCATCGGTTTGCCGGGGCACTTCAGTTGCCGACTGCAACCCAATGATACCCGGGACAATGTAGACAGCATCGTGGCACAGGTCTACGAGGGGCTGTCCTATGGCTGCGGTGATGCGGTGATCGGTATCAACCCGGTAACCGATAGCGTCGAAAACACCAGCCGCATGCTGCACGCGGTGCAGGAAATTATCGATAAATGGAAAATCCCTACCCAGCCCTGTGTATTGGCACACGTCACCACCCAGGTCGAGGCCATCAAGGCCGGTGCACCTGGCGGGCTGATTTTCCAGAGCATCTCCGGTAGCCAGAAAGGGCTGGAGGAGTTCGGGGTTACGGTCACGATGCTGGATGATGCATACGAATGTGGACAGAGCTATTGCCGGCTGGCGGGACCGAATGTGATGTATTTTGAAACCGGACAGGGTTCGGCGTTGTCGGCAGATGCCCACTATGGTGCAGACCAGGTAACCATGGAGGCGCGTTGCTACGGTCTGGCCCGGCGTTACCACCCACATCTGGTTAACACTGTGGTCGGTTTCATTGGTCCCGAGTATCTGTTCAATCACCAGCAAATCATTCGGGCGGGACTTGAGGATCATTTCATGGGCAAGCTTTCCGGTTTACCCATGGGTTGCGACGCCTGTTATACCAACCACGCCGATACCGACCAGAATTCAAACGAAAACCTGATTGTACTGCTGGCAGCAGCGGGCGTTAATTTCGTGATGGGCCTGCCCATGGGTGACGATTGCATGCTGAATTACCAGACCACCAGCTGGCACGATACGGCTACCGTGCGGCAACTGTTCGGCTACCGGCCGGCGCCGGAATTCGAGGCGTGGATGGAATCCAGGGGTCTAATGTGCAGCGGTCGCCTCACCGCGAGGGCGGGTGACCCGTCAGTTTTCTTTCAGGGGGAATGAACCATGGATGAGCAGCAGATTCAGCAAATTGTCAGCTCCGTACTACGCCAGTTGGGTGAAAAGACTGCGCAGGGCAAGGTGCAGCTCATTCCTGCGAACAACAACGACGTGACCCCGGCCAACACCGCAGGAAGTACCCGGGAGACATCCCGGGAAACCCCGCCTGCAGGCGACAGTGGTCCCGGGCTGGAAGATCTGGGTACAGAAAAATTCAAGAAATGGATCGGCATCGAGCACCCTCTGAACCAGAGTGTCATTGAAGACCTGGCGAGGCAAACCACGGCCAGGATCTGTGTTGGCCGTGCGGGGCCGCGACCACGCACGACCCCGATGCTGCGCTTTCTGGCCGATCATGCACGTTCCAAGGACACGGTGACCACGGAAATTCCCTCGGAGTGGCTGCAAAAGCATGACTTGCTGGAAATACAGTCCCGGATCAGCAACAAGGAACAGTACCTGACCCGGCCGGACCTGGGACGCAGATTGTCCGATGAAGCCATAAAAATCCTCACTGAGAAATGTAAAAAATCGCCCACGGTGCAGGTAGTGATTTCCGATGGTCTCAGCACGGATGCCGTCGTTCATAATTACGAAGAGTTGCTACCGCCGTTGCTGAACGGCCTGAAGAGTGCAGGCCTGGAAACGGGTACACTGGTTTTCCTGCGTTATGGTCGGGTCAAGGCGCAGGACGAAATCGGTGAATTACTGCAGGCTGAGGTCAATGTCCTGCTGATCGGAGAACGCCCCGGTCTTGGACAGTCGGACAGCCTTAGTTGTTATGCAATCTATAAACCCACCAGCGAATCCATCGAGTCTGACCGGACGGTAATTTCCAACATTCACCAGGGGGGTACCCCGCCAGTGGAGGCGGCTGCAGTGATTGTTGACCTGGTAAAAGCAATGATGGCCCAGAAAACCAGTGGCATTGACCTGAAGCGGTGAAAGGAGCCGGCATATGAGCGTTCTGGATGAACTCAAGGCATCGGTACTGGCAACGCGAACCATCGCGTCGGTAGATTCCGGTCTGGTGGCACGACTCGGTCTCAAGCCCGGCCAGAACAGTATCGGTATGATTACTTCCGACTGTGATGACGTTACCTATGTCGCTCTCGACGAGGCGACCAAGGCAGCCGATGTGCAGGTTGTGTATGCAGCCTCCTTCTATGCCGGTGCCGCCCATTCCTCGGGGCCGCTATCCGGTGAAGTTATCGGTATTCTGGCCGGCCCCGGCCCGGCTGACGTTATTGCGGGCATTGATCGCTGCGCAGAGGTTATAGAACATGAAGCGGCATTCCTGGCTGCCAACGAGGACGGCTCCCAGGCATTTTTTGCCCACCTGGTATCCGCGACCGGCAGTTATCTGTCGGGCCAGACAGGGATCACGCAAGGGGAATCCCTGGCCTATCTGATTGCCCCGCCCCTGGAGGCCATGTTTGCACTGGATGCTGCCCTGAAGGCAGCGGATGTCAGCATCGCGGATTATTTTCCGCCGCCATCGGAAACCAATTATGCGGGTGGTCTGTTGACCGGAAGCCAGGCTGCGTGTCGGTCTGCCTGCAATGCTTTTCAGGCCGCCGTGCTCGAAGTTGCCGAACGGCCAAGAGGATGAGCGGGTGCTGATATGACGAATCTACTGGACGCGGTAAAACAGGCGGGGGTGGTTGGCGCTGGCGGTGCCGGATTCCCCACCTACCAGAAGCTCGATGCCCGGGCCGATCTGCTCATTGCCAACGGGGCCGAGTGCGAACCGCTGCTCAACAAGGATCAGGTGGTGATGCAGGAATTTGCCGATGAGCTCCTGGCTGGCATGCAACTGGCCATGACACAGATCGGTGCCTCCGAAGGAATTATCGGTCTCAAGCAGAAGCATGTGCATTCCATAGAAGTGCTGCAGCCAAAGCTGCCCGCCAACATTCGTCTGCTGCAGATGCCTAACGTGTATCCCGCCGGCGATGAATACGAACTGGTGTACGAGGCCACCGGTCGACAAATACCCTCCGGTGGTTTGCCAAAGGAAATCGGCGTGGTGGTGCAGAACGTCGAGACCCTGTTCAACGTGCAGCAGGCCAGTGAGGGCCGGGCCGTTACCCACACCATGATCTCTGTTCACGGCAGTGTTGCAAAGCCCTATACCGACTGGTTACCCATCGGCTGCACCATGGCCGATGCCCTGGCGCTGGCCGGTGGCGCCACCATAGACGACTTCGTGGTGGTGGATGGTGGTCCCATGATGGGCGCGATGATAGAGGACATGTCCACCGTCATCACCCGCACCAGCAGTGGCCTGATTGTTGTGCCGCGGGAATCCCACCTGGCGCGACGCAAGATGACACCGGAGAGAGCCTACAAGCGGCATGGAAAATCTGCCTGTGACCAGTGTAGCCTGTGTACCGAAATGTGTCCTCGCTACCTGCTTGGCTATCCGATCAAACCGCACCTGGTGATGCGCTCGCTGCTGACTACCGGAGAGATGAGCGAAACCCTGACAATCAATGCCCAGGCCTGTTGCGAATGCAACGTATGCAGCATGTGGGCCTGCCCGGAAGAGCTGGACCCGAGCGCAATCTGTGTCGCCACCAAGCGTGACCTGCGCGCCAGGGATGCCCTGTTGTCGCCCCAACAACTGCAGGCATTGACGACCCCGGTACACCCCATGCGGGAATACCGGGGCGTACCCACTGCGCGTTTGACCCGCCGTCTTGGTCTGGGCCGATACGACAAGGTCAAGGCACTCTATGTAAAAAACGATTTCGTACCCCGTGAGGTATGCATCCCCCTGCAGCAGCACATCGGTGCTCCCGCGGTGGCCAGCGTAAAACCGGGAGACAAGGTCAGGGCAGGGGACGAGATCGGCGCTGCTGCTGCCGACGCGCTGGGAGTGCCGGTGCACGCGAGCATTGACGGTACCGTTCGTGCCGTTGCCGACACCATCACCATAATGGCAGATTAGGCGGAGACGAGAATGAGTAACGCGATTGGCCTTATCGAATTGAATTCAATTGCCCGTGGTTACCAGGTTGGCGATGCCATGCTGAAAGCGGCGGCGGTTGAGATACTTTTTAATCGTACCATCTGCCCCGGCAAGTTTATGGTCATGGTGGCGGGGGATGTTGCCGCTGTCGAGGCCGCCATGGGGAATGGTCTGGATATCGGTGGAGAGACCGTGGTGGATGAACTGCTGCTGCCCAATGTGCACGGCGATGTGTTTCCCGCCATCAGTGGTACCCGCGTAATCGAGACCACTGGAGCCCTGGGTATCCTCGAGACCTTTTCGGTCGCGAGCATCATTGAAGCTGCCGATGCAGCGGTGAAAGCCGCCAATATCCAGCTGATGGAGATCCATCTCGCCATGGCAATCGGTGGCAAGGGTTATATGACCCTGACCGGGGACGTCGCGGCGGTTAACGCTGCGATCGACGCGGCTGCCGATTTCATCCGGGACAAGGGCTTGTTGGTGGACAAGGTTGTGATACCGCAACCGTGCCAGGAAATATTACGGGACAAGATCTGACACATGCCACAGCACTCCGTAGATATAGCGATTATTGGTGCCGGCTCTGCCGGTATCAGTGCGTTCAAGCTGCTTCGCAAGCACAAAGCCGATGTCGTACTGATCGATGGCGGTCCACTGGGTACGACCTGCGCCCGGGTGGGTTGTATGCCATCCAAGGCACTGGTGGAAATCGCAGGGCGTTATGCGGGTGCGTTATCCCTTAAAAAGCGCGGTGTACTCGGCTGCGATTGTAATTCGGCCGTCGATGGCGGGGTCGTTATGCAGGAGGTGCGACGTCTGCGTGATCACTTCAGTAACGGCTTGCGTGACCAGGTCCTGCAGTTCGGTCCCGGGAAATTTCTGCAGGGGTATGCCCGGTTTCTGGACGCCGACACACTCGAGGTTGCGGGTGAACGCATCCAGGCACGTAGCATCATTCTTGCGACCGGCTCCAGGCCCTCGCTCCCCGGTTCTCTTCAGAATCTGTCGCAGCTACTGTTGAATAGCGAAAGTTTTTTTGAACTGGATGCCATTCCTGCCGAACTGGCTGTCGTTGGTCTGGGCAGTGTCGGCCTGGAACTGGGGCAAGCCTGCGGGATTCTGGGGGCGAAGGTGTGGGGCGTCGATTTGCAGCAACGTCTCGGCTGTTTGACGGATCCTGCCGCTATTCGTGAGGCCTGTACCAGCCTGGGTCAGAGCATGGATGTGTCCCTGGGTCACCATCCGGTCCTGCAACAACGGGCTGGTCGCCTGGAAGTGCGCTACGCAGATCAGTGTATTACGCCCGGGCAGGTGTTGTTGTCCGCCGGTCGTACTACAAATCTGGACGACATCGGGCTGGATTCGTTGTTGCGCGCCAACCATATCGACGCGCACAGTCTGCAGCTGGGTAATTTACCAATATTTGTGGCCGGAGACTGCACGGGGCAGCGAGCCTTGCTGCATGAGGCCGTTGATGAAGGGCAGATTGCCGCGATAAATGCCCTGAACTATCCACGGGTCCGCCATTATCAGCGGCGCGTGCCTTTGCAAATCACTTTCACCCGACCGCAACTGGCCTGTGTGGGGATGAGTTATGCCGAGCTGGATATCCACTCCGCATTGATCGCCGAAGTGTCGTTGGCACAGCAGGGCAGGGTGGTGCTCAGCGGTGGGGGCGATGGTGTGCTACGTTTATACGCATGCTCCTCGGGTAAGCTGATGGGGGCTGAACTGGTGTCTCCGCAAGCGGAACACCTGGCGCATATCGTGGCCGCATGGTTGTCGGCCGGGTTCTCCGTTGATGATGCCCTGCGGCAGCCGTTCTATCACCCAACACTCGAGGAGGCGCTGCGCAGTGCATTGATACAGTTGCAGCGCAAGCTGGGTGACTACCATGATGATCAACCCGATTTATCATTTTTATAGAAATAGCAGGCAGGAGCATTGAGCAGGTATCATCCATAAGTTGATTTTCACCAGGATCTGGCAAGGCTGGTCAGTCAGATAAGCCGGTAAATGCAGTGTGCAACAAGAGGATTTGAAAATGTCCGAAGACTCTCTGGATAGCGAACACCTTGCAAAACGAAGTAAGGATGCATCTGTACATCATGTCGACAGGGACTACCTTGCCAAACGCCAGTTAAAAAGAGGCTCGGCCGGCTGGTTTCTGCTGGCCGGGCTGGGCGTATCCTATGTTATCTCCGGCGATTTTGCCGGCTGGAACTTTGGCATCGGCGTGGCGGGCTGGGGCGGCTTTCTGATCGCGGCCGGCCTTATGGCGCTGATGTATCTGACGCTGGTGTTATCGCTGGCGGAAATGTCCGCCGCGATTCCGGCGGCTGGTGGCGGCTACAGTTTCGCACGCCAGGTGATGGGGCCAACCGGGGGATTCCTGACCGGGGTGGCCGTGTTGCTCGAATACATGCTGGCGCCTGCGGCTATTGTAATCTTCATTGGCATGGCTGTTGACGAATTGCTTGGATTCAATGGTCCCATGGTTTACCTGATCTTCTACGCTGTTTTTGTCGGCATCCATCTGGTCGGTGTCGGGGAAGCGTTAAAGGTCATGATGGTGATTACCGGGCTTGCCGTTGTGGCCATCCTGGCAACGGCAGTAGGATTGATGCCCCATTTTGACAGCGCCAACCTGTTCAATATCCCGGTCAGCGAGGAGTTGGCGGGGGCTTCTGAGTTCCTGCCCAAGGGTTATCACGGGGTGTGGGCTGCACTACCGTTTGGTATGTGGCTGTTTCTGGCGGTTGAAGGTGTGCCGTTAGCGGCGGAGGAAGCCAAGGATCCTGCCAAAGATGTACCCAAAGGCATCATCGGTGCAATGCTGTTTCTGCTTTTTACCGCAGTACTGGTGGTTTTTCTCCTGCCGGGGGTAGGGGGGGCTGAAATGATTGGCGCAAGTGGTGTACCGTTGGTAGATGCCCTTAATGCTGCGGGCAACAGTACATTGGCAACGACCGTGAACGTGCTGGGACTGACGGGCCTGATTGCCTCGTTCTTCTCTATCATCTATGGTTACAGTCGGCTGGTGTTCGCGCTGTCAAGAGGCGGATATCTGCCAAAATTTTTATCCCTGACCAGCAAAAAACACGTGCCTGCCTGGGCGCTTATTGTTCCCGGTGTGGTGGGTTTTCTGGCTTCGCTTTCCGGTGAGGGTGACCTGATGTTGTCGATGGCAGTGGTCGGTGCCACGATTTCATATGCACTGATGGCATTGAGCCACATCCTGCTGCGGATCAAGCATCCCAATATGAACCGCCCGTACAGGACTCCCGGCGGAATGTTAACCTCGGGTATCGCACTGGTATTGTCACTGATCGCGCTGACGGGCGTGTATGCTTACGATGTCCGCGCGTTTTATTACACGCTGGCTCTGTTCGCAATTATTGCGGCCTATTATTTTCTGTACAGCAGAAACCACCTGGTGGCCAAAACTGCAGAAGAAGAGTTTGAAATGCTGGCTGCTGCGGAAGAAGAGCTCAAGTGATCAGGGACGAAGTACCCGGGGCAATAACGCCGGGCTGGATGGTCTGCGTTTTATAGTCCCCGATCCAGCCTTTAGCCGTAACCCGAAGCCGCCGGCTTTAGCCGGTGGCGTATTCGCAGTTGCACTCTGAAAATTCTCTGCTATACCTAAACAGAAGGGAGCCTCGTGCAGATGTGCTTCCGGTAACAATAAATCGTCAGGAAAGACGTAAACAAACACATGGAGCGCCTGAGTCCGTATGTCCTTGCCCAACATTATTGCTGGACCCATTCTAAGGCGTGTGGATAAGGATAGTGTATCGGTCTGGATAGCCTGTACAAAAAATGTACACCTGATCCTGAGAATATATGCCGGTGATGGCATTAAAATGAACGCCTCCGTTGCCGGGAAATTCCCCAAAACCTCCGGCAGTCCGGTGGAGGTGGAAACGGACCCTGATATTCCTGCGGAAGCTACAACGGTCCAGTTCGGAAAAAATCTCTGGATAGCCGTGGTGACGGCAAAATTCAAGTCGCCAGCGCTACAATCGAAAAAAATCTACAGTTATAACGTGCAGTTTGAAGATATGGATGCCCCCGGTTCCAGAGGCGACCTGAAAACGGATGGTCTGTTGTCCGATAAACATCTCGGGGTTAAACAGGAGCCACTCGGGTATGACAAAAACACGTTACCAACGTTTGTCCTGCCCGGTGACGATCCGGCCGAACTGATCATCGCCCAGGCATCCTGCAGGAAAATGCATGGCCATGGACCGGATGCACTGGCTTACCTGGACAAGGTCATCGGGGATAATCGTACCAAACTGGAAACAAGACCCCAGCAACTGTTTCTTACCGGGGACCAGGTGTATGCGGATGATGTTCCTGGACCGCTACTGCGCTTGATTGGTGTTCATAGCGGCAACTCTATCGGGCTGGATGAAACGGTAAAAATAAAAAGATCTAACGGTAAAATAAAAGAAGTAGAAGCGGATATTATAAATTTCCCCCCCTACCTCAGGCAGCGATTGTTGACTGAAAATGCCGGCTTCAGCAGCGGCAGTGCGAGTAATCACGTTATCAGTTTCGGCGAGTTTTGTGCCCTGTATCTTAACTACTGGAGCCTGCGATCCTGGCATCCGGAACTGATCGGGATATTGGGAAAAATCCAGGAAGACAACAAGGATTCAGTGCTGGCCCGTGAAGCATCGAATTTGCTGGACTCTACCGCTGTAGAGCACGACCCGAATCTGAAGTCAATCTACGAAGACCGGGAAGGGGTGCGCTCACCTCTGTTCAAGTTGCATTTTGACGCTGAATCCAAAGCCAGGTATGAGTTGAAACCGGTGACAGTGAAGTCACCGGCCAAACAGCAGGAACGGTTTGACAAGTGGCTGGAAAAAATCCGTACCCGGCTGAAAAATGACCTGAAGGAAATGGCGGAGTTCACGCGGACACTGCCAAAAGTCAGCCGGGTACTGGCGAATATTCCCAGCTACATGATTTTCGATGATCACGAAATAACCGATGACTGGTTTCTGTCACAGCGATGGAAAAATCACGTGCTGTCCAGGCCATTAGGCAGGGATATTATTCGCAACGGGATGATGGCCTATGCCGTTTTCCAGGACTGGGGCAATGTGCCGGACGAGTATGTTGCGATTGAACCGCGGGGGGGAGATAGCCCGACACCACGAACACAGCTACTCCGGAAAATTCAGGATTATGCCTTTTTCCGTCTTTCCGATAGTTTTTCCTCGAGCGACCGGGACGCCGTGAACGAGTCTGTGGAACGCATGCTCGGTCTGGGCGACCAGGCCGCGACGGTAAAGTGGCACTACACGGTCAATAGTGGTCCGTCGAAGGCCTTTGTCCTGGACACCAGGACCCGGCGGGAATATGAGTCTCTCAACAGTCCTCCGGGACTGCTGAACGAGGCCGCGCTCGAAGAGCAGATTCCGGGCAGCATACCGGGTGGAGACGCCCCCTTTACGTTCATTATTTCTCCGGCGCCGGTGCTGGGTATTTCCAGTTTCGAGGAGTTGATACAACCTGCCGCAGCAGCGGTAACCGGTATCAGTTCAACCACGGGGCGTAACCCGGGATTTCTGGCCGGGATGCTGAAGCGGGATTATGAAGCCTGGGGAATGAGTCCCAAAGCGTTTGAGGCTCTGGTCGAGCGAATGAGCAAGCTCAAGCGGGTCATCATCCTGTCAGGCGATGTGCACTACGGGTTTTCCTCCATGCTGGATTACTGGCAGGGAAGTGCAAACACACCTGCAGCCAGGCTGGTGCAGTTCACTTCGAGTGCGCTGAAGAACGAGGAATTTGGCGTGATTCACCTGTATCGCTCGGCCATTGCACAAAAGCTGATAACCGGTATTGGCGACCGGCTTGAAAAGCTGGGTTGGAAAAACAGGGTGCTGTCGGTTAACGGCGAAGTCAGCATCCGGAACAGACAGCGCTTAAGGCAGAACCCGGCAGTGATACCGGTTGCCGGCTGGCAGGTCGGTGCGACCGTCAACCGACAGCCGGATTACCGCTGGCGCCTGAATATGATAAGCGATAACTCTGTGCGTACCCCGAATCCTTTTCCTGCAGATCTCGACCCGGAAAATGATGCTTCCATGCGGGAAGGCTACAAGAAGGTCGTACAACACCACCAGGAGACCTTTTTCAGCGGTGTACACCGAAGAATGGTATGGCCTTCCAATATCGGCATACTGAGGTTCGAGAAGGAATCCGGTAGTGGTGAGTGGCAGGTGAAGCATGACTTCCTGTTCGTAAAGGGGACGAGAACCGGCCCGGATGAAAATCCGGGAACGCATATCAAACATGAGGCGTCACTGGTGGCGAATGGTCCGGCTGCTGTTCGTCCCAGGTTGCCCGGGTGACACAGGCTTATGGCTGAAAACAATCAGGACAAGGACTTTTTCCAGACACTGTTCGAGGTCTTGCTGGACCTGCTGGAACCTGCGTTGTCGATGTTCAGTGATAATGCAGCAAAAACCGAATTGCTTGGGTCGCTGGGGCTCAATGGAAACGTCAATGCGGGCACATTGCCGTCAACGACGAATCTTGATCGGTACATAAAGGCAGAAGCCGCGGACGTCGATGAGTTTATGTTGCTGGGCGCCATGAGTGACCTGACCCAGATTATGCTGGCGATCGA